>NZ_JBCJKS010000050.1:0-595 GCF_039822565.1 Corynebacterium sp. SA-MJD20WY100 | reverse complement strand
TGCGGATGTAGCGCAGTTGGTAGCGCATCACCTTGCCAAGGTGAGGGTCGCGAGTTCGAGTCTCGTCATCCGCTCAGGTTCTTTTATGGACCGAATCCCGCGCGATTAGCTCAGCGGGAGAGCGCTTCCCTGACACGGAAGAGGTCACTGGTTCAATCCCAGTATCGCGCACACGGACTTTTAGTCCTAGAAACCGGGCCTGGTTTCGAATGCGGATGTAGCGCAGTTGGTAGCGCATCACCTTGCCAAGGTGAGGGTCGCGAGTTCGAGTCTCGTCATCCGCTCAAGTACTTCTCTTTTTTGAGAGTGTACTGTTGAGGCGGTATGCCACGGTGGAATGGCCGAGTGGTGAGGCAAAGGTCTGCAAAACCTTGCACACGGGTTCGATTCCCGTTTCCACCTCAAAGTCTTCAAGTGAAGATGCCCGCGCGATTAGCTCAGCGGGAGAGCGCTTCCCTGACACGGAAGAGGTCACTGGTTCAATCCCAGTATCGCGCACAGAAACCTTCGGGTTTCGAATGCGGATGTAGCGCAGTTGGTAGCGCATCACCTTGCCAAGGTGAGGGTCGCGAGTTCGAGTCTCGTCATCCGCTCA
>NZ_JBCJKS010000049.1:0-694 GCF_039822565.1 Corynebacterium sp. SA-MJD20WY100 | reverse complement strand
GAGCGTGTCAAGTTGATTGTGTGTGGGGCTTGATTTCTTAGAGGTATTGGTCGAAGCGGTCGGGGTAGGCCACGGCCATTTGGTTGATGGCTTGTTTCCACCCTGAAACCTTTCCGCCTTCAACGAGCCGGCTAGCTGAAGCGGCGGCTCGTTTACCTTCTTTAGCGCGTTTAGCTGCGCGTTTGTCTTCAATATTGCAGATCATCAACCACAATGTCTTCAACGCCGACTCATCATTGGTGAACTGCACCCGATTACGAGTGGCTTTGCGCAGCTCATTGTTAAACGACTCAATAGAGTTCGTCGTATAGATAACCTTCCTCGCAGCCGGCGGAAACTGCAAGAACGGCACGAACCGCTCCCACGCGTCTTGCCAGACCTTCACAGACCTGGGGTATTTCTCACCCAGCGCAGAGTCTGCGAATTCTGCCAGTGCTGCTGCAGCAGTGGATTCATCAGGGGCGGTATAAACCTTCTTCAATGCTGCCGACACGGCCTTGCGATCGCCGTAGGCCACCCACCGGTTGGCAGCACGAATCAGGTGCACGATACAGGTTTGCACCATCGATCCTGGCCAGGTTGCCTCCACTGCCTCAGGCAAGCCTTTGAGCCCATCACAGCAGACAATGAAGACGTCTTTGACCCCACGATTCGACAGGTTAGAGCACACTTGCGCCCAAAAGGATGCTCCTTC
>NZ_JBCJKS010000048.1:0-736 GCF_039822565.1 Corynebacterium sp. SA-MJD20WY100 | reverse complement strand
GTGTCTGATGGTTTGTGTGTGGGAATCCATCCCGCATAAGGAGATAAGCCAGAATGACTACTGTGGCACGACGAGACCCGGCTGATAAGGCCAAGATTGACGCGATTGAGCAAAAGCTTCTCGCTAACCCTGAAATCGCGAAGCTGATCGACGAACTAGGCACCTCCACGACGGATGCCAATGACCTGGTGCGCGGCATGTTGCAAGCCTCGATTACCAGAGGTTTGAATGCTGAGATGGATGCCCACCTCGGCTATCAATCCGGTGATCGGGAAGCTAAAGCGGCAGCTGGGACTGATAATCACCGCAATGGCACCTACCCGAAGACGGTTGATTCCAATTACGGGCCGGTTACCGTAGACGTTCCCAGAGACAGGGCAGGGACGTTTCTTCCCACCATGGTTCCCAAAGGCTCCAGGCGCTTGACTGACGTCGATGACATGATCGTGAGCTTGTATGCCGGCGGAATGACCGTGCGCGATATCAGGCACCATATGGCCACCGCCATGCGGGTGGATATCTCCCATGAGACAATCTCAGCTGTCACTGACGCAGTCCTTGATGAAGTCATGGTGTGGCAAAACCGCCAGCTCGACGAGTTCTACCCCGTCATCTTCCTTGACGCATTGCGCATCAAAGTCCGTGACGGTGGACGCGTAGTCAACAAGAGCGCCTATATGGCCATCGGCGTGGACATCGACGGAATCAAACACATCCTGGGACTGTGGATCGCCAA
>NZ_JBCJKS010000047.1:0-1073 GCF_039822565.1 Corynebacterium sp. SA-MJD20WY100 | reverse complement strand
GTCACCGAGTATCCGCCGGATCCCGACGGCGTCGGGTGCGACCGCTGTTCAAATTATTTGGCGCTACCGAAACCGCAAACCTGAAATTGAACACGTCGGCTCCGCCCACACCGACCACGATCTCGCAGCGCTGATGGTCAAGGCTCAGCGACTTGTCGATGGCGAGCAAATTTCACTCGACCTCGGAGTGCTGCCTTTCCCGGTTGCCGTGTCTGGAACAGGCACGGTTGATAATCCCGTCACGGTATCCGGCGAACGCGCAGGTCTTCTCCTAGACGCGATTCGCGGGGCCTTCCAACTCCTTGGTCTGGATGCGGCAAGCGGCGAGGATGAGGTGTTTTTCAACCTGGTCCAAGCCCGGATTATCTCGCCAGGATCCAAGTTGGATTCCATTGAAACTCTGGCAGAAGTCGGCGTGAAGCAAGCCTCCTACAAAACCATTCAACGTCGTCTTCCGCGGTATGCTGACAAGGACTTCCGCGACCAGATAACCCACGCCCTAGCTACACACGCGGCCATTGGTCCTGGTGTGATGGTTCTCTACGATGTGACGACCTTGTATTTTGAAACTGACGTGCCCGACGAGCTGCGCAAACCCGGGTTTAGTAAAGAACGCCGACTCGAACCCCAGATCACTGTCGGGATGCTCACCGACTCCACCGGCTTCCCCTTGGCGATCGGCGCGTTTGAAGGCAATCGTGCTGAAACGCACACCATGTTGCCAATGATCCTGCGTCTTAAAGACGTCTACCACCTTGACGACATCACGATTGTTGCTGATGCTGGCATGTTTTCAGCCGCCAACAAGACCGCGATTATCGATGCCGGGTTGGACTACATTCTGGGCACGAAAGAACGCGAAATCCCAGAACCAATTAAAGCCTGGCTGGATGCGGTGGAAGGACGCAGCTACACCGACTACGAAGACGGACACATCTGGACCCACCGTCACCACAGCGACAAACGCCGCACCAGCGGGACACCGCAGGCAGTGACCTATTACCAGTATTCCTACGATAGGGCTCGGCGCACAAGACGCGGCATCGGCGAACAATTAGATAAAGCCCAACGTG
>NZ_JBCJKS010000046.1:0-1091 GCF_039822565.1 Corynebacterium sp. SA-MJD20WY100 | reverse complement strand
ACATACCTCAGCTAAGGAAGGATTGAACTATGCCTAGAAAGTATTCCGTCGAGTTCAAGGAGAAGGCGGTCCATCAGATCATCGAAATGGTCCGCCTGGAGTCTTGCTCACTCCAACGTGCCTACACGGAGGTCGGTGAGCTCCTTGGAGTATCTCACCACACGTTGCGGGCCTGGTACCGTGACAGCGCTTCAGTACGTGATGACTCTGACGCTTCAGGCGGCGAGACAATGGAAGAAGAGCTTGGGGCGTCTGCGCCGTGAAAACCGCGAACTAAAACGAGCAAACGGGATTCTTAAGACAGCTTCGGCTTTTTTCGCAGCGGAACTCGACCGACCCACGACCAAATGATCTCCTACATCGACGCGTACAAAGATCAGTTTGGGGTCGAGGCCATCTGCAGAGTTCTAAAACAGGCAGATCGTGGATTCATCACCTCTCGTGGCTACCGCAAGGCGACCACTCGTGTTCCCAGCGCAAGGACCTTAAGCGATAGCCTGCTTATCCCAGAGATACAGCGTGTGCATGCTTAAGAATTTCTCGGTCTACGGCATCCGCAAAATGTGGCACGCGATGAACCGTGAAGGCTTTCATATCGGCCGCGATAAGACTGCACGACTGATGAAGCTAGCAGGTGTTTCCGGCCGCCGACGTGGGCGAACCCCTGTGACAACGATTAGCCCGAAGATACCGGATCATCGCCCGGACCTTGTGTGCCGAAACTTCCGTGCGCAGGCACCAGGCAGGTTGTGGGTTGCCGACATTACCTACGTTCGCACCCTGTTAGGATTCGCCTATACCGCGTTTGTCGTGGATGTATTCAGCCGAAAAATTGTTGGTGTTGCTACACGCTCGACGATGCGTACCGATGCGCTGCCCATGGAGGCTTTGGAGCATGCGTTAACGACTGCAGGACGAATCCATGGAAACCAGTTAATTCACCATAGTGATCGGGGCAGCCAGTATGTGTCACTGAAGTATTCCACTGCGCTAGCGGAATCCGGAATCCGTCCGAGTGTGGGAACAGTCGGCGATTCTTATGACAATGCTCTAGCCGAAACAGTCAATGGTCTCTACAAGGCTGAACTGAT
>NZ_JBCJKS010000045.1:0-1182 GCF_039822565.1 Corynebacterium sp. SA-MJD20WY100 | reverse complement strand
AGGGACCTGACCCCCAGATGGTGGACACCTTGAAACCAGCATCTCGCTGGGGAAGTGAGGTACCTTTCCACCATGCCACGCAAGACCTACACCGAACAGTTCAAGCGCGACGCAGTCTCGTTGTACGAGTCGACCCCCGGAGCAACGCTCAACGCGATCGCCTCCGATCTCGGGGTCAACCGCAACTCCCTGCGCACCTGGCTCGACGCCTTCGGCACCGGCACCAAGACCAACGCCAACGGTGAAAAAGTCGCCAGCCCCATTGCCGCAGCCAACAGCGCACGCACGCCTGCTGAAGGACTCTCCGACGCCGAACGCATCCGCGTGCTGGAACGCGAAAACGCCAAGCTCCGGGAGGAACGAGAGATCCTCCGCAAGGCGGCCAAATATTTCGCGGAAGAGACGAACTGGTGAACCGCTTCCGGTTCGTTGATGACAACCGAGGCCTCTACGAGGTCAAGCGGTTATGTGAGGTTTTGAAGATCAACCGGTCCTCGTATTACAAATGGAAATCAGCTGCTCCTGCCCGCCGGCGACGCGTCCTTGACGACGCGGTGCTGGGAGCGAGGATCAAGGCCGTGTTCACGGCCGAGAACGGTTGTTACGGGGCGAAACGCGTGACGGCGGCCATCAATTCCGATCCAGCCAACGACGACCTTTTCAATCACAAGCGCACCGCCAGGTTGATGCGCCAGATGGGCCTGTTCGGCTACACCAAAAAACGCCGGGTGAAGACCACCGTGTCTGCGAAACAAGCTACGAAGGTGCCCGACCTGCTGAAACGCCAGTTCATCGCGGAGAAACCGAACACCATCTACGTCGGCGATATCACGTACCTGCCGATCGCGGACGGGTCGAATATGTACCTGGCCACCGTCATCGACTGCTATTCGCGGCAGTTGACCGGTTTCGCGATCGCTGACCACATGCGCACGGAGTTGGTCGAAGAAGCTCTCACGATGGCCCACGGGGTCCGAGGCAACCTTGACGGGGCCATTTTCCACTCCGATCATGGCAGCGTCTATACCTCTGGACAATACCGGAAGCTGTGTGAACGATTCGGTGTCACCCAGTCGATGGGAGCAATCGGGACGAGCGCGGACAACTCGTTGGCGGAGTCGTTCAACGCCACGCTGAAACGGGAAGTCCTCCAGGACGAGTCCGTTTTCCCAAGTCAGCTCG
>NZ_JBCJKS010000044.1:0-1307 GCF_039822565.1 Corynebacterium sp. SA-MJD20WY100 | reverse complement strand
TGAAGTGCCCCGGGTTTTGTTCCTAGGCGTTTGCCTTGATTTCTATTATTTCCTGTGGCGGGTTCTGCTTCCAAAATTCGGTTTCGACCTCGACCGGGGTTCGGTATTCCAAGCTTTGGTGGAGCCTAGTCTCGTTCCACCATGACACCCACTCGAACGTCGCGATTTCTACCTCGACAACATCATCCCACCTGCGAGCATGGATCAGCTCGTTCTTGTAGGAACCATTAACATTTTCTGCCAGAGCATTGTCATAAGAATCCCCGACCGTTCCGGTGGAAGCGGCAATCCCGTGCTGGGAAAGTCGCTGGTTGTAGACAACGCTGACATACTGTGAGCCGTGATCCGAATGGTGAATGAGACCTGTTGTTTCCTCAGCACACACGATCGCCTGGTTAAGAGCTTGCAGCGGCAGTGTTTCCGTCCGTATCGAGTCTGATAACGCCCACCCAACGATCCGTCGAGAGTAAACGTCGGTGATAAACGCGGCGTACACAAAGCCTTTCTTCGTGCGCACATACGTAATGTCGGCCACCCACAGTTTATTCGGGCCCTGAGCTTTGAACTCACGCTCGACCAAGTCCGGGCGCAGATCAGGCACATTAGGCTTACGGGTTGTGAGAGGTGATCTGCCTTTGCCTTTGCCAGAAACACCAGCCAAGCGCATCAACCGAGCAGTTTGTTCACGACCGATATCAATTCCGTCACGGCGGAGAGCATGCCACATTTTCCGCACGCCGTAGACGCCGTAATTATCCCGATGAACAGTTCTAATGCGGTCGACCAGCACAGCATCACGAAGGCGACGAGCACTTAATCCACGGGCCTTGGACTGGCGATACCCACGCGAGGTGATAAACCCACCAGCCCGGTTATTCTTCAACGTCTTACAGATGAACTCGACGGAGAAACGATTCCGGTATTCATCGATGAATCGGATCATTTCTGACGTTTTGGGTCGAGTTCCGACGCGAAAAAAGCTGAGGCAGCCTTCAGCAGCTCGTTAGTGTCGCGTAGCTCTTGATTTTCACGACGTAGCCTCGCGTTCTCGGCAGCCAAATCTTCAGGCACAGGTTCTGGGATGTTTCCCGCACGGCGGGCCTGCTGAGTCCATTGACGGGCCGTGTGCCATGAAACCCCCAGCTTTGGAGCTACTGCCTGGCACGCGGCTTGCATCGACATATTTTCCGCCAAGATGCGGTCTTCCACAAGACGGACCACACGGTCCTTCGCATCCTGGTCAAATTTCCTTGGCATGTTCCAAATTTTCCCATCTACTCAAACGGAACAAAACCTGGGACACTTCA
>NZ_JBCJKS010000043.1:0-1335 GCF_039822565.1 Corynebacterium sp. SA-MJD20WY100 | reverse complement strand
ACACCAAGGTCTACGGAAACCTGTGGACCCGCAGTCGCTACGTCACCTGGTCGCAACATATCGGCCCTGCCTGCACGCGAGCGATTGCCATTGTGCTTGACCGGCCGAAAATCGAGCAGCAAGCATTCTTCACCTGCGAGAACATTCTCAAGCTGGCCAAGCGCTACTCGAAGGTCGAACTAGAACAAGCCTGCAAGTTCGTCCTCGATACCAAGCAATATGTTGGCTACTCCAACATCAAAAATGCCATCACCACACACGCAGCAGAACACTCAACGAGAGCACTTGCTCACGCGCATGAACACAGTGCCGTATCCACTAGAGACGACAACGATGTCGTCGTTGTCGACTTCGAGCAAGCACGGCTACGCGGGCTTGAAGCATTCGACATCCCCACCGACACCGCAGATAAGGAGGCATAATGACCGCACCTGCCACAGCATCACCGGCAATCATGGACGACGAAGAGATGATGCGCCTATTCAAGAAATTTCACATTGTCACCGCAGGAACCCGAGCCCTAGAAATCATTGGCGATCCTGCCTATGACTCCTACTCATTCCGTGACGTCCTCGTAGAAATGCTGCGTGCCCAGGAGGAAGGCTACATCCAGCGCACCAGCCACAAACGGCTTAAGGCTGCAGGACTTAAAGATCCAAGCGCAACCATGCGAGCACTTCTGGAAAACCCACCAGAAGAAATCACCCCGCAACGGCTTGCGCGCCTTAAAGACACTGAGTGGATAGCCGGCCCAAGCCCGCTAAATCTCGTCGTCATCGGCCCGACCGGCAGCGGTAAAAGCTTCCTGATCCAGGCCCTGGCGCACAATGCCTGCATGCAGCTACTGAGCGTGAAGTACTGGCGCTTAGCCGAGCTTGCCACCAGACTCGATGAAATTCGTCAGGACATCGCTGCCACGAATGACCTGGTGAAGAAGATATCCAAGTATCATCTTGTCATCTTCGACGACTTTTTCACCACAGAAATCTCGACCCACGCAACACGTGTGCTCTTCGAAATCATGGAAGCACGCACCGGCCAAGCCACCGCCATTGTCTCACAGACCGGCGCGAGTGACTGGGGCAAATTCATACCCAACCAAGTCACCGCAGAGTCCCTCATTAACCGGATCATGCACCCGTCAATGACCATCGCACTGAAGGGAGAAATCAACCTCCGCGAGAAACACCAACCCCGAGAAATCCTCTAACAACGCACACATCAAGTCCCCGCGCAACCCCAAGCGCGGGGACACCCCCACAACGACACTTTCCAATCAACAGAACCACGCTTTCCAATCACCGGAAGCATGCTTTCCGACCGCCGCGCTGCACA
>NZ_JBCJKS010000042.1:0-1462 GCF_039822565.1 Corynebacterium sp. SA-MJD20WY100 | reverse complement strand
GGCTCTTCCGGTTTTAGAGTGCATTGATTAGTTCGCCGGGGGTTCGGGCGTGGCACAAGATATTGGGGTCCTTGGCTTTGTAGGAATAAGGGTGTCTAATCCATCCGTACAAACCAAGGACCTACTGTGCAGCCTAACGGAAATGTCATCGTCGATACCATCTGCCGCACCGCAGAACTAGGAGTTACTATCACCGGGGCCGCAGAACACGGCGATGTCACCGTCATCGAAGCCGAGCCCGTCGAGCCCATCAATGAATGCCCCACGTGCGGTCAGCCTGGAGTATTCCGCGACCACGTCATCCGCAGCCTGGTCGATCTGCCCATCGTCGGCCACCCAACACGCCTTCATGTGCGCCTTCCACGCTACCGGTGCACCAACAAGCGCTGCTTGCAGAAGATCTTCCGCGCGGGCCTTACCTGCGCGCCCGACAATTCAAAGACCACGGACAGGGTGACCCGCTGGATACTGCAACGACTCTGCCTAGATCGGATGAGCGTTGCCGCTGCAGCCAAGTCATTAGGCCTGGGGTGGGATACCACCAACGCCTTGGCCTTAGCCGCTGTCCAGGACTTGATTTACAACGACGAGCACTACCTCGACGGGGTCAAGGTCATCGGTGTTGATGAGCATCGCTGGTCGCACAACCGACGCAAATGGCGCGACGGATACGTCACCGTCATCGTTGATATGACCGACCACCACGACAAGGATGGAAACGTCATCCGCCCCGCTCGGCTTCTTGACGTTGTCCCAGGCAGAAGCGCTGACGCGTTACGAACATGGCTGAATAATCACAGCGAGCAGTTCCGCGATCAGGTCAAGATCATCAGCATGGACGGCTTCCAAGGCTATGCCACCGCCGCTGGCGAAGTCATTCCCAACGCCACCCAAGTCATGGACCCGTTCCACGTTGTACGCCTGGCCGGTGACAAGCTCACCAAGTGCCGCACCAGGCTCCAGTTAGAAACAACAGGCCGACGTGGCCGCAGCAAAGACCCGCTCTACCGCAACCGGAAAACTCTGTTGACCACCGAGCGCCTACTCACCGACAAGCAGCGCGGGAGGCTTGAGGAACTGTTTGACTTCGACGACGACTACGCGCCGCTACAAGAGACCTGGACCTACTACCAACAAGTCATAAGCTGCTACAACAATCCCAACAAGCAAGCAGCCAAGAAAGCCATGAGCACGCTCATTGACACGCTTGTTGACATCAAAGACGCCGGGATCACTGAGATCGCGCAGCTAAGCAGGACCATGAACAAACGCCGCAAGGACATCCTCGCCTACTTCGACCACGGAGTATCCAACGGACCTGTCGAAGCGATTAACGGTCGGTTGGAATTCCTACGCGGCATCGCCCTGGGATTCCGCAACCTCGACCACTACATATTGCGGTGCCTGATTCACGCCGCCAACATCCGACACAAAATCAATGCACTCTAAAACCGGAAGAGCC
>NZ_JBCJKS010000041.1:0-1623 GCF_039822565.1 Corynebacterium sp. SA-MJD20WY100 | reverse complement strand
GGGATGGCAATTCCCATTACTCTCCGCAAGAAGATAGCGGATTTCGACCCCATCCGTGAGGGCATCACGGTCCAGCAGTTCTGCAAGAACATCGGCGTATCGAAGCAGACGTACTACAACATCAAAGCACGTATCGCCGAACGCGGGCGGGCTGGCATCGTGCCGGACAGCACGGCACCGCTGAACCCGCGACGGGTCTACGATGACAAGATTCGACAACAGGTCCTGCAAGCTCGCGGTACGTTACAAGCCCGCGGCCAAGACTGTGGCCCATGGTCAATCTTCTATTTCTTCCTCGACGAACTCGGCTACGACCAACCACCGTCGCGAGCTTTAATCGCACAATGGCTGCACGAGGCTGGCGTCGCTGACATCAATGCACGTAAACGACCGCGTAAGTCCTACAGGCACTTTGCCAGGGGCCAAGTCAATGAACTGTGGCAGATCGATGCGTTTGCCTACAGACTCTTCGATGTGCCTCACACGCAGGTGACTATCTACCAAGTTATCGACGATGCCAGCCGCTTCGACGTCGGCTCCCAAGCTTTTGGAACTCCAGAAAACGGCACCGATGCCCGCATCACGCTAAGTGGAGCCATTGATGCTTACGGACTTCCCCAAGAAGTCCTCTCTGACAACGGTGATGCCTTTGCCACCTACCATCGCGGCCGGCTGTCGCAAACCGAACGCTGGCTCGCCAGCCTGGGAGTTCAATCAAGTGCGGGTTTTGCTCCCACGACGCAAGGCAAAGACGAGCGATCGCACCAAACCATGACCAAGTTTTTGGATGCTCGTACCCCCACGACGCTGGCGCAGGTCCAACAGCTGATTGTCGACTACCGCAACTTCTACAACACACGCCGTCGTCACCAAGGACTTCTCAGGGGCAAGATGCACATCACCCCAGCCCAAGCCTGGGAGATTATCTCGCATGCCCAGCCACCGACGCAGCCGATTGACCCGGATGTTTTATGGACGAAAATCGCGAAACAATATCACCGGATTCACCCCGACAACCAGGCAGATACCTTAGCAGCCGACACGGTGGTCGCGACAGACAATGCCCTGGCTGAAGTTGCAGCTTCAAACAGGGCACCAGGCAACGACACTCAGGCGATCCAGCAAGATACACCCCATGCCGATTCCTCAACCGTAATGCCAAGCTCTACCGGTGTAAATGCACTCTGGCCTATCCCGGACAAGCTGTGGATCAACAAAAGCGGGGTGGTACGCGTCATGGGACACGGCCTCTACGTCGGGCTGCGCTTCAAAAATCGAGCCATCTACAGCAGCGTAACCGATGACTATGCGGAATTTTTTACTGATCACGACGGTGAGAAACTGTTTTCATTTCCGCTACCGATCCAACTGAATCAGCGTCCACCCGGCGGTCAAATCAACATAAACCACGTTGTCGGCATGTGGCACCGACAACCCCCAGAGCTAAAACCCAACCTCTCTGGGCCACGGCCAAGCCGCCGGAAGAAGCCAAGCTAGCACCAGTACAAAAACTCCGTGGACTCCCCGTCCAAAAAGCGGGGAGACTCCACGTCCACAAAGTCCCTAGACTCCGAGTCCAAAAAGTAGCTGGACTCCCAGTCCAAAAACCTCATGGACATAACA
>NZ_JBCJKS010000040.1:0-2005 GCF_039822565.1 Corynebacterium sp. SA-MJD20WY100 | reverse complement strand
AAACAGACAAAAATAAAAGTACATTGGCACACTATTGAGTTCTCAAACATCATCACCACACCCTCAAACAACGAAACGAAGTTCCGCAATTTAAAAGGAAGGTAGATTGTCAACCGCTTGTTTTCCTCCCGCCACTTCAGCCAAACACCATCAAGTGCTTGTGGGGCGTTGTCGGTCGCGCTGACTTAGATAAAGATACACAGCGATCTAAAAACACACAAATCTGCAGGACACAGCCCTTATCTTCGGTACTCATGGAGAACAATCAGATGGCAATCCTCGGCGACCAACTGATTCAGTGACGTCTGAGAAGGGACCGTACCCATCTGCTGCGGCTTGTCGACTGCCCTCAAAAGACGTACGCCGAAGTTCCTGGTGGGAGACCGCTACCAGAACGGCTTCAGATGGCAATTCTGAAGGCACCGTCAGCTTTAGCCGGCACAGGCGCACGCTACAGGAGTCCTTTCCGGCTTTCGATCAAACCTAGGAAGTAGCTCGTACGATGAACAAAGAAGTCCTCTCATCGAAATGCGACGGTATCGGCTATGTTCAACCTCACTAATTCTTGGAGCGGCGTCGTCAGCACCCACATTTCTAACGCACGCCGTGACTGTTACCGCGTTTGCACGCTGGGGAGGCAATTCTCCGCGGTAATAGCCACCGATTAATGGAGGAAATTGGGAAGTCAAGTGGCTTGCCGATTCCCGCATCCGCACGAAGCGATATACCTCAATAACTTTCAGACTCTTGGTTCACATCCCCCCGGCGGCAAAGTGGCGCGCTACTTACAACTGTGCTTTTACGACTATTCCAGCTGATGCTCATGCTGGCGGTACCGCATGCCGTTAGCTTGCTTGCAGCTATAGGTAGACTATCGGCTCGTCAGCTGTTATTGCTCGCTGGCTTACTGGCCGGCGTTCCGCTCGTGTTTGCTCCCAACGACGTAGTGATCAATCGCCTTCAATACGCAGCACAGCTCGCGCTGCCGCTAGCTGCCCTGCACTACGCCACGACTTCGCCAAACCTCGGTCGGAACTGAGCGACCACACAAAGTTTTGAGTTGGGCAAGAAGGGTTTTCGCTTCAGTATTACGTCATCCAACGGAGGCTTAGAGGGCTTGCTTCTTTTGCAATCCTTGCCCAATGGAATGTACTTCTGGCCATCTTGCTGGCAGTTGCCACGTCGTATTCGGGCCGCAAAACATTTGCGTCTGTTGTTCAGCAATAAAGGCAGCTGGCGGGGCTAACGATGAGAATGCCCTGCGGAGCCATTTCCGATGACGTTTCGTGACTACTCCAGAGTAAGCCGAGCAAGGCAGACTCTACGGCTTCGGCGACTGGCTGTTCCGTCGCATTCAAGAACACAGTCGACAACGACTCGACCGGACCAACCAGGATTCTCAATGCGGCCTACAGCAAAGTCACATCGCGAGTACACCACTGATAAGTGCGATGCGCATTTACGTTGGAACCTACCCCAGGTTTATATCAATTACTCTGCGTCACTCATCAACCAGATGACCGGATAACCAAGCTCAAGCACGGTTTCGAGCTCGCTGGCGGGAAGGCGCGGGACAGGTCTGGCTCGAATGACGCTGTAATCGCGTATCAGCGACTGAAGACACAGTTGAGACGTCTCTCCGCTACGTGCGTTGAAGTGTGAATGAGTCGTCCAAGAATCAGGGGAATTTGTGTGACTCGTTTATTTTTCGGAGGCTGTAGCCCGTGCGCCGGCGTTGCGGTCGGCGTCGCTGTAGCCGATCGCGTGTGCCTGACCCTCCTCTCAGTCGCTGGCACCTGGCCGCCGCGCGTGAGACTTGAAGGAAAGCACGGTCACGACAGACAATCGGGGGCTAAAACGACTGTAAGCCCAGGCACCACATGGTGGTGTCTGGGCTTGCAGCGTGTTATGTAGTTGTTGTTTGTTGTTTTTATGTCGGCGGTAACTTACTCTCCCACACCCTCCCGAGTGCAGTACCATCAGCGCGGGCAGGCTTAGCTTCCGG
>NZ_JBCJKS010000039.1:0-2421 GCF_039822565.1 Corynebacterium sp. SA-MJD20WY100 | reverse complement strand
CACTACATATTGCGGTGCCTGATTCACGCCGCCAACATCCGACACAAAATCAATGCACTCTAAAACCGGAAGAGCCCGTTAGACGTCCCACGGGCAGCGCGCGGGCGTAAAATAAACCCACTCGTCTTACGCGCTCAGCGCCCGTCCCTCCGGAGTCTCCCATGCCGTACCCCACCGACCCCCACCGCAGGTCCGGTGACGGCCGCGGCACCCGTCGCGACACCTACCGCCTCCCCCGCCCCAGCGCCGAATCCACTCGCATCACCCCGCGACCAGGAACCTATAGCGTAGGGCGCCCCGCCCGCGCTGCCGATGCCCCCGCCCCTACTGCGCGCCGCCAGCCCCGCCGCACCGCGCGCACGCTCGAGCAGCCGCAGCGCTCGCGGCCGCCCCGACGCAGCCCGCGCACCGCGCCGGAAGCCGGCCCGCGTATTCCGCGCGTCGCCCTCGTCTTAGGACTCGTCCTCGTCGTGCTGCTCGCGCTCACGTTCTTCGCGCTGCGACATCAGGAACCAGACGCCCCGGCAGCGCTGAGCGAAGCCCCCACGACGACCGTGGAGGCGCCAACCATCGAACAGGCCGCCGCAGTGGAGATGTATATCCCCGCCATCAACGTCCGCGCGCAGTTCGACGAAGGCGCGTGCCGCACGAAGGACAACGCGCTCGACCCGGCATCGCTCGACAAGGCGTGCACCTACACCGCCGCAGACCGGCCGTACTCGCTGCCGGGGACGGACGCACCGGACATCGTGGTCATCGCTGGCCACACCGCCGCGGGTGTGCCCGCCGTGTTTAATAATCTCTACGACGGCACCCGTAACGAGCACAAGGTACACGAGGGCGACAAGCTCTACGTGCGCACCGCCGCCTCCGGCGAGAAGTGGCTCATGTACTCCGCCACGGACTTCCACGACCCGGTCAAAGCGGGCCTCGCAGATGATCCGGACGTGTGGGGCACCGGGCCCATGCCGGGCCGACTGCTCACCATCAGCTGCATCCAGCCGGCGAATCTCCTCGAGGCGTCGGTGAAGAACGCTGTCGTCGGCTGGTCCTACGAGGGCGTCATTGACGGCGCAGACGCTACGAACGGTGCCGAGCCCGCAGCAGCCTAAGCCGCACCGAACCACCCCCACGTGCGAAAACTCCCAAGAAATCTGCGCGACGCCGCCGTGCACCGCCATGCACAGGAGGAACACCGGCCCAACCATCCCCGCTATGCGCGGGGATTTTTTCTTGCCGCGACACGCCGAAAGAAATGCGCACAGTTGTTAATTTCTGAGGTTAATGTTGCCCATGTTGCTGTTGTGACATAAGGAACGGCAGCTCTGACCACAGTCTTTTTCTTCTACAGCCCCTTCTTTCTCACAGGAGTAAACATGAAGCGTCTCGGTACTTCCCTGGCTGCTGTCGCCATGTCCGGCGTCATCGCCTTCGCAGCTACCCCTACTGCCCTTGCGTCTGACATGCCGTCGGCCGCAGACATGCAGCCCACCGTCACCCCGCAGGTCCTGGGCCAGACCCCGGCCACCCCGGTCGTTCCGACCAAGCTCGAGTGCGCGCCGACGCCGCCGAAGGCTGAGACCTCCGACAAGGCACAGTCCTACGTGCTCACGGGCAACAAGGTTGTCTACCTGCACGGCTCCGGCGAGTGGGTCGACACCGCCGAGCGCGCCGCCTCCGAGATGCCGCTCAACAACGTGGAGCTCACCCGCTCCGGCGAGATCAAGAAGCTCATCGAGGAAGATCAGAACTGCTACCGCGAGAAGGGCTACGAGGTCCCGGGCGTCCCGGTCGTCGAGAAGAAGTCCGAGCGCTCTGGCGGCAACTTCGACGCCGGCGAGATCGCGGGCAAGGTACTTCCGCCGCTGCTCGTCATCGGCGGCACCACTTGGTACCTCAACCAGGACGGCTCCACCTACGTCCAGGACAAGTCTCGCAAGGACTCCACCCCGACCGAGGAAGAAATCCGTTTCTCCGAGGACCTGAAGAAGGGCCACGTCAAGGAGATCCAGGAGCAGTCCGGCCAGCCCGTCACCCCGACCCCGGACACCCAGGGCCAGGTCCCGTCCGGCGAGCGCGGCATGAACGCTGAGACCGGCTCCAACACCGCAGCACGCACCCTCTTCGCGCTGCTCGTGTTCTCCGTCTTCGGCGCGGCTGCCTTCGTCGCACGCCGTAAGTTCGCCTAGAACTCTACGAGAACAGGCCGCCACCCCTCGGGGTGGCGGCCTTTCGCGTTTTAGTCCGGCGAGCCCGTCATAACAACGCGCTGCTCAGCCTCGTCCCACGTGAACTGCGCCTCGTTAAGCCCGCTGGGCGCGGCATTTGTATCGCCCTCGCGGGCTGTTGGCGGACATGAAGAGTTGACCAGTGGCGGACACGGGTTTTAGGGGTTTGGGGAGTTTTTATCGGGGGTAGAAA
>NZ_JBCJKS010000038.1:0-2554 GCF_039822565.1 Corynebacterium sp. SA-MJD20WY100 | reverse complement strand
TGTTGGCGGACATGAAGAGTTGACCAGTGGCGGACACGGGTTTTAGGGGTTTGGGGAGTTTTTATCGGGGGTAGAAAACTAAGGGGGTCTTCATCCAGTGTTCGATAGAAGTGTCTAGCCGGACATATCTATCGAAAGGATGAAGACCCTTTATGCAGTCTTCCAGAAGAAGCCAGAAAATTCTGGCTCGTTACGCCATTTTAAAAAATGCGCGTGCTGTCGCCGACGAACTCAACGTCTCGCACAACACGGTTCTACGCGTGGTGCGCGCTCACGCTGACGCACCGCCGGTGCGTGGGCCACGTCCGTCGATTACGGATGCGCACCGTGGATTCATCAAGGAACTGATCACCAACTCGGGCGGAAAGATCCGCGCCGACGTGGTCTACGAGGCTTTGCTGGACCGTGGTTTTGAAGGAAGCCAGCGCACCACGCGTCGCATCGTCGCGACGCTCAAACAGGAATACCGCCTCTCGTCATCGCGGCGCGCACACCAGCCTTGGGTAACCGCACCAGGCAAATGGCTCCAGTACGACTTCGGCGACGGCCCAGTAGTCGATGGCAAGAAGACCGTGTTGTTTGTGGCCTGGGTTGCCTACTCGCGATTCCGCGTCGTCTTTGCCCTGCGTAACCGAAAGATGACTACCGTACTCGCCGCCTTAGACCGGTGCTTTCGGGCTATCGGCGGAGTACCCGACTTTGTGCTCACGGATAATGAGAAAACCGTAGTTGTAGGCCGTCACGCAGGCCTGCCGGAGTTCAATCCGACAATGGAATCGTTCATGTCGCACTACCGCGTCAGTATCCAAGTCTGTGCACCGGCAGACCCTGCCACGAAAGGCGGAGTCGAATACGCCGTACGCCTAGCCAAAGACGACATCCTTCCCCGCGATACGAATCTCGTGGACGCCTACGAGACCTTCGGCCAGCTCGAAGCAGCATGCCAGGCGTTTATGGACAAGATCAACGCCCGACCACACCGTACAACCGGGCTTGTTCCTGCAGAAGTACTGCGTGAAGTCGAAGCTAAACACCTCGGGCCACTGCCTGTGGACACGCATCCGAGTGTCTTCGGTGAACTGCGGAAAGTGCCGGCGAATACGCCCATGATCACCTACCAGCACGCGGTGTACTCAGTGCCTGAAGAACTCATGGGCCGGCAAGTCTTCATCACAGAACAATCCAGCCCAGACGTCGATGAGGTCGTAATCTACTTCCACGACATCGATGGGGTGGAAGAAGTCGCACGTCATGTCAAAGGAGCCCGCGGCGACAGCCGCATCGACCCGAACCATTTCTCCTTCCAGCGGCCTGAGCCTGGCTACTACAAGGTCAATCCTCGCTCGAAACTAGAAAAAGACTTTCTTGCCATCGGACCTGGTGCCGAAGCGTGGCTGCGCTTCGGGGTTGCCCACCACGCACCGCAAATCAAACACACCATGAGTTTGTTCGTCACGCTGGCCGCTACGCGCGGGAAGTGGTTCGCTGATGACATCGCTCGCGCCGCAATCGACGCGGGCCTTATCACCAGCATCGATATCGAAGCCATGGCAGATAACTGGCCAGTCAACGCCCTAGCAGCCAAAATCGGCACGGCCTTTGATATCGAGGGCCCAGAACCTGAAACCATCGAACATGCCTCGAACTCCTGGGACGGGTTCTACACGCCCACACCACCTAAGCCCTCACACCACGAGGCTAACGCGCACGAGGAGGAATGGTTCTAAATGAGCGCACCCAACTACCAGCTTCCCGCAGGGCTTGCCGCACAACTAACCAGGCTTCGAGTACCCGGGCTTAAAAGTGCCGCCATCGATTACCTTCAATCATGTGACAATGACGCTCACCGCCGGCGCCTGGAAGAATTTCTAGGCACCATTGTCGAAGCAGAAGCACTCAGCAGGGCCAAGTCAGCGCTAATCACCAGGCGTAAAAATGCTGGACTTCCTACCGGGGTAAGTTTCGACGCCTGGGACCCAGCCAGGTCTACCATCCCAGTAGAACGCCAAGAACACCTCAAAGCCCTGGACTGGGTGGACCGCCACGACAACCTCGTTTTGTGCGGGCCACAAGGCACTGGCAAATCCATGCTCACCGAAGCACTTGCAGTCGAGCTGATCAAACGCGGCAAGAAGGTCAAGTGGCTCACAATGAAGAACCTCGGCCAGCTCATTAACCGGCACGCTGCGGACTTGGACCCGCATAAAGGCTTTTCGAAACTCGCCAAACTGGACTTAGTCATCCTTGACGACGTGGGATACTTCGACGTTACCGTCGCTGAAGCCAACGGATTCCTCGCGCTTATTGAAGCGACCTACCAGCACACCTCGCTGGCGATTACCTCGAACTCGCATCCGTCACGGTTCGCCGACCTCATGCCACAGGTACGCCCCACACAGATCAACGCTGCCATCGACCGACTGATGCACCACGCCATCGTCATCCAAACCGAAGGAGAATCCCAGCGCTACATCGACGCCACAACCAGACACTAACCCATAGGGCATAGTTCGCATACACACCCCGTCCGGCTAAGACAACCCTTCGAACACGC
>NZ_JBCJKS010000037.1:0-3038 GCF_039822565.1 Corynebacterium sp. SA-MJD20WY100 | reverse complement strand
AGCGATTGGTACGAACCTTGAAGAAATACCGGACATTTACCGTCGAAATCGCAGGCCAGACCCTCCATGCACAGACCGACCTACCCGCTGACATCCGCGAACTCGCCGAAAAGCTGCCCCAACCGTCTGACTAAAATGACCTAAGTCAGGAAGATCTGAAGCTGCGCCAAACTGTCCCGGTCAAGGTGTAAGTCGAGGCGGAGCAGCACAGGGTCTCGTTTAGCTCTGCTCTGTTCGACTGGATTATTCGAGCCCATTCCGAAATCGCCCCTACCTTCCCGCAACGTTTTTAACCGCGGGTCGTCTTCCGACTCGATTCGCTCCCACGCCACGAAGTATGCAGCGGCTTTCGTTCCGGTAGTCATGAGCTCACCAACGTGGCCGAGCACCGTATGAGTGCTCCAGTGGACGGCGAGAAGATTGAAGTTCTCTTCTCGGACTTCGAGGCGGGTGCCCGTCGCGGGGTACGTGTCGGTGGGATTGGTTGTGTGCAAAGCGTAGAAGGTGTTCGGTGCTGGCCGCCCAAGTATCTTCCGCAGGACGTGGTGGGGTGGTGGTCTCGGGAACACCGGTGTGCTCGTCGACGGCGAGCTTCACTTCGACTTCAAGGTGGCGCTCAGCGGCTTTGGAATTCGTCTTCTCAGCCATGATATCCTCCTAGATGGCTGGTCTGCCTCAACCATAGTCGCCACTGAGAACACCGCGGAGCGAGTGCGACATGAGTCTGCTCGAACGGAACTAGTCTGAAACATCAGTTTTTCATCGGCATTTCGATAATCTTTATGGATATGGGGTTGCGCCGGGAACCAACTTCGGCCACCGGGAGTGAATGGGAGTAGATAAGGATGTTTGTGAGATTCAGAAAATTCGCAGCTATTGGCGCGTGCGCGGTGTTGAGCCTCTCTGGGCTCTGGGCAGGGTCCCCGTCGGCGTACGCGGAGGTTCCGGAGAACCCGCAACCGCAAGCGAGTTCCACTGATCCGGTGATTGACGAGAGAATTGCAGCCTTCTACTCGGTGAACTCCGTGACCGGGCAGGAGTTCCGAACCTGTACAGCCAGCTTCTTGGGGGATAATTGGTGGCTGACCGCACAACACTGCGATCCCGCCTCCGGCGATTATTTGAAACAGTCCGACGGCGAGAGAGCTGAAATTACAGAGGTCCATCTCCTTTCTGAGGACGACGATGTAGCCCTCCTGAAAGTGGCTGACGGAATCGAAGCTAAACAGTTTGATCTGCCCGACACACTCCCCGAGCAGGGAAGCATCATCGATTTAATCGGTTTTGCCATCGGCCGCGACTTTGCTTCGGTGGCAACCCTGGAGGTGAAGTCGTTCATAGAGAAGTATCCGCAGGGTGCAGGCATTCCCTACAAGGATCTGATCGTTGCTTCGTCGGTCACCCCCTCACGCACGTGCGAAGGTGACTCAGGAGGTCCGGGGTACGTTGGAAACACCATCGTTGGTGTTCATACTGCTGGAGGGCAAAACCTCGAGTGTGAAGACGGTGAAGGAAGGTTGTCCTGGCTCACAGCGTTGACTCCCGAGCGAGTGGAATGGATCAGCTCCATAGTGGGCAGGGGTGCCGGGGATGTCCCGGTGATTAATGACGAAGCTGAGTCGCAGTGGAATCTATCGTCCTACCTGTTGCTTTCGAGTTCGTGGCGTTGATCATTCCCGTTTAATTGGGATTTCCAAGCGAAGAGGCCTTGACCAGAGTGGTTCCCGGCCAAGGCCCTGAATGGGCGGAGCGCTTAGTCCTTGCTATTGCGGCTTGACGTGAGGCTCCAGTAGATGCACATTGCTCCGATTACGGCGACAGTTCCAGCAGCCGCCATAACCGTAACCTCGCCCGTGCCCCGAGAGATTGCCAAGAGCACGCTCAGCAGCGAGAGCACGATAGCGATGACGCCAGCACCAAATCCTACACGTTCTGAAACATTCATTTTCAACACCTCCTAGCTGGGATCAGTAGTGCTTAGTTGAGCGGGCCGCAGTTAACCTTGCAAGCAGCGATCTGTTGCCATGGCAGTTCCAATATAGGTCGCGGCTGCCCCTCCGATAACCAAGCTACCGCCGAGTGTGAGCGGTGTCATTGCGGCTGCGCCGATAGCCGCAGCTCCAGCCCCCGCCATCATTACCCACTCGGGGGTGCAATTTTGCATGGATACGGGCATGACACCTTCGACGACGGGTGAGTCGAACGACGCAACGATCTCGTTGCCGTCGACCTGGTACTCGATGTTTCGGACAGTGCCGTCTTCAAGGAGCGTTGCGGTGGAAAACTCGCCTGCAACTGCTCCGTCTTCATCTACGATCACCACGCTACCGTCCGGCTGCTTTGTGACCGAGCCGTTTGCGACACTGGCAGTGAAGCCATTTTCGTCCAGGTGATCGAACGTCAGTTCCGCCACCTCGGAAGTCGCTTCTTGCGTTTCGCTGGTAGCAACACCTTGGCTTGCGGTCGTGGCCTGAGCGGGAGCCATGCCGACTCCGAGGCCACATGCAACAGCCGCACCGACAGCTGCCATTTTTGCGATCATATTCTTCTGAGTCATTTCAATACCTTTCTCGATTTCCGGTTGGGGTATTCAGTTTGGCAGCAGATCACCGATCAAGTTTGCTTGTAATCCTGACCACTAGCCGCTTGCATCACCCAGGTTACCGAGAAATGTTCTCCTATGCCTGTGAGGTGCAGCATACGGATGATATTCCCCCTCTATGCTTATAATAAATTCGTTGAATCAAATTATGATGCAGGCTACAGTTAGCCCTATGGGCTCACAGACTGACAATGTCCTGCGGTTGGTGGAGCAGCAGGAGATTGCGTTTATCCGCTCTGGTTCACCGACATATTCGGCAGTTTGAAAACGGTGATGATGTCGCCCGCTGAGCTCGAGAGCGCCTTCGAAGAAGGGGTGGGCTTCGACGGCTCTTCCATCGAGGGGTTTTCCCGCATTTCTGAAGCGTCCTGGGTTTAGTTCCGCTTCTTTTACGGCCCTGTGTTGATGGGCTGGGTGAGATAGTACTCGGTTTCTA
>NZ_JBCJKS010000036.1:0-5102 GCF_039822565.1 Corynebacterium sp. SA-MJD20WY100 | reverse complement strand
CACTACATATTGCGGTGCCTGATTCACGCCGCCAACATCCGACACAAAATCAATGCACTCTAAAACCGGAAGAGCCAATTTAAATGAATGGTGCCGTCGTCTGCCTGCGCGACCGGCTCGCCCGCCGGCCGCACGTGGATCTGCTGGCCGTCCTCGAGGCGCTGCGCGTGGTTCAAATCCGTGAGGTTCGCCCCCTCTCGCGGCCGCGCATGCTCCAGCGCATCGGCCACTCGCGCGCCGGGCGTGAGCGTCACCAGCCCTGGATTGTCGACCTCGCCGACCACAGAGACCACGAAATCCCCCGCCGCCGCAGACGGATGTGGCGCCACGAGTGGTACCGGCTGAGGCTCCCGCTGGTTCCACAGCAGCACCCCCGCGATGAGCACGAGGCCGGCCACGACGGCGGGGACGACAGGCACGCGAAGGCGCGGACGCGGATACTCGACGTTGAGCAGCTCTTCTTCCCCCGTCGGCGCCAGCAAGTCTGCCAGCCTCCCCGCGCCCGAACGCTGCGACGCATTCTGGCCCATGCGGCCTAGAATAAACTACTTCTGCGGAGGCTTCCACCCAAACGTCGTCTTATGCGCAGGCTTCGGGTCCGGCTCCTGCTCAGAGCTAAAGACCACGGACACGCCCAGCGCGCCGGGGCCCGTGTGGACCGCCATGACGTCGCCCAGCGGCATGACCATAAACGTCGAGTCCGCCGGCAGCATCTGCTCAAGCAGTCCGCGCAGCGTCTCCGCCGCGGCCTCCGCCTCGTTGTGCTGGATGGCCACGAAGCACGGCTCACCCTGCGCGCGTTCCTGGATGAGCTCCGTGAGCTTGGTAAAGGCCTTGGTCTGCGTGCGCGTCTTGCCCACGAGCTCCAGCTTGCCGTTCTGGATCGCGAGAATGGGCTTCGTGGCCAGCAGCGCCGTGGACAGCACCATCGTGGCCGTGGAGATGCGCCCAGACTTGCGCAGCTCCTCCGTGGAGTGGACGTAGACCCACGTGCGCCCGCGGTCGAGCGTGTTCTGGGCCGCGTCATAGCAGTCCTCGAGGCTCGCGCCGTCTTGCGCTAGGCGCGCCGCGGCCATCGCCGCAGCTCCCAGCACCATGCCTGCGGTCCCCGAGTCGATGACGCGCACGGTATCTGGGAAGACGCCCGAGGCCGTCACGGCCGCGGACCACGTGGAGGACAGCTCGCGCGACAGGTGCAAAGCCACTACCCCATCGTCGTGGGCGCGCTCCATCTGGCGGCCAAACGCCGCGGCGAGCTCCAACGCCGAGAGCCCCGAGGTCGAGGTCTCCGTTTGTCCGTCCTTGGCCTCGGACTCCATGACGTGGAGGTCGAGCACCGTGATATCGAGTTCCTCGCAGATGTCTGCCGGCAGACCCGCGGAGGAGTCAGTGACTACGCGTACGGCCACTAGATATCCGCCCCGCCGTCGCCGGATACGCGCGCGCCCATGTTCCAGCCGTCGAAGTACCACGTCGCCTCAGCGACGTTGGTCTCCGTAAAGCAGGCTGGTGCCAGCGGCGCCTCCGGATCAAACCGCGGCCGCGCGGTGAGCTGCGACCAATGCGTATTCTTCAGGCCCGAGAGCATGCCAAACTGCGCGACCTCAAGCCCCAACAGCTGGCAGGTAAGCGCCGAGATCGCGCCGCCGTGCGCCACGATGAGTACGGCATGATCGTTCCACTCGGGATAGGACTCCATGAGCTCGTCGATGACGGGACGTGCGCGGCGCGCGACGTCGACACGGGACTCGCCGCCCGGCGGTGCCCACGTGGGATCGTGGCGCCATAGGGCGCGCGCACCGGGAAACTCCTCATCGATGTCCACAGAACGCCGGCCTTGCCAGTCGCCTAAGTTGGTCTCGCGCAAGCGGGCATCGGAAAGCACCGGCACGCCCAAGGCCTCGCCGATGACGCGCGCGGTCTCTGCGGCCCGGCGCAAGTCCGAAGCCAGGATGCGAGTGATGCCTTTGTCTGCGAGCAGACGCGCCGCCGCCTCGGCCTGCGTGTAGCCCAGCTCGGACAATTCGGTGTCCAAGTGGCCTTGCATGCGCCCAGTGGCGTTATAGGTGGTCTGACCGTGACGGATCAGAATGAGGCGGCGGGACATGGTGGTTTAGTACTCTTCCTCGTCTTCCGGCGCGGGGCCGGCAAGCGGGATGTCCTCGATATCGGAGACTTCGCGGGTATTAACCTCGTTGCTCCACTCGCCGGGACGCTCGGGCGTTTCAATGCCCTCGATGTCGATGAGCGGGCAGTCGTGGTAGAGACGGTCCAAGCCATAGTAGTCGCGCTCGCCCTCGCGCTGGACGTGGACCACGATGTGGCCGTAGTCGAGCAGCACCCAGCGGTTTTCACGGTTACCCTCGCGGCGCTTGGGCTCGAAGCCTGCGGCGGTGAGTTCGTCTTCAACTTCCTCGACGATGGCGGCGACCTGGCGCTCCGTCTCCGCAGACGCGATGACAAAGACCTCGGTGATGGCAAGAACGTCAGAGACGTCAATGGCGGCGATGTTCTCGCCGAGCTTTTCATCCGCGGCCTTCGCAGCGATCTCCGCCATGCGGCGGGCGGTGTCCGTAATAGACAATTGTGTTCCTCTAATGGTCGTGAATTGGTTATTTCTAGTTTCCCACGGCCCGGCCATTTTTCCTAGTTCAGCACTAGTTAAGGCCCAGCACGCGGTTCTGGTTGGGAAGGTAGAGATGGTTCTTGGCCATATACTGCACTACCCCGTCCGGCACGAGGTACCACACCGGCTGGCCGGCCTTCGCCCGTTGGCGGCAATCCGTGGAGGAAATCGCCATGGCGGGGATATCAATGAGCGTAATTTTGGCGTCCGCCGGCAGCATGTCTTTCGTGAGCTCATAGCCCGGACGGGTCACGCCCACAAAGTGCGCGAGCTCAAGCATAAGCTCCCAGTCATGCCACGAGGTAATGGAGGCCAAGGCGTCCGCGCCCGTGATGAAGTAGAGCTCGGCACCTGGGAAGAGCTTGCCGATGTCCCGAAGGGTATCGAGCGTGTACGTCTCGCCCTCCCTATCGATGTCGACGCGGGAGACGCGGAAGCGCGGGTTGGACGCCGTCGCAATGGTCGTCATGATGTAGCGGTGCTCCGCGTCCGTGACGCCGGACTTTTGCCACGGCTGGCCGGTGGGCACAAAGATGACCTGATCGAGATCGAAACGGTGAGCCACCTCGCTGGCCGCGACGAGGTGGCCATTGTGGATGGGATCAAAAGTGCCACCCATGATGCCGATGCGCTGTGCAGTCATGGATGGCATTGTAACCGCTGGGGGTAGCCGCTTAACGCGCCTGGTCGATCCACCGGCCGACGGCGTCTGCCACCTGGTTATCCCACTGGGACCACCACTGGAAGTAGCGGCCGTGGTTGCCGCCATTGCCGCGCGAGGCCATGAGCGTGCCCACGGAGGTATCACACACACCGTCCTGCGGCAGGCAGTAGTTGATGCGGTTCGGCGTGCCCGCCGCGCTCACCGTGTTGAGCGGGGTCCAACCCAGCGGGCCGCCCTCAGAGGCGGTGTTGCCCACCGTGGTGGGGTCGCCCTTGCGCGTCATGGGGTTGCCCATGTAGACCGCGCCGGCGAGCTGGCCACGAGCGGCGAGCTCCTTCTCGTGCTCGGCGAGGACCATCGCGCCCTGGGAGAAGCCCGCGAGGATGTACTTCGGGTGGCAGCCGGAGGCGCGCTCGTAGCCGTTGATGGCGTTCATAACACCCTTGCGGCCGGTCTGCACGGAGTAGTTGAACTGGTTGGCCGCGGAAATCGCCGTGTTAAACACCGGGGAGGCGTACTGCGCGAGGATGGCGATGACGTCGCCAACACCCTGCGGCAAGCCCACATCCGGCACCGTGTAGGCCGGGTACGTCGCCGGGTAGTCCTGCGGCGTAAGCCCCAAGACGTAGACCGAGTTCATGACAGACGCGCCGCCGTGCGTGGCCTGGTAGCGCGACTCCACCGTGCGCAACATGGCGCGGATGGTCTCGCCCTCCCAGCCGTTGGAGGCGTACGGCGCGCCAGCGGAGTACCACGTGGGATAAATCTGGCTATTTTGTCCGGAACCGCGGGCTGCAACCACGACGACGGCCGGGCATACGTCTGCCTTCGCTTCCGGCGCGTTGAGCGTCGCCGGAGCGGCAATGAGAGCGAGAGCAGCGGCTGCCGATGCCGCCAGAGAGCCAAGCTTGGCTGAAATGTGTTTAAACACGGCGTGAAAACCTTCCCAGTATTTTCTTATTCGTTAGGACACCCTACTGGTTTGGACCTCCCTGTGCACGTTGGACTTCCTGTGAATTTTTCACCCATCCGGCCAGCCTGTCAGCAAAGTACGCATTTGTGACGCGTGGGGTTTCAAAGTAACTAGCGTGCACTTCCATTTTGGTCTGCAGCGCGTCCACCGCATTCGGCACCGTCGGCCGGCAGATAACGTCCCCGCCCAGGCAATAGTTCACCGACTTCGGCGAATGCCACGGCACCGGATTGCCCATGTACATCGCCCCCTTGACGCGGTCTCCCAGCTTCTGCTCCAGCGCCGTGCCGATGACGGCGCCCTGCGAGAAGCCGACCACGATATAGTCTGGACGGCAGCCCATCGCGGCCTCCCGGGCATGCAAAAAGCCCGGCGCGTTCCGCGCACCCCGCACCACCGAGTCAATCGCACCCACCGTCGTGCCATATGCAAGCTCCGGCAGCGGATGCTCCTCGAGCACACTGCTCAGCCGCTCCATGGTCTGGCTCGACGTAAGCCGCTCGCCGTCCTTGGCGAGCGGCGGCAGGTTCATCGCCGCCGGGTACGTGTGCTCGTCGAGCCCCAGCACCTCCGCGTCGTCGAAGACTCCCGGGTGGCGCTCCTCCGCCAAGTGCAGCAGGCCTGCGATATTCGGCCCCTCGTAGCCATTGGACATCCGCTCGCCATAGCGCGCAGGTCCCAGGAAATCGCCGTGCTCCGGGTTCTGGTCCGAGCCGCGCGCCGCGACAATGGCCACCTCAGGGCACATCTCGCTTGCCGATGCCCATTACGTTGTTAGCAGTTCCACCCCAGGGCACCGAAGATTCATAGTCCGTCCACCCGAGTGGGCGGGCTATGTT
>NZ_JBCJKS010000035.1:0-3610 GCF_039822565.1 Corynebacterium sp. SA-MJD20WY100 | reverse complement strand
TCGTATCCGCGGTGGTTAGTATCAGTGCTTTATCAGGGGCGCATGTACACGGGTACCAGAATATCAACTGGTTATCCATCGACTACGCCTGTCGGCCTCGCCTTAGGTCCCGACTCACCCTGGGAAGACGAACTTGACCCAGGAACCCTTAGTCATCCGGCGGGTAGGATTCTCACCTACCAATTCGTTACTCATGCCTGCATTCTCACTCGCACATACTCCACGCCGCCTTACGGTAACGCTTCACAACATGCACGACGCTCCCCTACCCAATAACAAGTTATTGCCGCGGCTTCGGCGGTGTGCTTGAGCCCCACTACATTGTCGGCGCGAAACCACTCGACCAGTGAGCTATTACGCACTCTTTCAAGGATGGCTGCTTCTAAGCCAACCTCCTGGCTGTCTTCGCGATCCCACATCCTTTTCCACTTAGCACACCCTTAGGGGCCTTAACCGGCGATCTGGGCTGTTTCCCTCTCGACTATGAAGCTTATCCCCCACAGTCTCACTGCCGCACAACACATTGATGGCATTCGGAGTTTGGCTGACATTGCTAAGATTGTAGTCCCGCTCAACCAACCAGTAGCTCTACCTCCACCAAGCTAATGCGACGCTGCACCTAAATGCATTTCGGGGAGAACCAGCTATCACGGAGTTTGATTGGCCTTTCACCCCTACCCACAGCTCATCCCCGCAGTTTTCAACCTACGTGGGTTCGCGCCTCCACAACCTCTTACAGCTGCTTCACACTGGCCATGGGTAGATCACCCCGCTTCGGGTCCAGGACATGCCACTCAAAAATCACCCCATTAGGATTCGGTTTCCCTACGGCTACCCCACACGGGTTAACCTCGCGACATGCCGCTGACTCGCAGGCTCATTCTTCAAAAGGCACGCCATCACACACATTCACGTGCTCTGACGGATTGTAAGCACATGGTTTCAGGAACTATTTCACTCCCCTCCCGGGGTACTTTTCACCATTCCCTCACGGTACTATTTCGCTATCGGTCACACTGAGTATTTAGGCTTACCGGATGGTCCCGGCAGATTCACAGCAGATTCCACGAGCCCGCTGCTACTCGGGCAACCCAACAACTTAGAAATTGAAGACTTCAACTACGGGACTATCACCCTCTACGGTAGGCGTTTCCACACCACTTCACCTATCAACAACAACCAAGCACAGTATCGGTAGCTACTGCCTGTTAGGGCCCACAACACCGCACACACAACCCCTACCAGGTATCACATGCACACGGTTTAGCCTCATCCACGTTCGTTCGCCACTACTAGCAGAATCATTATTATTTTCTCTTCCTACGGGTACTGAGATGTTTCACTTCCCCGCGTAACCCCCACAACAGCTATGAATTCACTGAAGGGTAACCACCCATAACGGTGGCCAGGTTTCCCCATTCGGACATCCTCGGATCAACGCTCAATTGACAACTCCCCGAGGCTTAACGCAGCCTTACACGTCCTTCATCGGCTCAGCATGCCAAGGCATCCACCATGCGCCCTTAGTAACGAACACACAACCAACAACAACCAACCCCCACCACAAAAGGCAGGAAACCAACTATTGCCGGCGTGAACAACAAAACACAAAAGAACAAAAGAAATTACACAACACAACAAACCACGACAATCAAAAAAGACTGCCACACGGTTTACTGTGTGATGCTCGCGTCCACTATACAGTTCTCACACAACACCCCAACCAACCAACAACCAGCATCACCAGACACCACCTGCCACCTTGGCTGGGTTAAACCAGGGGATAATGCCCCAGACACCCAACAATGCACCAACACACCAAAAAATCTTTGCCTTAAATCGTTTCACACAGTAAAAGCCTGTCTATCGTGTGGTGTGTCTCCACCCGATTAAAAAAATACAAACGTTGGCAGCACCACCTACGGGCACTCAACCAACCACCAAAAAAATTGTCTCTCAAAACAAAGTCTGTCAAAACAATGTCTCTGGCATACCCACAACTGTGGGCCTAAATAAAGCTCCTTAGAAAGGAGGTGATCCAGCCGCACCTTCCGGTACGGCTACCTTGTTACGACTTCGTCCCAATCGCCGATCCCACCTTCGACAGCTCCCTAACGAGTTTGAGCCACTGGCTTCGGGTGTTACCAACTTTCATGACGTGACGGGCGGTGTGTACAAGGCCCGGGAACGTATTCACCGCAGCATTGCTGATCTGCGATTACTAGCGACTCCAACTTCATGGGGTCGAGTTGCAGACCCCAATCCGAACTAAGGCCGGCTTTCAGCGATTCGCTCCACCTCACAGTGTCGCTGCGCATTGTACCGACCATTGTAGCACGTGTGAAGCCCTGGACATAAGGGGCATGATGATTTGACGTCATCCCCACCTTCCTCCGAGTTGACCCCGGCAGTCTCTCATGAGTCCCCACCATAACGTGCTGGCAACATAAGACAAGGGTTGCGCTCGTTGCGGGACTTAACCCAACATCTCACGACACGAGCTGACGACAACCATGCACCACCTGTATACAAGCCACAAGGGAAACTACATCTCTGCAGCAATCCTGTATATGTCAAGCCCAGGTAAGGTTCTTCGCGTTGCATCGAATTAATCCACATGCTCCGCCGCTTGTGCGGGCCCCCGTCAATTCCTTTGAGTTTTAGCCTTGCGGCCGTACTCCCCAGGCGGGGCGCTTAATGCGTTAGCTACGGCACGAACCCCGTGGAAGGGACTCACACCTAGCGCCCACCGTTTACGGCATGGACTACCAGGGTATCTAATCCTGTTCGCTACCCATGCTTTCGCTCCTCAGCGTCAGTAACTGCCCAGAGACCTGCCTTCGCCATCGGTGTTCCTCCTGATATCTGCGCATTTCACCGCTACACCAGGAATTCCAGTCTCCCCTACAGCACTCAAGTTAGCCCGTATCGCCTGCACGCCCGGAGTTAAGCCCCGGAATTTCACAGACGACGCGACAAACCACCTACGAGCTCTTTACGCCCAGTAATTCCGGACAACGCTCGCACCCTACGTATTACCGCGGCTGCTGGCACGTAGTTAGCCGGTGCTTCTTATACAGGTACCGTCACAAAAAGCTTCGTCCCTGTCGAAAGGAGTTTACAACCCGAAGGCCTTCATCCCCCACGCGGCGTCGCTGCATCAGGCTTCCGCCCATTGTGCAATATTCCCCACTGCTGCCTCCCGTAGGAGTCTGGGCCGTATCTCAGTCCCAATGTGGCCGTACACCCTCTCAGGCCGGCTACCCGTCGACGCCTTGGTAGGCCATTACCCCACCAACAAGCTGATAGGCCGCGAGCTCATCCCCAACCGCAAAAGCTTTCCACCTTCCACACTAAAGAAAGGTCATATCCGGTATTAGACCCAGTTTCCCAGGCTTATCCCAAAGTTGAGGGCAGATCACCCACGTGTTACTCACCCGTTCGCCACTCGAGTACCCGCAGCAAGCTGCAGGCCTTTCCGTTCGACTTGCATGTGTTAAGCACGCCGCCAGCGTTCGTCCTGAGCCAGGATCAAACTCTCCACAAAAACCAATCAGAAAAAATCCGATAAAGGCTTAAAGGCCGTGAAAAGCCCAATACCAAAGCAAAA
>NZ_JBCJKS010000034.1:0-13295 GCF_039822565.1 Corynebacterium sp. SA-MJD20WY100 | reverse complement strand
CGTCGTGCCACAGTAGTCATTCTGGCTTATCTCCTTATGCGGGATGGATTCCCACACACAAACCATCAGACACCCTCATTGGCACGCCCCGCGCGGTCATCATTTCCTCCAGATCGCGGTAGCTCACCCCGTAGTGGCAGTACCACCGCACTGCCCACAGAATGATGTCACGGGGAAATGACGACCGGAGAAGATACCCATGGCTGTGACTATTTCACGTCGCTCTTCCTACTGCCCCAACTTTGCAACAGCACCGATTCGAGGAATTGACCTTGATGGGATCAGTCAAGGTGCGCACCCCTACCCCACGCTCCTGAAGGTCATGGATCAGGTTGAGAGTGTCACGGACGGTGCGGCCCAGCCGGTCGAGGGTGTGGACGACAATGACATCTCCCGCGCGGGCTTGCTGGAGTCCGGGCCGATTCGTGGTGGATCCGGATTTCTTGTCGACGTAGATGTATTTATCCGCAACATCTTCTTTACGGAGCGCGTCGATCTGACGGTCGAGGTCTTGTTTTGCGGTGGAAACCCGGGCGTTACCAATATCTATGACCCACAGCGTGCCGGAAGTCTATTCTGCAGCAGGTTTTGCGAGTCAATTCGTTGGAATAGCTTGTGGAACAGTCCTCTCCTGGGGCTGTGTATTTTCAATTGGTTTCATTAAGGGTGTCTCACTTCCTTGGAAGTGGGACACCCTGATCGGTACGTGGGCCGCCACTGGCCTGGGCCGGAAGCTGCCGGCAATAGCCCTCACCTTTAAATCACGTCGGGAACACCGCCAACTAGGCGGCCGCTTCCTTCCTGCGCAGTGAAGGCCTCAGCCTGAAAGTGCAGACGACCTCTAGCAACAACGCCATCCCATGTTGAAGTTAGTTCAGCAACAACTGTATAGTTCAGCACATGCTGACTATTGCTTCTCGACTAGACGTGATGAACCGGTTGGGTCGGGCCATGGCGGATCCGACTCGTTCCCGCATTCTCCTGGCGCTGCTGGAGGGACCGGCCTACCCGGCCGCTCTCGCCCAGGATCTGGAACTGACGCGCTCGAACGTGTCGAACCATCTCGCTTGCCTGAGGGACTGCGGAATTGTTGTCGCCGAACCGCAGGGGCGACAGACCCGCTACGAGATCGTTGATGCTCATCTGGCGCAGGCGTTGAACGCGTTGCTGGATACCACCCTGGCCGTCGATGACAACGTCGAATGCATCGACGCCGGATGCGCCGTACCTGGGTGTGTCACTGGACAGGAGAGTGCGTAGTGGTAACCGGTCTACTGTCGGCGATTGGTCTGTTTATCGCCACCAATATCGACGACATCATTGTGCTCTCGCTGTTTTTTGCCCGCGGGGCGGGGCAAAAAGGGACCACGCTTCGGATTCTGGCTGGGCAGTACCTCGGCTTCATGGGCATCCTCGCGGCCGCAGTCCTGGTCATGCTGGGGGCAGGAGCATTCCTACCTGCTGAGGCGATCCCGTACTTCGGACTAATTCCCCTGGCCCTGGGACTATGGGCGGCCTGGCAGGCTTGGCGAAGCGATGATGACGACGATGATGATGCGAAGATCGCCGGGAAAAAGGTGGGTGTGATGACCGTCGCCGGTGTGACGTTTGCCAACGGTGGCGACAATATCGGCGTCTACGTTCCGGTCTTCCTCAACGTGGACACTGCCGACGTCATCATCTACTGCATCGTTTTCCTCGTCCTGGTGGCAGGCCTGGTCCTGCTGGCAAAGTTCGTGGCCACCCGCCCGCCCATCGCAGAAGTCCTTGAGCGCTGGGAGCACGTGCTGTTCCCGATCGTCCTGATCGGCCTGGGCATCTTCATCCTCATCAGCGGCGGCGCCTTCGGCCTCTAATAAGCCCATCCCGAGTGAACTGACCCCCATTTTCTGGACTGGGTTAATTCTAAATGGTTAGGGTCTTTGCGGGGGCCTGGTTCCGATACTGCATCGGGGCCAGGCCCTTGAATCGTTCTTGGAGGGTGCTGTTGCAAAGTTGGGCGGGGAGAGCAGCGAAGACTCAGTTTCTCATCCCCTGATGACCGCTGCGTGTGGGCGTTGTTAGGCCGTCTCGAAGACTCGATTGACGATCACCGCGTCCGGGTTCGGTTGCCCGTGAGGGCAAACATCGTGCCTTGCCCTTTCCGTAATGAGTGCATCGCTTCCATCCCTTTCAACGTCCGATGTGCAGATGTCCGGTTCTTAAACGCGCCTTTCGGCCCGAGGGTCCGCTTCAGTCGACCATGGTCGCCTTCCAGGATGTTGTTGAGGTATTTCACCTGCCGTTGTTCCACTGTTGGCGGGCCGATTCCCTCGGACTTCCACTCGGCGATTGCCCTGGCTAGGGAGGGTGCTTTATCTGTGTTGATCACTCTGGGATACCCGGCTGGCGCATTGGATCTGAGGGCCTTGGCCAGGAAACGCTTCGCTGCGGCCACGTTCCGCTTCGGAGAGAGGTAAAAAGTCCAGGGTCTGGCCACCGGCGGTGATCGCCCGATAGAGGTAGCACCACCTGCCGCCGACCCGGATATAGGTTTCATCCACCCGCCAGGAACTGGCCTGTGGGCAGAGACAAGGCCCTGGAATGAACTCCTGTCACCAGGGTCATTCCAGGGCATATTTCCCCTGACTAAGAGAAGCAGTGACACAGAAGGCCTACCTCAGCGTGGGCCCTGTGGGCGTGCAGGTTCCGTGTGTGGCTGGTGTGCTGTGGCATGGTCGGCAGCGATTGATGACCGACCTTGGAGCGGGTGCCTTGTCTGGTCTCGCGGTTCAGGGTGGGTGGACTATTCGGCGGGTTGGATCTCGCTCTCGGTGACCCACTTGTGGTTGGTCATCGTCATCCCGTCGACGGTGATATCAACCATGTAGACCGTCTCCTCGGTGGAGTAATCGATGGTGGCCTCAGCACCCTTCATGCCGGACATGTGCTCGGCATCTAGGACAACGCTCGCCCCGTCGGGCAGGGGGGCCTGACCCGGATCGACGAGCTCCTCATGGACGACCCAGCGGTGGTCGGTAACCGGGGCCCCACCCTCGGTGGGAGTGTAGCTGACCGAATAGGTCGTGGTATCAAACGCCCCGGAAATGGTGGCGGTGGCGCCGTCCATGCCGGGCATGTGGTCAGCGGTGAGGATGACCTCGGTGCCCACCGGGTACGTGGGATCCTCGGCCTCTTCAATGCCTGCCGGCGGTGCCCCGCCGTCGGCAGGGTGGTCGTGCCCGCCGTGCTCTTCGTCGGCAGTGGTGGAGTCTTCCTGGTGGGTCTCGTGGGTCTCTGCGGTTGCCGTCGTGGTGCTGGTGGTGTCGGCATCGTCGGAGTTGTCGGCGTCGCTGCAGGCGGTCAGCGCCAGGGTGGAGGTCAGTACCAAGGCGGCGAGGGTAATGCTGCGTTTCATGAGTGTTCCTTTCAAAGGTGGTGTGAGTTAGGAGTCGAGGGACAAGGTCAGTCAGTAACGGTTACGGGGGATATCGACTCACTGTGTTCCTCCTTCCCGTCGGTCGGAGCCAGGTGAGCCGGCTCCAGATCAATGCGGCGCAACAGCTGGGCGTTCAGGGCCACCACGATGGTCGAGGCAGACATCAAGATTGCGCCCACGGCCGGGGACAGCACGAACCCGATCGAGGCGAGCACTCCGGCGGCCAGCGGCACGGCGAGGATGTTGTAGCCAGAGGCCCAGATCAGGTTCTGGATCATCTTGCGGTAGCTGGCCTGGGACAGCTCAATCATCGACAGCACTGCCCGCGGGTCATCACTGGCTAGGACCACCCCGGCAGATTCCATGGCCACATCCGTGCCGGCACCGATGGCGATACCGACCTCCGCGCGGGTCAGAGCGGGGGCGTCATTGACACCATCACCGACCATGGCCACGCTCAGGCCACGCTCCTGTAACTGGGTGACCTTGGTGTCCTTGTCCTGGGGCAGGACCTCGGCGAAGACTTCATCGATCCCCAGGTCCTTGCTCACTGCCTGGGCCACCTGCTGCGCGTCACCGGTGATCATCGCGACCTTCACCCCGCGGTCCTGCAGGGCTTTGACGGCGGCGCGGGATTCGGGGCGGATCTTGTCCTCGACGGCCACGGCACCGATGATCTGACCGTCGCGGACAATATGGAGCACGCCGGCACCACGCCCGGTCCAGGCGCTGGTGGTGTCGGTGAGCTCGGCCGGGGTGGTGAGGTTGAACTCGCGCAGCATGTTCGGCCCACCCACGAGGATCTCAGCGCCATCGACAGTGGCCCGGACCCCGCGGCCGGAGGCGGCGGTGAAACCGGTTGCGCGCAGTGGGCGGCGTGAGGCCTCCGGGTGTGCGGCCGCGGCAGCCACGATGGCGCGGGCCACGGGGTGTTCACTATCGGCCTCGGCGGCGGCGGCCAGGGCCAGCAGGTGCCCTTCCGAAGTACCGGGCACCGGGGCGACACCGGTGACCGCGTGCGCACCCTCGGTCAGGGTGCCGGTTTTGTCGAAGAGCACCACGTCGATGGTGCGCATCCGCTCGAGCGCCATCCGGTCCTTGATGAGCACCCCGGATTTCGCGGCCCGCTCGCTGGAGATCGCAATGACCAGAGGAATCGCCAGGCCCAGGGCGTGCGGACAGGCGATGACTAGCACCGTAACCGTGCGCACCACGGCATCGTCTGGGCTGCCGATGGTGGTCCACACCACCGCGGTGATCAGAGCGGAGATCAGCGCGAACCAGAACAACAACGCTGCCGCCCGATCCGCCAGGGCCTGGGCCCGGGAGGAGGACTCCTGGGCGTCGGCAACCATGCGTTGGATCCCGGCCAGGGCGGTGTCCCCGCCGGTAGCCTCCACCCGGATGCGGACGGTGTTGTCGGTGGCCACGGTACCGGCGACCACCTTGTCACCGGTGTCGCGGAAGACGGGACGGGATTCGCCAGTGATCATCGCCTCATCGAATTCGGCGGCTCCGTCGAGGATGGTTCCGTCGGCCGGCACTCGGGCACCGGCCCTCACCAGCACGACGTCGTCGACGACCAGCTCGGAGATGGCCACGGTGCGGGTAGTCCCGTCGATGACTTTCTCGGCCTCATCCGGCAGCAGGGCAGCCAGCGCGTCAAGCGCGGAGGACGCGGCCCCGAGAGCGCGCATCTCCAGCCAGTGCCCCAGCAGCATGATGGTCACCAGCAGGGCCAGCTCCCACCAGAAGTCCAGCTCAAAACCGCCCAGCCCCAGAGTGGTGACCCAGGAGGCCACAAACGCCACGGTGATGGCCATGGCGATCAGGAGCATCATCCCGGGTTGGCGGGATTTCAGTTCTTTCCATCCGCCCTTGAGGAAAGGCATTCCGCCGTAGACGAAGATGATCGTGCCCAGCACCGGGGGGATCCAGGTGGAACCAGGGAATGCCGGGAGGTGGTAGCCGAGCAGGTGGGCGACCATGGGGCTGAAAATAACGACGGGAATGGACAGAATCAGCGACCACCAGAAGCGGCCCCGAAACATTGCGGTGCTGTGTCCGGCGTGTTCGCCGTGACCATGAACGTGGTGGTCTTCGTCCAGGGCGGAGTGCGGGTGATCGTGGGGCATCGCCTGGCCGTGGGTGTCGGCATCTGCGTGGTGTTCATGGCTGGCATGATCCGGGTGGTGGGTGTGGTCTGTTTCCGGAGCGGGGTGATCACCATGGTGAGCGCCCGAATGATTGGGAGTGCTCATGACGTTCCTTTCGCTCAACCCGGTCGGGGTCGAGATGATGGGTAAAACTGATCAGGATAAGACGGCGTAGCCGGCCTCCTCAATGGCCCGGCGAACCATCTCCGGAGGTACGACACCGGTGACCGTGACGGTGGAAACACCACCAGCAGCGAGATCAATCTGGACGTCGTCGACCTGGGGGAGGGCCTGAAGAGCCAGGGTCACGCTTTTCGCGCAGTGCCCGCAGGTCAGGCCGGTGACCTGGTAGCTAGGGGAGGACCCTCCTGCTGACGAGTCGCTAGCGGCAGGGATGGAGGCGCTGTCGGCACGTGAGGCAGGTCCGCAACAGCTGCAGCCGTGGGAGACCATCGGCAAGAGGCGGGGCGGGGAGGTGATCATGGGAAAGCTCCTACGGGTCGGTGGGGTGCGGCGATGCCGCTCTCTAGCGTATACCCCCAGGGGGTATATATTCAGCATACCCCCTGGGGGTATATTTTCAAGGGGTAGAGGGCACGGCCCTCACGCGGGGCAGGGTGTGGTCACCGAGCAGCCTCCTCACTGTCGGGAGGGGACAGCGGGAGGCGGAGGGCAAACACCGCTCCGCGACCAGGTCCGGGGGAGGTGGCGGTGAGAGTGCCGCCGTGAGCCTCGATCAATGCCTTGGAAATGGTCAGACCGATACCGGCCCCGGCGGCGTCCCGGCTGCGGGCGGCGTCCCCCCGGTAAAAGCGTTCGAAGATGTGTCTGAGCTGGTCAGGTGGGATGCCCTCGCCGTCATCGGCAACGTGGATGAGCGCGGTGGACGCCCCCTGTCGGTGGACGCTGATCCGGACCTGCCCGCCGGCTGGGGTGTGCCGTAGCGCGTTCGACAGGAGATTACTCATCACCTGGCCGAAGCGTTGCCGGTCCACGAGCACCCGGGCGGTGTCTGTAATGGTCTCGACCTGTAAATCGACGCCTTTGTCAGCATAAGCTTCCCCCGCGGCAGCAGCGGCGGTATGGAGCAGTTCCCCGAGCCCTTCCTCCGTCAGGTCCAAATCGATCCGGCGTTCCTGGGCCCGGGAAACATCGTCAATGTCTTCCATCAACCGGGTCAGGCGGGTGAGTTGGTCAGCCATGATCGTGTGGGTGGCATTATTCCAGTCCACGACCCCGTCCTGGAGACCATCGAGGTAGACCGTGAGCACCGATAAGGGGGTGCCCATTTCGTGGGCCAGATCAGAGAGCATCTGGCGGCGGACTTGTTCGGTGTGTTCCAGCCGGTCGGCCATGGTGTTGAAGGCATGCGCCAGGGTGGTGACCTCGGGGCCTGCTTCTCCGGCGGGCACGCGGATACGGTAGTTGCCGGCCGTCAGGCTGGTAGCGGCGCGGGTGAGATCCTGCAGGGGGGTGCGCAGACGACGCGATAACCACAGGCTGGCCAGCAGGGCGCTGATCAAGGCAGTGGGCAGGGCGACGGCCAAGGTGATCAGGTTGGCGCCCCGGTAGGCCTGCTCGGCATGGAACAGCTCCAGCGAGGGGTCCTCCCGGCCGGTCATCAACATATGATCATGGAACAGGATCGGACCCACCATCGTGGCCACGGCCGCGGCCACCAGCAGGCTAATCACCACCACCAACACCTGGGCGGCCAGGAAGCGGAAGGTCAGGCCGGGTCCGTGATTCATGGCTGCCCCACCCGGTAGCCCACGCCACGCACGGTGTCGATAAACCCCCGGCCCCGGGTGTCGGTGCCGAGCTTGCGACGCAAGTTGCCGATGTGGACATCGACGATGCGTTCATCACCGACCCAGGTGGTGTCCCAGACCTCGGAGACCAGGTCGTGGCGGGTCAGCACCTGGCCGGGGCGCAGGGCCAGGGCAACCAGCAGCTCGAACTCCGTGCGGGTGAGCTCCACGGTCGTCTCCCCCACCCGCACCTGATGGGCGACGGGGTCAAGGATGAGGTCACCAACGATCAGGGGAGTGGTCACCTGCGGTGGGGTGGTGCTGGTGCGCGGGCGGCGCAGCACCGCATACACCCGGGTCACCAGTTCCCGGATGCTAAAAGGTTTGGTGATGTAGTCATCCGCCCCCAAGGTCAAACCGCTGATCTTGTCGTCCTCGCTGCCACGCGCGGTGAGCATGAGGATGTAGCAGTCCGAGAAGGTGCGGATCCGTCGGCACACCTCCAGGCCGTCGAGTTCGGGCAGCCCCAGATCCAGCACCACAACATCGGGGGAAAAGCGACGGGCCTCGTCCACGGCCTGGGTGCCGGTGTGCGCCTGGCGGGTATCGAAGCCGGCCCGGATGAGGTAAGAAGCCACCATCTGAGCTAGGGGTTGTTCATCATCGACGACCAGCACCCGCCCCGGGGGCGTGGCGGTGGTCGGTGTGCGGTCAGCCATAGGCCCTAGTATCGTTCCGGCCAGGGGGGAATACCACCCTCGCTCAGTGCCCGGCGGGAAATCTTCATCAAATCTTCAAACATCACCCTTCGACCGCCGTCACCCCTGTGCCCCACCCCGGGTCGGCGGCATCGCCTCCCCTGGTCAGCTCAGCAGGCGCCACCAGGGATTTCACTGCCTGCACCGCATACCCGGGGCGGTTAGTAGGACATCGCCCACGGCTGTGGGGTGGTGTCCCGGTGGTGACCCAGCCCACCGAATTCACCCCCTTTTCGCCCTGTTATAAGGCTGTGAGCAGGGTTTTTAATTTCTGGGCCGTCAGGCACCCGTGCTAGATAAAGGTATGGCATCGACCTTGAGGCGGTGTCTTCTCACCGTCTTACCACGATCCAAGGAGATTGACGTGAAACGAGCAGCGATCGCAGCCGCCGCCCTTGCCCTCGCCCTCACGGGGTGTTCGGCCACCGACCCGGAACTCACCGCCGAAGGGACGGTGTCCCAGGATACATTCCTGACTACCCATGGCCTGGCCGCCATGGACGCGGTGGAGATCATTGATCACCTCGACCGGCAGAAGGTCACTGAGCGTCCCACGGATCTGATCGCCTCCGTGCGTGCCGATGAACTGCTGCTCTCGAGCGATGGCCAGGAAGTCGTGGTCGATCTTCCCGACAATCAGACGTATGTCTCGATCGCACCCTATCTCACCTCCACCCACGACTGCTTCTACCACAGCCTCACGACCTGCCGGGGGGAACTCGACAATGAGGACATCCAGGTCACGATCACCGATGAGGCGACCGGTGAGGTGCTGGTGGACGAGGCGACAACCACCTTCGACAACGGGTTTATTGGCTTCTGGCTTCCCGATGATGTCACCGGCTTGATTGAGGTCAGCTACCAGGGGCGTACCGGCACCACGGAGTTTTCCACCACCGACGACGGTGCCACCTGTGTCACAGACCTGCGCCTGACGTGATGGCTCAGCAGGGTCCTCACCTGCGCCTGTCTCCCGTGTCACTGAAATCTAGCACCAAGGAAGGTTAAATCATGATGAACGCGTTTTCCCGACGACAGTTTCTGCTCGGCGGGCTCGTCCTCGCTGGCACCGGGGCCGTGGCCGCCTGCACCAGCGACCCTGGACCCGCTGCCTCGGCACCAGGTCCCTCCCTTCGCCCCACTCCCACCCCCACGGGCCTGACCCCCGGAAAGTGGACACGTCGGGGTCAGGCCCCTTCGATCCTGCCGGCCTTATAACGCACGACCCGAACACTTACGCTCCCTGAGACGGTCCGCGCGTATTTGATGTAGGCCACAGCAGAAATCTACTACGGCCTTAGTCCGCGAAAACGCCCTTCCAGCACAATATAATCCCAGGCCACAGCGTTGCGGCTGAGAAAACTCTGGATTTGTTGTGAAAGTCAGGGCGCTGGCGATGGCGAATGGCATCCCGGCTAAGGCGGTCGGTGACGGCATCTACACGCACCCGTCAACCTCCGAGGTGTTCAACGCCTTGTTGGCGTAAAACAAGAACGACCCGGCTGGCCATCGAAGGCCAGCCGGGTGTTCGGCTCCTGAGGTTTAGAAGGCAGCGGAGGACAGTGCGCTGAGAACCTCAAACGGGAAGTTGACGGCAGTCTGGGCTGCATCGAAGAGAACATCGAAGATGTTTTCAAAGGTCGAGCTCATGATTTTCTCCAATCTGTAGGTGATGTCGTTCAACTGAGCCGTAGCTCGTGGGATCTACCCTAAAAGTAGTAAGTCGTCATCGCAACGACCTCTAGGTTCTTCACAGTTGACCCTGTGAACATTTCAAATATGTAACGCTCATCTCTCCAGTTCACGTGCGCTTTCGCCGATCGAACCTGGGAATCTGTGTGCGGAAATTCCCAGGCGCGTCCCAGGCGTTTATTCAACCGTGGTGAAGTAGTCCTGCAGGATACCGTAGGACTTCTTCAGGCGCTGGGTGGTGCCGAAACGCTCCCAGTTGTCCCACGTGTAGCGCGCCGCAGACAACTCGCGCAGTGCGCCATCCTGGACGACGCCGAAGCTAATGCCGACGTCCTTGGTGAACTGGCTGTCGTAGATATTGTCGGATTTCACGAAGTCTGCGGTGATCTCCTTGCGGCTGGGATCGCGCACGTTGAGCAACAACCGCGCAATGCGGACCTCAAGGGGCTTCTTGTCCGCTGACCACGCGAAGTCCGCGAGCGAGTTGTAGTCCGGCGAGTCTGGATTCGCGTTGCCTTCGCGCAGCTTGCCCGTCTCATTTTGCTTAAAGAGGATGGTCTGGTCCGTCTCGGGATTGAACATCTGCTGATTGAGCACGTAGTTGATGGGGGCAAACTGGCCGGAATTCTTGCGCTCCATCGCCTCAGGCACCGGAATGTACCCGTACGCGAAGCCATAGAGGTAACTGTGGATGTCGTAATACGGGTCGACCTGCACACGTTCTTCGGCCTTGTCGAAGGTCATGAGGAAGTCGTTGGGGAAGGTTGTGGGGGTGCCTAGCGCGCTTGAGTTGCCCTGGTCCGGAATGCTGTCGATGAGCATGGCGGGGAATCCCTCGGCCCCCCTCATTCATCTCGAACTTGAAGTAGAGATAGTGTTCATCGTGGTCGACGGACGCCTCCCGAATTTCATCATCGCCCGTGTAGAACGGCGGCACCGTCCAGTCGCTGCCATCGCCGTCCACCTTGACCTTGAGCGAGTCGAAGCTCACGAGGCCGAACTCTTGCTCGCTGGTTTGCGCATTGGACCCATCAGGAGCAGGTAGGAACTCGGCCCAGAAATCCAGTTCCGCATGACGGATACGCGACTGGGCCACCGCCTTCGGGCAAGCGGGATTGGTATGGGCAACGAACGCGGCAGGAGTACCAGGAGGAGGGGGATCGACAAGTGCAACGGGTTCGGTCATCACAAGGTCCTCAAAGAAGAGAGAAAGGGCCAACAGAAACAGTAGAACGAGTTCTTGATCGAAAACATATACGAGACTCTCAACATGCGCTAGGGGTAGTTGGAAGGGTTGAGTGAAAAGGACGCAAGAACGCAAATTGGTCGGATAAAATACGTGAGATTCACCAGTACATCATCCATATTGAGCGCATGATTACTGTGATTCAACCGTGCCCCAAGGTCACCCTCGACCGTTTTAGTCAGTGGCTTGAAACAGACTTTCGGATTGTTGGGCTTTTCCGGGATAGGGTGCCTCGGGTGGAGGAGTGTGCAGGGGGCATCGTCGTGCTGGGCGGCACGATGAACGCCGTCGAAGGGCCGGAGTGGCTGCCGGCTTTGCGGCAGTTGCTCGTGGATGCGGTGGATAAAGAGATTCCGGTTCTCGGGATTTGTCTCGGACACCAGATTCTCGCCACGGCTTTCGGCGGCGAGGTCACGGTAAAGAAAATGGACGCCAAGGAGGATGGGCCGTACGAGATTCGTGTGAACGACGCGGGGCAGGCGGATTCGGTCCTGCGCGTGCTCGGAGAGAGCGCCATCAGGCCGGAGTCGCACAATGATGCGGTGACGGTACTTCCGCCGAACGCGCAGCTCCTTGCATCGTCATCCCGGTGTGAGGTTCAAGCCATGCGGATCGGCGGTGTCTGTGCAGTTTCACCCGGAGGCCTCGCCTGCGACGATGGCGCGCTGGGCCGAGATGTCGGGGCTGGATGGGGCGGAGATGCAGGCTCGCATGGAGCGTGCCGATGCCCCCATCCGCGCCGCTGGCCAGGCTATCGCCGCCGCATTCTCAGCGGAATGCGGCGCTGAGAGGGGCGAGCGGCACGTGCGGGTTGGCGTGATCAACCCAGGCGAGCTCAACGATTTCGGCGGCCGGCTGGGGGAGGATCGGCCGCGGGTACTCAAAGAGGTGCGCGAGGACGGTGTAGCCGGGCTCGTTGGAGGCGGGCGCGGTGCGGGCGCCGAGGGGGACAAGGTCGCGCCTGTCGAGGTGGACGGTGAGTTCTTCGGCGACCTCGCGGACGGCGGCATCGGCAGGCTCTTCGGGGTTTTCGGGCTTGCCGCCGGGGAATTGGAAAGCAGTGGTACCGCGCTTGCGGACCTGGAGGATGCGGCCGCGGGAGTCGCGGAAGATGACGGCGCTGACCTCGATGATGGGCATGGAGGTTAGTCTAGATCCCATGGAGATTGTGGGAGCAATAGATGCCGACGGGCGCTGTGCTCATTGGCACAGCGCCCTTGATGTGGTGGCGAATAAGTGCGCCACCTGCGGCAAGTGGTTTGCCTGCGCGTGGTGTCACGCGGCGGACCATGCGTTTGGGCAGATGCCCTTAGACGAACCCGCCGTTATGTGTGGGGTCTGTGGGCACCAGATGACGTTCCATGAGTACGGGACGGAGTGTCTCTCGTGCGGTGCCCCGTTTAATCCCGGGTGCAAGCTGCATCCGGAGCTGTACTTCCAGGTCTCCGATTAGAAGGAGGACAGGTTGGCGAAGTCGCCAGCCTGGATCTTGGCGATGGCCGCCTGGATGAGCTGCGGGACGTTGGGAACGCGGACGGTGACGTTCGCGGCCGGGACCGGCACGTCGATGGTCGGCTGGCCAGCCTGGACGAACAGCGGGATGATGCGGGTGTTGTTCTGCGCCGGAGCCTGGTTGTTGGTGTTGCTCTGGTTATGTGCAGTGTTCGACTGGTTGTTCGCCGGGGCTGGGGTAGTAGTGTTGGTGTTCGTGGTCGTGCCACCATTCGCCAGGTTGCAGCGGGCGATGGCCTCATCGGCGCGGGAGATGGCGTCGCGGATCTGGGAGCCGCGGGAATCGAAGGTGGCGACGGCGAGCGCCTGGCGCTTCTTGTTGTTGTAGTCCGTCGGATTCGTGTAGTACTTCGCCGCCTGCTCACAGGAAATCTGGCCGGAAGGAACCTTGGCCAGGTAGTCATCGATGGCGTCGGCGGATGCTGCCGGGGCAGCGAGGGTGGCGGTCAGGCCGGCAGTGGCGGCGAACAGGGCAGCTTTACGTGCGATAGTCATGCGGGCCATTGTGTCACGAATGTGACGCATGTGAAAGACCTGTGTGCAGGGTTTGTGGGGGGCTTCCCTCGCGTGACCTGGGAAATTCACGAGGATAATAGATTCCTGCCAAGTGCTGAATAGTTTCCGGCAACAGGTGATGCTGATCACCTACGATGGGACCAAAGTTCCCATTTCTCGAAAAGTAAGGGGCTCTTCCGGTTTTAGAGTGCATTGATTTTGTGTCGGATGTTGGCGGCGTGAATCAGGCACCGCAATATGTAGTGG
>NZ_JBCJKS010000033.1:0-13724 GCF_039822565.1 Corynebacterium sp. SA-MJD20WY100 | reverse complement strand
GGCCGTGGCCTACCCCGACCGCTTCGACCAATACCTCTAAGAAATCAAGCCCCACACACAATCAACTTGACACGCTCAGAGCAAAGGTTCCACCCCGCCAGCAAGAGCCCTCGGGCTTTACCACCAACGTGGCCAGGCGGGGTGGTCGTTGTTTAATCCTCTTCTCGAATCCCCTCAACAATCCTCACCGTCTCCACCGCCACACGCGTGACCTTCGCGATGAGGTCCACGATGTACCGCGGATTGCCCACCTCGTCGGCCCAGTCGTTGGGATCATTCACGATTCCCGATGCCTTGTCCTTCTTCACCTGGTACCGGTCAATAATCCACGCCAGCGCGGACCGCGAGCCAAGCATGTACTCGTCCGCCTCGGCCGGAATGTCGCGCACCGTCACGGACTTGTTGTAGACGAGCGTCGTCACGTCATTAACGTTCTTCCCAGTAGACGGATCCTTCTTCTTCGCCCACTTCATCTTCTGCACGCGCCACGTCTCGCGGTCGTTCTCGTCCGCCGATGCCTTCACCTCCACCGTGACTGGCCACGGCTCCACGTCCTCGTAGTTCACATGCAGATCCATGAGCTCCCGGCCGGCGGCAGTCAGCTGGTCGAACCGCGCCCGCGACGTCGGCGTTTCGATATGCGGCAGCATCTTCTTCAGGTCTGCGGCGTACTTCTCCCGGTAGCCGGGGTCGTGCAGCTGTCCGTAGACGAAGTAGAAGATGTCATCCTTCGTCACATCCGAGCCCAGCGCCTCGTGGTAAATCCCAAGAATCTCGTCCGTGATGTTGTCCACGCGCCGGTATCCATCGAGGATTTCTCCTTCCGTACCAGGCTCCGAGCCTTCCGATGCCCCCATCCCAAAGTCCAGCTCACCCTCCGGCGCCTCGACGGGCTCCCAGGTCCAGCGTGGGAAGAATTGGCCAGCATTGGAGCCCCAAAAGGCGAGATCCGGGATGCGCGTTGTAGCGAGCGCTGAAAATGGCTTTGAGCTTCCGGGATTGACGACGTAGAAGCCTGAGTTATCGTGCCAGGATGTAGGAAAGATTCTCGGGAGCTGATAGCGGCGTTGGTTAACCGAGGAATGGAAATAGGAATATTGAGCGCCGAATGGCCTATAGATTGATAGCGTTACGCACTCAGGTGAGTAAACGATGCGCTCATTTCTCGCCAATAGCTGTTTTAGATTCGCATCCCACGAGATACGTGACAGGTCCAAATACTCCGGGTTCTCAGAAAGGAATCGGGTTACATCGGATTCTCGAGGTTTTGATAGGCCAGCGTTTGAAACCCACTCGGGAAATACCGCTCGTGCCGCTTCATACGTTGCGATTAGTAGCTCCATATTGGTCTCAACAGTTCGGCGCGAAAAACCGTAGCACCACGAATCACGGGCAGTCTTTAAGCCTGCAGAGAAACTCTTGAAGATTGTTGGAATGTCATCTGACTTCTTGTCGCCTAGGACAGGCCACGTCTCGAAGTCCTCATCGCGCTGATTGAGCCAGTCACCGTAAATATTGGGCTCAATAATTTGCCAATCGACATTATCGAGCGTGGAGCGATCAACAATCGCAAGTTTTTCGTCTGCACTGAGGTAGTCGCCAATATCGCGGTAGTGGATGGTGACGTCATCGGGAATTTCGCGCTTGACAGCAATGATGATGCTCACCCCGACACGAATGTTGAAAACGTTTCCGCCTTCGCGCTTAGCAAGCTCACCGGCAGTACGGGAATTGCCGCGAAGGTTGAGGACATAAATATCGCTGAGCTCGTCCTCCAAGGACAACCGGAAACCCGCTGCAGTGTTTCCGTCGATCCAGCCGTTATTCGTTACGAAGGCCATGACTCCGGAATCACCAAGGCGATCAATCGACCATCGAATAGCTCGCAGGTACGAGTCGTACAGTGAGTTTTTATTCGTTGCTGCGGAATTGGCGACGAACGTTTCCTCAATGCGCTTATCGAGCGTCGGGTACTTCAGGTTCGCGTTGTTGTCGTTCGCGCTCCTCTGACCCACGGAATAGGGCGGATTGCCAATAATGACATTGATCGGCACCGACTTCTGGCGTTCGATCGCAGCGTTATTTTCTTTGAATACTTTGAGATCGAGGATGTCGCCTTCCTCGTGGATCTGGAAGGTATCGGCAAGTGCGATGCCGTCGAACGGGATGTACTCCGGCTCGGGTTCACCATTTCGAAGAGCACGTTCAGCTTCAAGTGCGTTGAAGGTGGTCTCGATGTTGACCGCGGCGACGTAGTAGGCGAGCAGCATGATCTCAGTGGCGTGGAGTTCGCAAGCGTACTTGCGCGCGAGGTCCTCCGGCTCGATGAGGCCGGACTGGAGGAGTCGGACCATGAATGTACCGGTACCTGTGAAGGGATCGAGGATGTGGACGTCTTCGTCGGTAAGGCCCTTGCCGAAGTGCCAGCGGGAGATTTGATCGGCGGAGCGGAGGATGAAGTCGACGATTTCGACTGGAGTGTAAACGATGCCGAGGGCCTCGGACTGCTTCTTGAAGGCCTTGCGGAAGAATCGCTCGTAGAGGTCCTTGATGACTTGTTGCTTGCCGGAAGCGGAGGAGACCTCGGAGGCGCGCACGCGCACGGACTCGTAGAAGTCGGTCAGAGACTTGGTCTCAGACTCGAGCTTGGCGTCCGAGAGCGCATCGACCATGCGCTGCATGACGCGAGCGACCGGGTTGTGCGCGGCGAAGTCGTGCTCGGTGAACAGCGCGTTGAATACCGGGGCAGTGATCAGGTGCTGCGAGAGCATGCTGATGGCTTCGTCCTCGGTAATCGAGTCGTTGAGGTTCCCGCGTAGTCCCTCGATGAAGACCTCGAATTCCTTGCGGATCGTGTCATCCGCAGCATTGATGAGTGCCTTGATGCGGGCGATCTGTGCCTCGGCGATCGTGGCGACATCGTCAGCCCAGTCCTCCCAATAAGTACGCGTACCGACCTTGTCGACCAGCTTGACGTACATGGCTTCCTGCCAGGCCTCGAGGGAGAACAGCGTCATCTGCTCGGGGGTGAGTTCCTGCTCACCGGAGGACTCAGATTGGCTGGCCGGGGTGGCATCGGAAGCATCGAGCTTTGCCTTTGCCTCCTTGGCCTTGTCTTCGTTGGTTTGCTCCTCGTCTCGCTTCGTCTTCTTCACGCGCTCGATGTCGATGGGCAGCTCGACCTTCTCGTTGAGCGCAATTGAGTTGACCTTCGCATTGAAGCGGTCATCGTGGGCGCGCAGGGCGTTGAGGATCTGCCAGACCACGCGGAAGCGTGTGTTGTCATTGAGGGCCTGGGACGGGGAGACTCCCGGCGGGATGGCGACGGGCAGGATGATATAGCCGTAGTCCTTGCCCTCGGCTTTGCGCATGACGCGGCCGACGGACTGGACGACGTCGACCATGGAATTGCGAGGGTGGAAGAAGATGACGCTATCGAGGGCGGGGACGTCCACGCCCTCGGAGAGACAGCGAGCGTTGGTAAGGATGCGAGTCTCGTCCTCAGGGATGGAGGACTCGAGCCACGAGAGCTTATTGCCGCGCTCGAGGGCGTTCATGGTGCCATCGACGTGCTCGACGGCGACTTGGAGATCGATGTTGAGCAGGCTCACGTCGTTGGTGGCGGCGTGGCCCTTGAGCTGCTCTTGGTACTGGCGGATGAGCGTGGGGAAGGTCTCTTGGATAGTCTTCGAGGCCTTGATGTCCTTGGCGAAGGCAACGGTGCGGCGCATGGGTTGAGCACCTGCCTCGAAGCCGGACTTCGTGTCCTGCTCGGCACCCGAACGCTTCGCGAGTCCGTTCCACGCGCCGATCATGGCAGAGGCGGTGGTGAGGTTGATTTCGTTGGTGGGGTAGGCGGCGAGGACGTCCGCGGCGATATCTTCCTCGACCGTCATGACGAGGACCTTGTAGTCGGTGAGCAGACCCTTGTCCACGGCCTCGCCGAAGCCGAGGCGGTAGAACTCGGGGCCGTAGATGGCCTCGTCATCCATGGAAGCAAGCTCCGCGGAATGTTCCTCGGCCTTGCCCTTGACGTTGTCGTCGAAGAGTCGGGGAGTCGCGGTCATGTAGAGACGCTTGTTGGCCTTGATGTATTTTTCGTCGTGGATCTTGACGAAATTAGAGGCGTCCTCCCCGGCGAGGGTGACGCCGGTGGTCCGGTGGGCTTCATCGCAGATGACGAGATCGAAGTCATCCATGCCGAGCTCTTGGGCTTCGTGGATGGCCTCGATGGACTGGTAGGTGGAGAAGATGACGTTGAGGCCTTGGCGGCGCTTGCCTTGCTCCGTACGCAGCTTGATGTCCGCACCGTTGGTGGAGACGGGGACATCAAGATCGTAGGAGGCGATGTCCTCGGCCTTCTTGGAGACCTTCTGGTCGGAGCATACGGCGTACGGCTTGAGCGGCAGATGCTGCTGCGACTGGGCGGTCCATTCCTTGAGCGTTTGAGACAGCAACGAGATGGACGGTACGAGGAAGAGGACGCGGGCCTTGTTGCCGTTGAGCTCCGCGAAGCGCTCGGCGAGGCGCAGCGCAGTGAAGGTTTTGCCGGTGCCGCAGGCCATGATGAGCTTGCCGCGGTCGTGGGCCTCGAAGCCGGCGATGGCCTTGGCGATGGCCTCCTCTTGGTGCGGACGCGGCTGGTAGACCTCTTTGCGGGTTAAGTTAATGGCGATGTCGCTGCCGGGGAACGTGATGTCCCAGTCGATGGGGGACTCAGCGATGGAGGCGGTGCCGATGCGGTTGGTAGGGATGAGCTGGTTGTCCAGCATTTCCTCCGCGTTCTTGCTCCAGCGGTCCGTGGTGGAGATGATGATGCGCTGGGCGAAGGAGTCCTTGCCGTGCTCGGTATCAAAGGAGCGGCCAGATTTCTCGAAGAAGGAGTCGAGGTGGGACTTCTGGAGGTAAGCGGTTGGCTCATAGAACTTGCACTGGATGGCGACCCAGCGGCCGTCCTCGCGGCGGCGGGCTACAAGGTCAATGCCGGTATCGGACTGTCCGTCGTAGTATTTCCAGTCGATGAAGCGTCCGACGTCCTCGTACTCTTCGCTCAACGTCGGGTCATTGCGGAAGTAATTGACCATGAGCTTTTCAAAGGCGATGCCGTACTTGCCTTGCGGCTGGTTCTTGCGCAGCTGGTCGAGGACGTCGGAGAAGGTAGACATGGTCTCTATTATGGCGGGTACTGACGAGCTATGAGTCGAGAGACTCGAATTAGCTTCCTAGATGTGTCGGCCCGCTCTGAGTATGCCCGGTAAGCTGCAGGTATGACACAAAACGCCACGCCGGACGACGGTGAGAAGAAGGGGGCACGGCCAAGCCCTGCCGTCGCTGCGCCCAATAGCGGGGAGCTCGTGCTCACGGAGGTGCCCCAGGAGTATGGCTCGGCGGGGGAGACCGCGCGGCACTTGTCGCGCCGGGCGTGGGGGTTGGTTGCGCGCCGGGTGCGCCATGAGTTCTTTATGAACGCGATGATGGACCGCGCGGCGACGCTCACGTTCTTTACGGTGCTCACGGCGCTGCCCATGGTGTTGGGCGTGTACTCCATTGCGACGTTGGTGCTCGCGCGCAATGAGGAACAGGTGCAGAAGCTCACGGCCGATTTCATCGGGACATATTTGCCACAGGAATGGGAGAATGCCGCGCAGCGGGTCGTGGATGCGGTGGTGGGCTCGACGCAACAGTCGACGCTCATGCTGGTGTTATCGGTGGTCCTCGCACTGTTTTCGTCCTCGGCGTATGTGCGGGCGTTCGCGCGCAGTGCCAATGCGATGTATGGGCGAGTGGAAGGCCGCGGGCTTGTGCGCACGTGGACAGTGATGTGGCTTCTCACCATCGCGATGGTGCTGGGCGCCGTGGTGATCTTTGTAGCGCTCATGTTGCAGCGCGACATCGTGGTGGGACTGTTGCGGCCGTTTGGTGGGGTCGCGGGTGTTTCTTCGGTGCGTTCTTTCCTCGTCGATTCCTTCCTGCCGGGGTGGCAATGGCTGCGCTGGCCGGTCGTGGCGGTGATGAGCGTGACACTGTTGGCGTTGCTGTATCGCTTCGCGCCGAATGTGCGGACGCGGAAATTTCAGTGGCTCACGGTGGGCTCAACCACCGCGTTGCTGGGCGCTGTCGTGGCGTGGGGACTGGTGCGGGTCTATCTCACGGTGGTGGGGGCGCGCAGCGCGTACGGCGCGCTGGGGACGGTCATCATCGCGCTGTTTGCGTTGTGGATCATGAACACGCTGTTTATCCTCGGCGTGAAGATCGACGCGGAGATTACGCGCGCGATCGAGTTAGAGCGAGGGCTTGAGTCGGAGCGCGTTATTCAGGCGCCGCCGCGCGCGACGGACTCGGCGGTGGCGCAGTCCGCCGCTGTGAGAGAACTGGAGGGGCTAGGCAAGGAGATTCGCGGTCAGGCGCGCTCGTAGACGGTGCGGCGGTGGCGGATTAGGAGACCGCTTTCGAGGACTTGAGTCCCGTACGGCAGTGGGGCTGGGGTGGGAGCGAGTAACGTCGTAAAGGACGTGAGGGCGCGCGGGAATGCCAGAATAATGGGCCGCGAGGTGGGTGTTCCCACATGAAGAAGTAACGGCGCACGAGACGTTCGGCCGGGCTGCCCACGATTTTTTGTAGTTCGACGAAGAGGGCGTCGTCCTGGGTGAGGCGTTCGGTGCCCAGGGCCATGAGGAGCTTCACCTTCGTCTCCTTGGTACCGAAGTAGTGGCGCACCAGGCCTGGGTCGACGCCGGCCGTTGCGGCAGTAGAGCTCGGCGGCATCGCAAAGCGCAAAGGCTCGGGAGGTACCGAGCCTTTATGGATATTAAACTATGAAAATTGGTGCCCCCAGCAGGAATCGAACCCGCGACACAAGGGGTAGAAACCCTCTGCTCTAATCCGCTGAGCTATGGGGGCGCAGCGCGGTCATATATTACACCAGCGCGGAATGAACTCTGTGATGGGTGGCGACTAGTGGTACTTCCCCTCGGCGCCGACCTCGAGGATGATGTCCACGAGCTGGTTGGCGGCGGGGGAGAGGTCCTTGTCCTTGCGGTAGATGAGGATGGCCTGCATGCCCGGGAAATCGCCCTTGATCTTTTTGAAGAAGACGTGGTCGCCAGCGTGGCGCTGGGCGGAGTCCGGAAGCAGGGCCACGCCGATGCCGCCCGCGACGAGCGGCATGGCGGTCTGCAGGGTGGAGACTTCCTGGATGTGGGCGGGCTTGGACTCGGGGTTCTGGAACCAGGCGGTGCGCAGGAGGTCTGGCAGGCCGGGGAACTCGTCATGGTGCTTAGGGAGGATCCACGTCTCCTGCGTGATATCGGCGAGCGAGACCTCGTCCGGGAGATCCTTGAGGCGCTCCGGTACGGCGAGCAGCATGGGGAACTCGGCGACGACGTGGACGACGAGCTGGTCTTGGTGCTGCTGCGCGAAGGCGCGCGGGTCTATGGACGGCATGAGGCCTAGGTCGATGGAGCCGTCGAGGACGCGCTCCAGCGTGATGATGGGCTCGGGGTCTTCGAGGAAGAGCTTGACGTTAGGGGCGATCTCACACATGCGGGAGAGGACCTCGGGCATAAAGGCCCAGTTGAACTCCGGGGCGGCGTTGATGGAGATGGAACCAGCGAGGCCGCCGGCGATCTCGCGGATGCGCTGGTCGGCCTCCGCCATGAGGGTTTCCATCTTGATGGCGATCTCGTAGAGGTAGTCGCCCGCCTCGGTCGTGGAGACGCCGGCGCGGCCGCGGAAGAGCAGCTGCACGTCGAGCTCTTTTTCAAGCTTGCGGATTGATAGAGACAGCGACGGCTGCGTCATGTCGAGCGCCGCAGCGGCGTGGGTAAACGACCCGTGGTCGACCACGGACCGGAAGTACGATAATTGTCGCGAGTCCATAGGGAAATATAATGCCATAATTGGAAATAATAGTCACTTTTCGTGGTGTAATGCTGACGTCGTAGAATGCGATACATGTCTGAAGAGCAGTTGTCCTCCCAGGATGGGGATGGTTTCGCAGTCGAGTCTGCCCCCGCCGCGCGGCGCCGCGCCCGGGGCTCCGCATGGATCTACGTCTGTATTGCCATCGTCGCAGGTATCGCGGCCGGCGGCATCGCGTCCTTCTTCCTTGCGGACTCGCTCAAGGCGCTCGGCATCCCGGATCCCGGTCGTGTGACGACGGTGGGTTTACCCTTCGTTCGTGCCGCCGCATGGATTGCCATGGCCACCTCCGTGGGCTCCTTCTTGGCCTCCTCCTTCTTCATTTCTCCGCGGGAACACGACGCTGAGACACTCAACACAGCGTTGCTTACCGTGGACGGACACGTCGCGAAACGGGTTGGCGCGCTAGCTGCTCTGGCCACCGCGGTCCTCGCATTGCTGGAAGTCCCGCTCGTCCTTTCCGATACGACGGGATCCTCGTTTACTCAGGTCCTCGACCCCCAGCTGTTTACCTATGCGTTCCCCAATGTCTCGACTGCGCAGGTGTGGCTGCTTACTGCGGGGCTCGCGGCCGCGGTGGGCATCGGCGGGCTTATCGCTTCGCGCTGGGGCTCCCAGCCACTCCTGTTGGTGGGCGCTGTCCTCATGGTCGTGCCGCTGGGCATGGAAGGCCACTCGGCCTCGGGCGGCGACCATGACTACGGCACGAACTCCTTCCTCTGGCACCTCATCTTCATGGTGCTGTGGGTAGGTGGGCTGCTCGCTCTGCTTGCGCATGGACGTCGCCTGGGACCGGATCTCACGATGGCCGTGCGCCGGTACTCCAACCTGGCGCTCTTCTCCGTCATCGTCATGGTGTGCTCGGGCCTTATCAACGCCGCCATCCGCATCGAATGGTCGGACTGGTTTACCACCCGCTACGGCCTTATTATCGTGGCAAAGTCAGTGCTCACGCTCGTGCTCGCGCTCTTCGGCTTCGCACACCGCCAGCTCACCATGCCTCAGTTGGAGTCGCGCCCGGAGCTCTTCCGCCGCGTCGCCTTCGTCGAGCTCCTCGTCATGGCGCTCACGGTCGGCGTCGCCGGCACCATGGGCCGCACGCCGCCCCCGCCGCCGCGCGATCCCAACCTCAACTCCATGCAGCTTCTGCTGGGCTACGAGCTTGACCGCGCTCCCTCTGTCGCCGGTCTCTTCACCCACTTCCGCTTCGATATCTTGTGGGGAACCCTGGGCCTGTTGCTCGCTGGTTTCTATGCGTACGGGGTCTGGCGCGTACGTCGGCGCGGCCTGACGTGGACGTGGACTCGTACAGCGTGGTGGATGGCCGGCTCCCTGGGCATGACGCTGTTTATGAGCTCGGAGCTGGGCATGTACATTCCCGCGCTCTACTCCATGCACATGCTGGGCCACATGGTGCTGTCCATGGTCGTTCCACTCCTGCTCGCGCTGGGCGCGCCGCTCACCCTCATGATGGAGGCCTGGGAGCCTGGATTTGGGCCGCACGAGTGGGCGCTGGCGGCGACGCGCTCGCGGATCGTCGGATTTATCACGCACCCGGCGGTCAACCTCGTGCAGTTCCTGTTCTTCTTCTACATTCTCTACCTGTCCTTTGACCTGTACGAGTACGCGGTCTCCGAGCACGCCGGGCACGTCATCATGAACGCGTGCTTCCTCGTCTCCGGCTACTTCTACTTCTGGGAGCTCGTGGGCCCCGACCCGATCCCGCACCGCCGGCCCACCGGCCTGCGCCTGCTTTTGCTGTTTATCTCCATGCCCATCCACCTCTACGCGGGCGTCTACCTCATGCAACTGGGCCAGATCCTGGGCGAGAACTTCTACCTTTCCCTCGACCTGCCGTGGAACCCGGACCTCGCCTACGACCAGAAGGTAGGCGGCGGCATCGCCTGGGGCTTCGGCCAGTTCCCGCTCGTCATCGTCTTTGGCACGCTCTTCCTCGAGTGGCTGCGCGAGGACCGCTCCGCGGCGCGACGCCACGACCAGAAGGCGGACCTCGACGGCGACCAGGATTTGGAGGACTACAACGCGATGCTCGCGCGCCTCAACGACGAGGATTACCGGTAGACAGAACCGGCAGGAACGCGCCGGTGAAACTGAGATACCGGTGAGAAAGCCCAATTTCTGTGGATAACTCGTCCCTTTCTGCCCACTCTATTGGGCAACCGCGAGGAGTTATCCACAGCTGCGGTTTTGGGGGTTGGCGCGGCGCATTCGGTGGTTCACGATGGTCCTGCGAGGGAAAATTCTTCCCCGCGTCGACTACCGAATAGAAGGAATAAACCTCATGTCTCAACTACCTGTCACCATCACCGGCCACCTCGTTGCAGACCCGCACATGACGCAGGTCTACAACGGCAACCTCAAGACCACCATGCGCGTGGCGTCCTCGCGCCGCCGCCGCAACCCGGACCCGGAGGGCCCCGAGTGGATCGATACGGACAACCTCTTCATCGACGTCGAGATGTGGGGAGCGCTCGCCCAGAACGTCCGCACGACGCTGCGCAAGGGCATGGCCGTCATCGTCCTCGGCTCGCTCAACACCATCGGCTGGAAGGACGAGGAAGGACGGAACCGCGCCAAGATTGAGGTGCGCGCCAACCAGGTCTCCCTCGAGCTGTCCCACTACGTCGCCACCGGCCTCAAGATCGGCGCCGATGCAACGGTCACCGGCATTCCCGTTCCTAACTTCGAGCACACGGGTCCGGACAAGATCCTGAGCCGCGGCGAGAACAAGGAATCCGGAAACACCGGAGATGCGCAAAATACCGGGGCCGATACGTCGGTGGACACGGCAGCGGACGCCCAGGCCGCGGCGGCATCGGAAAGCCCGGAGCCTGCTGCACCGTTCTAGGGGCCCGGCGCCGGGGGATGATGTACTCTTTGTGTTGTTTGACGTGTGTGCCCGGGCTGCGGGCACACTCACCCAACCGACGTAAAGGGGAACAATGGGCGAGTTCATCTACACGATGAAGAATGTGCGCAAGGCCATCGGCGACAAGGTCATTCTGGACAATGTCACCATGGCCTTCTATCCGGGCGCCAAGATCGGCGTGGTCGGCCCGAACGGTGCCGGCAAGTCGTCGATCCTCAAGATCATGGCGGGCCTTGATCAGCCGTCCAACGGCGAGGCTTTCATCGATCCGGGCAAGACCGTGGGCATCCTGCTCCAGGAGCCGCCGCTCGACGAAGAGAAGACCGTCCGCGAGAACGTGGAAGAGGGCCTGGGCGATATCTTCCAGAAGAAGCAGCGCTTCGAGGAAATCGCGGAAGAGATGGCCACCAACTACACGGACGAGCTCATGGAAGAGATGGGCAAGCTCCAGGAGGAGCTCGACCACGCGGATGCGTGGGAGGTCGACTCCAAGATCGAGCAGGCCATGGACGCCCTGCGCTGCCCGCCGTCTGACGAGCCCGTCACCAACCTCTCCGGTGGTGAGCGCCGCCGCGTCGCCCTGGCGAAGCTGCTGCTTTCCGAGCCGGACCTGCTCCTCCTCGACGAGCCGACCAACCACCTCGATGCCGAGTCTGTGCAGTGGCTGGAGAAGCACCTCGAGTCCTACCCGGGTGCCGTCCTCGCCGTGACCCACGACCGCTACTTCCTCGACCACGTCGCCGGTTGGATCTGTGAGGTCGACCGCGGCAAGCTTTACCCGTACGAGGGCAACTATTCCACGTACCTGGAGAAGAAGGCGGAGCGTCTCGAGGTCGCCGGCCAGAAGGACAAGAAGCTGCAGAAGCGCCTGAAGCAAGAGCTCGCCTGGGTCCGCTCCGGCGCCAAGGCTCGCCAGGCCAAGAACAAGGCCCGTCTGGCTCGTTACGAGGAGATGGCCGCCGAGGCCGAGCAGTACAAGAAGCTCGACTTCGAGGAAATCCAGATCCCGACCCCGCCGCGTCTGGGCAATAAGGTGGTCGAGGTGAAGAACCTCACCAAGGGCTTCGATGGCCGCGTGCTCATCAAGGACCTCTCCTTCACGCTGCCGCGCAACGGCATCGTGGGCGTTATTGGCCCGAACGGTGTGGGTAAGTCCACGCTGTTTAAGACGATTGTGGGCCTCGAGCAGCCGGACTCCGGCTCCGTCGAGGTGGGCGATACCGTCAAGCTGTCCTACGTCGACCAGGGCCGTGAGAACATCGACCCGGAATCCACGGTGTGGGAGGTCGTTTCCGACGGCCTCGACTATATCCACGTCGGCCAGAACGAAATGCCCTCGCGTGCCTACCTGTCCGCGTTCGGCTTCAAGGGCCCGGACCAGCAGAAGCCGTCCAAGGTGCTCTCCGGTGGTGAGCGCAACCGTCTTAACCTGGCGCTCACGCTCAAGGAGGGCGGCAACCTCATCCTCCTCGACGAGCCGACCAACGACCTTGACGTCGAGACCCTCGGTTCCCTCGAGAACGCCCTCGAGAAATTCCCGGGCTGCGCCGTGGTCATCTCGCACGACCGCTGGTTCCTCGACCGCACCTGCACCCACATCCTTGCCTGGGAAGGCAACGTGGCGGAAGGCCAGTGGTTCTGGTTCGAAGGCAACTTCGGCGATTACGAGAAGAACAAGATCGAGCGTCTTGGTGAGGATGCGGCACGTCCGTCGCGCGTGACCCACCGTAAGCTCACGCGATAGGAGATACGGTGACTGAAGAAAACAAGCACCACATCCATCGTGTGGCCGTGCGCTGGTCAGACTTTGACCGCTACGGCCACATGATGAACGCCAACTACGTGGAAATCGCGCAGGAGGCCCGCCTTATCTACGCCCAGGAACGCATTTTCCCGGACGTTCCGGAGTTCGCGGCCTTCGTGCGCCACCTTGAGCTGGATTACAAGAATCCCATCCAGCCGCAGGGCCTTTCCTCCGTCGAGGTTGAGTCGTGGGTGACCCGTATCGGCAATACCTCGTTCACCACGCGCCAGAACATCCGCGTGCCAGACGGCCCGGTGGCATGTGAGATTGACTGCGTCCAGGTTGCCGTTGATCTGCATACCGGATTGCCGCGCCCGCTCACCGAGCATGAGAAGGAGATCATCGGCGCCCACGCCGAGTAGACTCGATGCCACTACACCGTCGAGCACAGGAGGGCCTGTATGTCCACAGAAACGCTGCACATTGAAAGTGGCGCACAAGGACTGCAGGCCCTCTTGGCGCGTGCGGTGGGCCTCGACGCCCAGGCCATCGCGCGCCTGCGTCACTACGACCCAGAGACCGTCGAGGTCTTCGTCACGACACCCTTTGAGGTCGTCGCCGCACGCCGCGTTGTTGGCACCGTGGGGCGGGACGGCGCGTCCGTCTCCGCGAAAGACCTCCTTGATGCGGTCAAGGACGGCCGCGACGAGATTGGCACCCCGCGCGATGCCTCGTGGCCGGGCGCCCTGCCGCCGGCGACGGGCTTCCAGCTTCTCGATACCCTCCCGGTCCATGTTGTCCGCGACCTCGCCGACAAAGGTCAAGCCTTGGCCCGGCAGTTCTCAGGCCCTGCCGGGCCGCCGAGCTCGCTCATGAAGCAGACCGTGCTCACCGTCGAAGCCGACGGGACGAGCGTCGACATTCCCATGCGTCTCATTTTCGCGTGCACGAACTTAGGGCTTATCCCGGGCTTTAGCGCTCCCATGGATATCCCGCGCCACTTGCGGGTGGCCGCGCTCGGCCGCTGGGTGCGTGTCGATGCCCCCTTTGGCAGCGTCTACCACTCCTCGCGCCTCTCACTGTTCTAGCGCGAGCCCACCCCTTGGGTGGGCTTTTATTTTGCCTATTTGAGTATTCGAAACTATTGACGAACACATTTGGGGGTGGGTA
>NZ_JBCJKS010000032.1:0-15800 GCF_039822565.1 Corynebacterium sp. SA-MJD20WY100 | reverse complement strand
ATCTGAAACAGACAAAAATAAAAAGTACATTGGCACACTATTGAGTTCTCAAACATCATCCGTACACCCAGTCACAATCCTTAACGAATTGCTCCCAAGCGACTTTTTCAAACTTAACGAAGTGAATTCTAGAAGTCAAATTCATGTCGATTCGGTTTGATTGCCGCTAGCTCGTAACCTTTCGGCCATCTCGCTGGCAGCTCGAATAAATATAGGCGAGCCTTTAAAAACGCGCAAATCGCCTGGTAAGTAGCGCTTTCACAGCTACTTACCTGCCGATCCCGAATCGTGGTTAATAGAAGGTTTCTTCCTGCGCACGCTCGATAGTGGCACCGAGGGCGGTGAGGTTCTCCACGAAGTTCGGGTATCCACGGTCGATATGGAATACATCGTGGACGGTAGAGACCTCGTCCGCGCACAGGGCGGCGAGCACGAGACCGGCGCCGGCACGAATGTCCGAGGACCACACGTGTGTAGAAGAAAGCTTTTCCTTGCCACGGATAACCACGTGGTGGCCGTCCACGGTCGCATTGGCACCCAATCGGAGCATCTCGTCCACGAAGCGGAAGCGTGACTCGAAGACGTTCTCCGTGATCATGGTCATCCCCTCTGCCACGGCGGACAGCCCGATGGCCATGGGCTGAAGGTCGGTGGGGAATCCCGGGAACGGCAACGTTTGATAGTTGACGGCCTTCGGGCGGCCGTCCATGCGCACGCGGAAACCATTCTCGTAGGTCTCAACATTCGCGCCGGCGAGCTTGAGCTTCTCCAGCGGCAGGTGTAGGTGCCTTGGTGCGATGCCGGTTACCGTAATGTCGCCCCGCGTCATGGCCGCAGCGTAACCCCAGGTACCGGCGACAATACGGTCGCCGATCACCTCATGCTCGGTGGGATGAAGCGAAGAAACGCCCTCAATGGTGATGGTCGACGTGCCCGCCCCTTCGATCTTTGCGCCCATGGAAACCAGCATCGAACACAGATCGACAATCTCTGGCTCGCGTGCCGCATTGTCGAGGATCGTGGTGCCCGAAGCCAGGACTGCGGCCGTAATGATGTTCTCGGTCGCGCCTACCGAGGGGAAATCGATGGAGATCTTTGCGCCGCGGAGGGCTTCGGCCTCGGCCACGACGGCACCGTGTTCAATGCGAGTGACGGCACCGAGCTTTTCCAAGCCGGACTGGTGCATGTCGAGCGGGCGGGAGCCGATGGCATCGCCGCCGGGGAGAGCGACCTTAGCGTGGCCGCACCGCGCAGTCAATGGTCCCAGGACACAGACGGACGCACGGAACTGGCGGACGGCATCGAAGTCAGCATCGGAACGCAATTCCGCCGGCGTGGTGATTTCCACGCGGTCGCCGTCGATAGACACGGTGCATCCCAGGCCCTCAAGCACCTTTTTCATCAAAGGCACATCGAGGATTTCCGGGCAGTTGGTCAGGGTCGTGGTGCCCTCTGCAAGCAGCGCAGCTCCCATGAGCTTCAGCACGCTGTTCTTGGCGCCATCAACCTTGACGGTGCCTGCAAGCCGGGCTCCACCGGTTACGTTAAAGATGTCTTTCACACGGGACAGTTTACGGCAAGGCGCCAATACGGCGAGCCGCGTTCACCGCTTCGTAACGCGTGTGTGCGCCCAACTTGCGCATCACGGAGCGCAAATAGGACTTGACGGTCTCGGCACCGATTCCCATTTCTTCGGCGGCCTCGATGTTGGTGTGGCCCAGCGCCACACAAGAGAGCACGTCGAGCTCACGGGCAGACAGCTTCGTAGACTGCTTGACGCGAACCGGAGAGACCATCTGGTCGCAGAGCATCTCGAGCTCGCGGCGCACATCATCGTCCTCGACACGGTTAGCCAGCATGCGCAGCTTGGAATGCGTGGAACGAATCTGCTCCCACTCAGCACCGTTCATGACGTTGCCGCGTGCCGCAGCACCCTTAGCGCCATCGGCGCGGCGCATGGCGGAGTTGACAGCGAGGTCCTGCTCGAGGGAGCGAGCAGTCATCGTTACTTCTTCGATGACCTTGTCCCCCAGGCGCACCGGCGAGTGCACGCCAACGTAGAGAACGCCACGAATCTCACGCTGCACGATGACGGGGACAGCCACGATGGAGTGGAGACCTTCGTCCTGCATGGCGCGGTCATTCTCGTGGGAGATGGTGTTGGCACGAGCATAATCCGTGACACCCACGGCGCGGCGGGTGGAGACCACGCGACCACCGACGCCGACGCCAGCGTCAATGATGAGGTTCTGGAGAGCCGGAGTACGCAGGCCCACCCACTGTGTAATTTGCAGGCGGTTATCCGCCAGCAGCGTGCCATACATGGTGACGGGAATTCCGGTGGCGTTTTTCAGGGAAGAAAGCGCGGCGCGGACGGCTTCTTCGTCATCTTTGATGCGGGGCGTATCCATGTAACTACTCCAGGCTCGGGGACACCCAATAAGGTGCCCTAGTCCCACTCAGGGAAGCGGGCAAATATCCGATAGGTTTTCGGCTTACGGGGGTAATCGTAAACCACACCCACCCCTCTACCCTAATTCCGCATCGTAAACATTCCACCAAAGAGAATAAATATCTGTCTAGAATTTGCGAACCGATCGGTCTAGGACGATAGTGTAGAATCGGCGCTAGCAAAGAAAGACCAACAGATTTTAGGAGGCCACACACCATGGCACAGGTATTTGATTCCATTCTCGACACCATCGGCGGCACGCCGCTGGTGCGCCTTAACCGCCTTGCTGAGGGCAAGAAGGCCGAGGTTGTCGTGAAGGTTGAGTCCTTCAACCCGGCTAACTCCGTCAAGGACCGCATCGGCAAGGCCATCGTCGAGGCCGCGGAGAAGTCCGGCGACCTCAAGCCGGGCGGCACCATCGTCGAGGCGACCTCCGGTAACACAGGTATCGCCCTCGCGCTGGCTGGTGCAGCCAAGGGCTACAAGGTCATCCTCACCATGCCGGAGACCATGTCCAATGAGCGCAAGGTTGTTTTGCGCGCATACGGCGCAGAGCTCGTCCTCACCCCGGGCGCCGCTGGCATGCAGGGCGCTGTCGACAAGGCAAACGAGATCGTCGCCCAGAACGAAAACGCTATCCTGGCTCGCCAGTTCGGCAACGAGGCCAACCCGGCCATCCACTACGCCACCACCGGCCCGGAGATCTGGAACGACACCGAGGGCAAGGTTGACGCTTTCGTCGCTGGCGTCGGCACAGGCGGCACCGTCTCCGGTGCCGGCAAGTTCCTCAAGGAGAAGAACGCAGACCTCTACCTCGCTGCTGTCGAGCCGGCTTCCTCCCCGCTGCTCACCGAGGGCAAGGCTGGCCCGCACAAGATCCAGGGCCTGGGCGCCAACTTCATCCCGGAGGTTCTCGACCGCAAGCTGCTCGACGAGATCCTCACGGCTACCAACGAGGAGTCCATCGAGACCGCTCGTAAGCTCGCCACCGAGGAGGGCCTGCTCGTCGGCATCTCCACCGGTGCGAACGTCTCCGCCGCGCTGAAGCTGGCTGACCGCCCGGAGTTCGAAGGCAAGACCATCGTCGTCGTCGCTCCTGACTTCGGTGAGCGCTACGTCTCCACCGTCCTGTTCGAGGACATCCGCGAGGCATAAGACTCGCCGTTGAATAAAAGCGCCCGCCATTTTGGCGGGCGCTTTTTCATACCTATTAGAGTGGATGCCCATGAGCATTCTTTCCAGAATCCGCGAGGATCTCGCCAACGCCCGAGATCATGACCCCGCCGCGCGCGGCGACTTAGAGAATGCCATCGTGTATTCCGGCCTCCACGCCATCTGGAGCCACCGCATCAGCCACTGGATGTGGAAGCGAGGCTGGAGAGGCCCTGCGCGCATTCTCGCGCAAATCAACCGCTTCTTCACCGGCGTGGAGATCCACCCGGGCGCCACGATCGGCCGCCGTTTCTTCATCGACCACGGCATGGGCATCGTCATCGGCGAGACCGCGGAGATCGGCGACGGCGTCATGCTCTACCACGGCGTGACCTTGGGCGGCCAGGTCCTCACCCAGACCAAGCGCCACCCCACCATCGGCGATAACGTCACCATTGGCGCCGGCGCGAAGGTCCTCGGCCCCATCACGGTAGGCTCCGGCTCCGCCGTAGGTGCCAATGCCGTCGTCACCAAAGACGTGCCGCCAGACCACATCGCTACGGGCATCCCGGCGAAGAACCGCCCACGCAATCCCAACGAGCGCATCAAGCTCGTCGACCCGGACTACTACATCTAAAGCTTGCCGATGCCCCCTCGTAGGGCCACGCCAAGAGCCCCATGCAGTGCATGGGGCTCTCGTTCGTTTCTCAGGCTCTAAGAGGCCACGAGGTCCTGGTACTCCGGATTCTTGCTTATGAAGCGCTCCACGGCCGAGCAGGTGGGGATAATGGAGTGTCCTGCCGCGCGGGTGTCATCGAGCGCGAACTTGATGAGCGGCTTGGACAGGCCCTTGCCCTGGAATGAGTCATAGACGACTGTGTGGTCGAACTCGCGAACCTGAGCGGAGTCCTTGTATTCGGCGAAGCCAGCCTCTTCACCCTCGACGGTGATGACGTAGCGGGACTGGTCGGTCTGTTGTGCAACGTTGATTTCCATGTCGCCATTATGCCGAAACCCCACCTCCCCGTCGAGACCTCGGCCCTTCCCCACCCCAGCCGCGCCGCAGCAGTTCAGGACAACGAAGACCCTAGATCCGGGGAGTCGTGGGCGCTTCGTTGTTCTGAAATCCGACGCTCGGGGCAGGACAACAAAAAATCCTCGCTCCGGAAACCGGAACGAGGAGTATTTTGTGGCCAGAGACAGGATCGAACTGTCGACCTTCCACTTTTCAGGCGGACGCTCTACCGACTGAGCTATCTGGCCAGAAGTCAGATGACTTCGGCGACCCTGACGGGACTTGAACCCGCGACCTCCGCCGTGACAGGGCGGCGCGCTAACCAACTGCGCCACAGGGCCATATTCTATTGTTGTTGTGCTCTCTGGCACGAGTAGTTACTCTACACAACGACCCTAAAATCACACAAATCACCATGTCACCGCCCCTTTCTAGGACGGTGACATGGTGAAGAACTTAGACGTACATACTATTTGCGGCGAGCGAGCAGGAATCCGCCCGCAGCGCCCACCGCGATAAGGAGAACGACTCCAGCACCGATGAGCATGCCCTTGAGGTTACTGCCACCAGCAGAGTCCTCACCGGCCTGTGCGACATCAGCATCAGCGGACTGCTGCTCTGCATTGTCCCCTTCCTTGGGCGCATCCTCGGCCTTGGTCGTCTCAGAGGCCTTATCAAGGTCTTCTGAGGCCGACGCAAGGTTGATGGGGGTATCGGAAGGCTCGGCACCTGGCTCAAAGTTCGGCGTGAACTCGGGACCGTCCATCGGCTCACCGTCGAGCTCCACCTTGAACGAGAAGCCCTGGTCCATGCCCGACGTACGATCGGACGCGTTTTCATTCACGCTCTTTGCGAAGACGAGATAATACGTGCCGGGGAGCGTCAAGGGTGCATCGACGTACTCAGTACGGTTGGCCCATTGCACGGCGGAATCGCCGGCGCTGCGCTCCACTTCTTCTTCGTTTCCCACGTAGATATCTCCTCCGGCGAGCACGCTGCCACGCGTGGGGTTATAAAAATCCCACCTCAAGTTGTAGCCCTGGTGCTCCGCGACCGACTTGCGCCCCTGCACAGTCACGACCGGACGCTTGCCGTAGGGCACATCAAACTTATAGAAGCGATATTCGCCATCGACGATGGCGTCGCTATAGGTCTCCCCCGGCGTCACGGCTGCCGCGGAGTCAAAGGTAGCGCCGCCGGCCACAGGTGCGCCCTCCTCAATCTGCTTGACCTCAGGGAGCTCACGAGACGCATACGGCCTCTTTTCGTCGCCAGCGAAGGCGCCAGCCTTGACGTACTGCACGTTGACCTCAACGTCGAGCTCGACATCCTGGTTGACCGGGTCGGAGCTGATCGTGTCAGAGAAGTGCAGCGTTGTCACGATGTCCCAATCGTCCATCTTGATACAACGATCTTCCTCGTCCTCAGGCTGCTTTTCGTTTTGCACCAGCACGCTGGCGGAATAGGGCGGCGTGTAACGGCTACCGAGCGTCGTTTGTGGGATCGACTGTACCCTGGTCGCGTAGTCCTCACAGTTGGGCGCAGGGTTTTCAGCCTCGACCGTGGAGAAGATGTCCGAGGTTTCCTTACCCTCCGCGTTCTGCTCTGGGATAGCGAAGACCGTGACATACGCGTTGTAGCCCTCAGGCACGGAAAGCTTGGTGTAGAACGGGCGATCCTCGCCCTCGTTCCTCCCCATACGGGGCAGGACCTTCGTGTGATAGGTGCCCTCTCCGAGATACTTGGCACTGTCAGGATCATCGGCGAACTCGAACGGGGTGCCCTTTGCCTCGTACATGTTGACAGAACGCAGCGTGAGGAACTCCATATTCTGCGCAAGCTCAGCAGCATTCGCCGCAGCGAGCGACTGGCCGCCCGTTACCTCAGCGACGCAATCCAGCTCAGACTGCGCCTTCTCGTCGACCTGGAATCCGATGGTATGAACCGTGAGCCCCACGCCGTCTGCAGCAAGCTCCTTGGCCACTTCGTACACCGGCGGCGGCGCGCAGGTGTCGATGCCGTTTGAGACGAGCACGATGGAATTCTCGCCCTCGCCGCCAGCAGCCTTGAGCTGCTCCGCGGCCTTCTTCAGTGAGTTTCCGATGGGAGTGTAGCCCTTGGGCTCCAAAGCATTAAAGCTGTCTTTCAGCCCGGCCTTGTCGATCCGCCCGACCGGCGACAGCACGGAAATATCCTGGCAACCGCGCTCTTTATTATCCGGCGCATTCGACTCCTTGGAGCCATACGCGACGGCGCCGACAAGGGCGCTGTCCGGAAGCTTATCGACGAGCTGGTTCGTCGCGTCCTTGGCCACCTGCATCTTCGATGGTCCGCCCTCGCTTTCTGGATCCGCCATGGAGAACGAGGCGTCCATAACAAGCGCTACCTTGGACTGTTTATCGCTCGTCGGTCCCGCGTCTGAGCTCTGCGCTGTAGCCGAAGCTGCCGTGGACGATTCCGCGGACTGCGCGGCTGCGAACGGGACCACCAGCAAACTAAGGAAAATTATTGAAAGAACTGCGCCCCACGTGCGAGGCGAGAAATGTGATGTAGACATCTAACCTAGCCTTTGCATGGAGAAGAGTGATTCACCACACAAAAGTACCGGAGATGGCTAAAGGTCGCACCTGGAGCAGAAATGAAAAACACTCGGTCCTTACTTGAAACCAAGCAAGAACCGAGTGTGTCGCAAAAATGCGACCCTGACGGGACTTGAACCCGCGACCTCCGCCGTGACAGGGCGGCGCGCTAACCAACTGCGCCACAGGGCCATATTCGATTTTTTCTGTACGAAGAAAGAATCTTCGTACCCCCAACGGGATTCGAACCCGTGCCGCCGCCGTGAAAGGGCGGTGTCCTAGGCCGCTAGACGATGGGGGCCCGGTACATGTTTGCTCACAACAGTGTGCATCATGCGACCTCCTAGAAATATACTGGAGTGATCCCGTAGCTACAAAATCGCCCGTAGGAGGAGTTGAAAAACCATGGCTGAACAGGCAGAAACCTGCGGCTGCCATGCCCCCGGCACGCATGGCTACAACCAGTCGGAGATTTCAAAGAAGAAATATTTGGCTCGCCTCAAGCGAATTGAGGGTCAAACGCGTGGCATTCACCGGATGATCGACGAGGACCAGTACTGCATCGACATCATTACGCAGATCTCCGCAGTAACCTCCGCGCTCGAGAACGTCTCGCTGGCGCTGCTCCAGGACCACATTGCGCACTGTGTCGCTGGCGCCGCCGCCGAGGATGGTCAGGTGGCCCAGGAAAAGCTCGAGGAAGCCATGACGGCGATCAAGAAGCTCGTGAAGAACTAGCACCCCTGGCCCCACGCGAAAGGCGCCTCACCGGTTATCGGAGAGGCGCCTTGTTTCGGTTGCGGGTTACGTGGTGAAGAACTCCGCAGCGGACTCGAAGAGCAACATGTCATACTCGCCTGGCACGTTCTTGTACGTGGTGGCGGAGATGCGCTCGGAGTGGCCCATCTTGCCCAGCACGCGGCCGTCGGCGGACATGATGCCCTCGAGGGCGAACAGCGAGCCGTTCGGGTTGACATCGATATCCATCGCCGGGTTGCCTGCGGCATCGACGTACTGGGTCGCGGCAGCCTCCTTGAGGCGCGCCCACTCGGACTCGCCGGCGGTGATGCGACCCTCGCCGTGGGAGATCGGCACGGTAAAGACGTCGCCGACGTTGACTTTGCTCAGCCACGGCGAGTCGTTGTTGACGACCTTGACACGCGAGATGCGCGACTGGTGACGGCCAATGGTGTTGAACGTCAGCGTCGGGGACTCGGTACCCGGCTCGGCGATGGCGCCGCCCGGGACAAGGCCCAGCTTGATGAGCGCCTGGAAGCCGTTGCAGATACCCAGGATGAGGCCGCCGCGCTCATCGAGCAGTGTGTGGACGCCAGCGGTGAGCGCTGGGTTACGCAGGAAGGACGTCATGAACTTCGCGGAGCCGTCCGGTTCGTCACCGCCGGAGAAACCGCCCGGCAGGTACAGCATCTGCGAGCGGTCCAGGGCGGCTGCCATGCGCTCGACGGACTCGGCAATGTCTTCAGGCGTGCGGTTGCGTACGACCAGGATTTCTGGCTCGATACCGGCGCGCTGCAGCGCCTTCGCAGAGTCGTATTCGGTGTTGGTGCCCGGGAAGACCGGAATGAGTGCGCGCGGGGCGGAGCTGCCCGCAACACGAGTGGGCGCAGCGGCAGCCGGCGCAGCCGCTGGCGCGGCGGCGGAGGCGGCATCGGAAAGCTCAGTGGAGCCAGACTGCGGCGCCTCGGACGGGTAGATGGGCTCGAGGGTGGCGCGGTAGGCGGCCTCGGCGTCAGCGGAGGAGACGGTCTCGCCGCCGAAGGTGAAGCCGTCTGCGGTGGTCTCGCCCAGTGCGGTGCCGGCCGACGGGGTGGCGTCCTCGGCCCACTCGAGGACGAACGCACCGTAGTTGTAGTCATAGAGCGGGGCGTCGTCTGCGAAGGCGAAGCCCAGGCCCTCGCCCAGCGACATCTTGAGCACGGCCTCGGCCACGCCGCCGAAGCCCGGGGTGTAGGCCGCGGTGACCTGGCCGGAGCGCAGGAGCTCCGTGACGGTCGCGAAGTTGGCGAGGAGGGACTCGGGGGTGGGCAAGCCGACGAGCGCGGTGTCGGCGGCATCGGCGAGCTCCGGGGAGAGCAGCGTGACGGCGTGGCCGGCGCCGGTGAAGTGGTTGGGCGCTATGTGGTCAGTGGTCTCGTGGCTCACGGCGACAGAGATGACCGTGGGCGGGACGTGCAGTTCCTCGAAGGTGCCGGACATGGAGTCCTTGCCGCCGATGGCGCCCACGCCCAAGCCGAGCTGAGCCTTGATGGTGCCCAGCAGGGCCGCAGCAGGCTTGCCCCATGCGGTGGCGGAGTCCATGCGCTGGAAATACTCCTGCATGGACAGGTAGGTCTCGTCGATGGAAGAACCGGTAGCGATGAGCTTGGCCACGGACTCGACGACGGCAAGGTAGGCGCCGTGGTACGGGCTAGCCTCGGTGACGTACGGGTTGTAGCCCCAGGACATCACGGAGCAGTCCGTGGTCTCCCCCATGACCGGGAAGGTGTGGGCCATGGCCTGAATCGGGGTGGCCTGGCGGGAGCCGCCGAAAGGCATGAGGACGGTGCCGGCGCCGACGGTGGAGTCGAAGCGCTCGGACAGGCCCTGCTTGGAGGCGACGTTGAGGTCGCCGGCCATCGCAAGGAAGGACTCGCGGAAGGAGGAGTCCTTGTGAGCCCACTCGCGGCCAGCTGCGCGCCAGTCGGTCGAGGGCTCGATACGCACGTCCACATGCTTGTCCGCACCATTGGTAGCGAGGAAGGCACGGGAGAGGTCGACGATGGTGTCGCCGCGCCAGGTCATGCGCACCCGTCCCGAGTCGGTGACGTTGGCGACGATGGTGGCGGTGAGGTTTTCCTCGTTCGCGAGCTCGATGAGGCGCTCAGCATCCGTGGCTTCGACGACGACGGCCATGCGTTCCTGAGACTCGGAGAGAGCCAGGTCGGTGCCGTCGAGTCCCTCGTACTTCTTCGGAACGGTGTCCAGGTCGATGTCGATGGAATCGGCGAGCTCGCCCACGGCGACGGAGACGCCGCCAGCGCCAAAGTCGTTGCAGCGCTTGATGAGCGTGGAGAACTCCGGGTTGCGGAAGAGGCGCTGGAGCTTGCGCTCCTCGGGCGCGTTGCCCTTCTGGACCTCGGAGCCCGCAGTGGTCAGGGACTCCACGTTGTGCGACTTGGAGGAACCCGTGGCGCCGCCGATGCCGTCGCGGCCAGTGGCACCGCCGACGAGGACGACGACGTCGCCCGCGGCCGGGACTTCACGGCGGACGTTCTCGGCTGGGGCGCCGGCGACGACGGCACCCATCTCGAGGTGCTTGGCGACGTAGCCCGGGTGGTAGACCTCGTCGACGAGGCCGGTGGCCAGGCCGATCTGGTTACCGTAGGAGGAGTTACCTGCGGCGGCGGTACGCGCGATGGTCTTCTGCGGCAGCTTGCCGGCACGCGTGGTGGTCTCGAGCGGGTTTCCGGAGCCGGAGATGCGCATCGCGCCGTAGACGTAGCCGCGGCCGGACAGCGGGTCGCGGATGGCGCCGCCGATGCAGGTCGCCGCGCCACCGAAGGGCTCGATTTCCGTCGGGTGGTTATGAGTCTCGTTCTTGAACAGGAAGAGCCACGGTTCATCCTTGCCGTCGACCGTGATGGTGACGTGGACGGTGCAGGCGTTGATCTCCTCGGAGACGTCGAGCGCGTCGAGCTTGCCCGTGGCGCGCAGGACCTTCGCGGCAATGGTCCCCATGTCCATGAGCGTCACCGGCTTGGTGCGACCAATGGAGTCGCGCGCAGCAAGGTAGTCGTTGTACGCGGCCTCCACGGCCGGGTCGTGGAACTCGATGTTGTCGAGGACCGTCTCGAAGGTGGTGTGACGGCAGTGGTCCGACCAGTAGGTGTCGATGACCTTGAGCTCAGTAATGGTCGGGTCGCGCTTCTCCGACTGGAAATAATCGCGCACGAGCATGGCGTCGTCGACGTCCATGGCCAGGCCGTGGGAGGCGACGACCTCGGGAAGGGCGGCATCGGAAAGCTCGGTAAAGCCGGTAAGCCGTGCGACGTCTGCTGGGCGTGGGGCCTCGACAACGAGAGCCTCGGGAAGCTCGAGGGAGGCCTCGCGGGCCTCGACCGGGTTAATGAGCCCGGCGCGCATGGCCTCCGGAATTTCTCCGTCCACGGCGTAGAGGACGGCCGTACGGACGGTGGGGCGCTCTTTTTCAAAGAGGAACTGGATGCACTGTGCCGCGGAGTCCGCGCGCTGGTCAAACTGGCCGGGCAGCGGCTCGACGGCGAGGATGGCCTTGCCGTCCAGGCCGGCCTCCTCGAGCGTGGCGTACGTGTTGTCGACCTGCGGCTCTGCGAGCACGAGGTTGACGGCGGTGGCGAACTCGGCGTCGGTCGTGCCCTCCACGTCGTAGAGATTGAGCATGCGCACCGCCACTCCGTACTCCGCCGAGAGTGCAGCTGCGTGGCCGCCCTCCCGATTTTCCACGTACACACGCTGAACCATCGCGCCTCCCAGATAGCTAGTAATAGTCGAAGTTTTACGGTTCTGCCAGCAAGTATATGGACTTGCGACACCGCGTACTAATCCCCCGCTATCCTAGCGTGCAGGGCACCCCCGCGACGCGATTCTGCGGAGGCTGACGGTACACAACGGTGTCACAGGGATACATGGGCTATCCGATGCCTCTTTCTGCAGTCTCAGCCGAGGATGGAATGCCAACCGGTTTTCTCGCGATTGAACACTGCTCCCCCAGAGTTTCCATAAGGACTTGAGGGCTGGGAACAAATAAGCGCCTGGCCGGCCGTACCGACAAAGCAACTTAGCGTATAAGTTTGACCGGTGACGGAACTTGTCACTTGGAAATCGTTGACAGTCGCAAGCACAATATTGCCGCTTGCGCCTGCCCGAGATTCGTATGCCTGCGCAATGGCGGCATCATAAATCGCCATGGCAAACGCGCATGATGCATCATCATTGGCGTCGACCCTAACCCCGTCTGATGTCATTCCGCAATAACCGCCAATCTGCTCGGGATTCACGGCGATGTTATTGCTGTGCGGTTGTGCCGCAGGCGCTGCAGGTACGGCGGTGCTCATGGCTTCGGCAGGGGTCCTCTCCGCGGTGCGAGGAGCGGGCTGGTGCGACTCTGTGCTCGGATCAGCCGGCGCTGGAACCGTCATAGTTACTGTGCGCGGACCGGCCTCACCTTCGCCGGAACATCCTGCTAGAGCAAGAGGGGCAAGGAGAATAGCCGCGGCAGTGGCACGAAAGATAGAGGACATGGGACACCTTAGAGACGAGGAAACAGACGCCTATCGAGAGGCGAAGACACATAAATCATAAGACACGGCTACGCCTGTGCACGTGGAATTGTCATACCGTTGCAGCGCTTCTCGCCGCTCACCCACCGCAAGCATAAATCCCCCGGCCGCTGTGCAGCCGAGGGATTATCGGTGGGCCCTCCGGGGCTCGAACCCGGGACCTGCGGATTAAAAGTCCGTAGCTCTACCAACTGAGCTAAAGGCCCAACGCCCACCTAGTTTAGCGGTGAGGTTGTGTGGAAGCGAAATCACCCCGGGGTAGTCCCCAGGGTGACCTACGCTCAGCGCATGCGAGGGATTAGCCGCGCATGTCGCCCTTCTCCGCGAAGTTGATCTGGAAGTCGAAGGCCGTCTTCAGATCGTGCGGGGTGTGCTGGAACTTGTTCTGCTTTGCGCGCTCGTAGTACTCCTCGAGCAGCGGGCGGTAGTCCGGGTGAGCAACGGAGATGACCTTCTCCACGCGTTCCTTGGGAGCCAGGCCGCGCAAATCAGCAACACCGTACTCGGTGATGATGACCATCGTGTCGTGCTCCGTGTGGTCGATGTGGGACGCGAACGGAACGATAGCGGAGATGGCGCCATCCTTGGCCACAGACGGGGAGACGAACGTGGAGATGTAGGCGTTGCGGGTGAAGTCGCCGGAGCCACCGGTGCCGTTCATGATGCGAGTGCCGCCCACGTTGGTGGAGTTGATGTTGCCGTAGATGTCGGCCTCAATCATGCCGTTGGAGGCAATGAGGCCTACGCGGCGGATGACCTCCGGATGGTTGGAGATCTGCTGCGGACGCAGGATGATGTGCTCCTTGTACTTCTCCGCCTTTTCGTTCATGCGGTCCGCGTACTCCGGAGACAGCGCGAAGGAGGTTGCGGATGCCATGGTCATCTTGCCGGCGTCGATAAGGTCAATCATGCCGTCCTGGATAACCTCGGTGTAGGCCTGGATATTCTCAAACTTGGAGTCGAGCAGGCCCGCCATGACGGCGTTCGGGACGTTACCCACGCCGGACTGCATGATGAACTGGTCATAGGCCAAGCGACCGGCAGCTACCTCGCCCTCGAGGAAGTTAATAAAGTTCGCAGCGATCTTCTCCGAGACCTCATCCGGCGCCTTGAACGGGGCGTTGCGGTCCGGAGCGTCGGTCTTCACGACGGCGACGACCTTCTCCTGCGGAATCTCGATGTAGGTGGTGCCCACGCGGTCGCCCGGCTTGGTGATCGGAATCGGCTGGCGGTTGGGCAGCTTTTCAATCTTGTAGATGTCGTGCATGCCCTCGAGGTGCTCAGACTGCCACTCGTTGACCTCGATGATGATGCGCTCTGCGGCTTCGATGTACTCGAGATTGTTGCCCACAGCCGACGACGGCACGATGTTGCCGTTGTCGAGGATGCGGACAGCCTCAATGATGGCAACCTGGAAGTCACCGTAGAAGCCTTCCTCCACCTGCTGGCCAGAGTGAGACAGGTGAATGTCCTGGTAGAGGGCGGAACCATCATTGAACTTACCGCGCAGAACCGGATCGGAGTTGTACGGGGAGCGGAAGCGAATGGCGTCTGCCTCCGCGAGAACGCCGTCGCAGTCCGGGGCGGTGGATGCGCCGGAGAAGACGTCGATCTGGAATTCTTCACCAGCAGCGTGAGCGGCCTTCGCCTTCTCTGCGATCGCAGTGGGCAGAGCCTTCGGGTAGCCAGCACCGGTGAAGCCGGAAATACCGACGCGGTCGCCGTGGTTGACGAACTTAGCCGCTTCCTCAGCGGAAACAACGAGGTCCTGATAGAAACCGATACGCTCGGACAAGGCGATTCCTCCTGTGGTGTAAAACCGAATGTTAGTTACCTGGAACACAATAGTGAAGATCTGTTAAAGGTGTAGGATTATTTCACCGTTTGCCTATAACCTGCGAAAAAAGGCACAATTAGGGGGTGAATTTGCGCATCGGTCCCCTCGAATTAGCCTCCCCCGTCATCCTCGCACCCATGGCGGGTGTAACAAATATGGCTTTTCGCACCCTCTGCCGTGAGCAGGAACTCGCGCGCACGGGAACAGTCTCCGGCCTCTATGTCTGCGAGATGATTACCGCCCGCGCCCTCGTGGAGCGCAACGAGAAGACCATGCACATGATCGAGTTCGCACCGCAGGAAACCCCACGCTCGCTCCAGCTCTACACCGTGGATCCGGAGTACACCTACCGCGCCGCGAAGATGATCGTCGACGACAACCTCGCCGACCACATTGATATGAACTTCGGTTGTCCCGTCCCCAAGGTCACCCGCCGTGGCGGCGGTTCAGCTCTGCCCTATAAGCGCCAGCTCTTTGGCAATATCGTCGCCGCGGCCGTCAAGGCCACCGAAGGCACGGACGTACCGGTCACGGTGAAGATGCGCGTGGGCATCGACGATGAGCACCACACACACCTCGACGCCGGCCGGATTGCCGTCGACAATGGCGCAGCAGCCGTCACCCTCCACGGGCGCACGGCCGCGCAGCGCTATTCCGGCGACGCCCGTTGGGACGAGATCGCACGCCTCAAGGAGCACCTGGGCGACGAGGTCCCCGTCCTCGGCAACGGTGATATCTTCCGCGCTGACGACGCACAGCGCATGATGGATGCTACGGGCTGCGACGGCGTGCAGGTCGGCCGCGGCTGCCTGGGCCGCCCCTGGCTCTTCGCGGAGCTTTCCGCCCAGCTGCGCGGCGAGCCCATCCCGGACGAGCCCACACTCGGCGAGGTCACCCGCATTATCATCCGCCACGCCGAGCTCCTGGCGGAGCACGACGGCGAAGACCACGCCGCGCGCGATATCCGCAAGCATATCGGCTGGTACATGCGAGGCTTCCCGGTGGGCGGCCGGGTGCGGGCCAAGCTCGCCCAGGTCACCTCGCTCGACGCCCTGCGCGAGATCCTCTCTCCCTGGGCCGACTCGGAGGCCAAGGCTGCCGATGCCTCCGGTGCGCGCGGGCGCCAAGGCTCCCCCGCCAAGGTCGCGCTGCCCGACGGCTGGCTCGACGATCCGGAGGACATCACTGTTCCCCACGCCGCGGACATTATGAATTCTGGTGGTTAAGGTCCCCGCCGTACCGTTCGAGCTCGTTCCCACGTAACGATTATCACCCCGTGCGCACGAGGTAATTCTTATTACCACGGACACAATCGCGCCACTTCAGGGCATTTAAATAGTCATTGAGCAAACGACAGGTAAACGCCAGCACCCATTACGTTGTTAGCAGTTCCACCCCAGGGCACCGAAGATTCATAGTCCGTCCACCCGAGTGGGCGGGCTATGTT
>NZ_JBCJKS010000031.1:0-17285 GCF_039822565.1 Corynebacterium sp. SA-MJD20WY100 | reverse complement strand
ATTTTCGACACTTTCTTAACGCATTAAAACCACTTTCTTACTGCGAAAACTCCCGACTCACTTGGAGTGCATAAAGTATATCGCCGATTTACCCCCTCCAGAGCCGACCCCAAGCACCCGACAGTCAGCAAGAGCTGGAGCCTGCCCACTCGACGGACGGAGGGTTTGAGCCCACGGCGACTCACGCGAATTCACGGGGCAAGGTGGGAGCGCAGCGAGCACCGCGGCAGTGTGTCACAGTTCGTGGCACACAACGTGACACACGATGTCCCACAACGTGTGTAGGCCGACGTGACACACGCGCTGCGTGAGCGCCTGAGCGATTTAAGCACCTCACCCTACCCAACGGCCCCCGCGCCGCGCCTTCAATCGCTTAGAAAGCCACACAGCGCGCCGTAGATTCCGCCGCACCGCGCTTCAGCCGCCTTGTGGTGCGTCGGCCCACCAATGAGCACCAGGACCCAAGGACATATTTGGATATATCCGTGCCCGAGTGGCATGGAGGGGCAGGCGGGCCGACGTCGAGCAGGGGGAGGGGTGAGGCCCGGCCAAAGGAGCTCGCTTCGCTCGCACTGGAGGGTCTATTTTGGGGGCCAGAAGGCCCAATACCTGATATGGTTCGTGCGATACCTTGAACACGCCGGGGGAAATCCACGCCCAGAAGCAACACTCGTGCGACAGTGTCCGCATGACCGAGACAATGACCGATTTATGGGCGGACCGCTGGGGCCTAAGAGACCTAGGCGCGTATGCCGGGGATGAGAAGCACGCAATCTCCCGCATGCCAGGCTCTGCGGCGCTCCGTCATCGGTTCATCCAGGCCAATCCCAGCCGAATGCTCAACGCCCTCGTCATCGACATCGACCGGCCTAGCGCCGTCATGGACGCTCTAGAACGCCCGCATGAACACCCAGATCCGTCCTGGGTCATTGAGACTTCACGTGGCGCGCATGTCGGCTGGTGGCTGTCGGATCCGGTCTGCCGGAGCGAGGTCGCGGAGCTTAAACCCCTGCGCTACGCCGCGCGCGTCCAAGAGGGCCTGGTCAGGCTCCTAGGCGCAGACCCGGCATTCGCTGGGTTCATCACGCGCAACCCCACCTACCCGTTGCTCGGTCGTGGAGAGGTGATCTGGGGCGCAGAAACAACCTATGAGCTAGCCGAACTCCGAACGTCAGCAATGCCCCGGCAGCTGCCTAGAAAAGCCATGAAATCGCGCTCTGACCTGGGAAGAAACTGCGCTTTATTCGAAGAAGGACGGCACGAGGTCTACCGACTCAACCGAGCAATGGACTACCCCGGCGCAGACGCGCTTTTTCACGCGTCGCTGTCTCATCTACTCGACCTCAACACGGCGATTCCAACCGACGCAGGTGGCCCACTGCCGCTCTCCGAGGTGCGCGCTATGGCGACCTCGATAGCCAAATGGACGTCAAAGAACCACAGCCGAGAGGGCTTTATCCAGCACCAACAACATGCCGGAACAAAGTCCGGGGAGAAGCGTCGCCTAAGCACCCCGGCCAAGCTCGAGGAGTTCCTCAATGACTGAGAAAAAGCGCATACCGCGTAACGGGAAGACACTTCGCGAAGTAGCCGAAGGCACCGGTCTGTCCATAGCGACAGTGGCTCGGTGGACGTCTGAGCCGCGCGAGTCCTACCTTGCGCGTGCCAATGAGAAGCGCGAGCGCGTCCGGGAGCTGAGGGCGAAAGGTCTAACTATGCGCGCAATTGCTGCCGAGTTGGACTGTTCGGTCGGCACGGTTCATCGCTACGTCAAAGAGGCACAGGAGCAGAAATCAGCATGATTGACGACTTTTTCAATAGTTTTTTCAACGAGTACCTAGACGCGGTGGCAGACCTGGATTTCGGTCTCACTGCCGAAGAAGAACAGGCACTTCATGAAGCACTGTGGGGGCCAGAGGAGACGCGGTAAGCGTTCAACGTTAGCGCGAACCAAGTCAGATATTTCCGCGCTTCGCGGTCTTTTTCTGTTCGCGTTCAAGCTTGCGTCGCTGCTGGCGGGTCAGCGGTTGAGGGGCTGAGGCGACCAGTCGGCGCGCGGCTTCGACTATCTCGACGCAGTCGGCTGGGACTTCCGCGCGGTCGCGGATAAGGCGGGTTGTTGCGTCGAGTTCACGCACAACGGTGTCCAAAATCTCGGCTGGGTCGAGCAACGCTATCGAAGTCTGCGACTGCGCGCGCTCTAGCTCGTCCTGGTGCGCTTTGCGGGCGCGCTCGCGCGCTGCAGCCGCACGGCAGGCACCGGAGCAGTAGCGCGCTTTTCGCCCTCGAGGGTCGATTCGGGGCCTAAGGTCGCCGCCACACCAGGCACATTTCGTCGGGGAGTCAGTCGCGTTCATGACCCAATTATATCGCACGTACGTAAAAAATTAGCGACCTGAAACCCCTGGTCGTTTGCTCGCCGCCGCGCGCTGCTTTTCATCAACCCGGGCACTTTTGCGGCACGTTTTTTACCCGCGAGCTGCGGCGGAGCATTTTAATGCAAGAGGTGTGTCACTCTACGGCGAAGCCGTTTTTCCGAAAGGCTGATTATCTGCAAAAGGTGTGCAGCGATTGCTTGCAACGCGGTCGGGGTTTGCGCCAACGGCGACAGGTGGCAGAAAGCGGGGCAAGGTGTGAGCGCAGCGAGCGCCGCAGCAGCGTGACACACAACGCGACACAGCGCGTGTAGGTCGGCGTGACACGGTGCGTGGCACACAACGTGACACACGGCGTGCTGACGCGCTTTCCTGGCGCAGCTAGCCGCTGCACGGCACGCGGTTTAGCCCTCTGCGGTATCAGACATCGCCGTCAAAGTCTCCGCCAGGCTGTGCAAGCGGTCTGCACAATCGAGCCAATCCTGGTCAAAGAGACCGACCACATCGTCACGATTCGATCGCCCCGCCTGCTCGAAAAAATCCGCAATCTGCTTCAAAGCCAACGCGGTTTCTTGTGCGCGATCCGCGATGTCTGTCGCAGAAAAGTCATCAAAAGTATCCGGCTTCGCGCCGCCGTCTGTGGTGAGTGCTCCAAGGGTCATAAACCCATTATATCGCACGTGCGAAATATTTTCGACACTTTCTTAACGCATTAAAACCACTTTCTTACTGCGAAAACTCCCGACTCACTTGGAGTGCATAAAGTGTATGTCCTCCGGTGGGCAATTTCGGGTGCCCGCCTGGGCACAAAATTCTGCCGCTGGGTGCGTCAGAATTTGCGGCCAGGACGGGACAGAAAAGGGGGAGGGGAGATTCGCTAAGTCCGTCGTGCGCCGCTGCGCGGCGTGCGACGGGTGGCAAGCGCCCGCAGGGCGCGCGGCAGTCTCCAGCGCTCCCATCGGTTACCCGAAAAAGTCGGCAAGCATTCGCGCTGCGCCACGCCAGGACTCGCACACGCCGACTGGGTCTGCCAACAGGCGCGCCAGGAGTCCTCCCATCGTCGAGCCAAGAACCGTTTTCTTAACGCTGGGGCAGGGTTTGTTTCGTGTCATCGTCATCACCTCCGCAGATAAATATCCGAACCTTCAAGTGGCGGTCAGGAAACTATCCGAAGAATGACGTTGTCCTTCCAGGCGTGACTACAGCTAGACTGCAACATCCAAGAGGTTCAAATATCGCGGGAACGCATTATGAGCCTTGGCCCCGGGCCGCCCTACGGGGTCCCGGGGCTGCTTCCGTTTTCCCACTTTCCTAAACCATTTTCGAGAAAAGGTTTTACCTAACTGCCTAACGGCAGGGGAACCGTATATTGCTTACGGCAGGTTACACTTTTAATCAATCAGTCCCACGGCCCGTAACGCTCGAAGATGCGCACTAGCTGTCTTGCGCGTAATGCCTAGCTCTCTGCCAATTGCTGCACCTGATGGAGGCTTGCCTGTCTGTGCAAGCACAGACGCATACGTCGCATAAACCTGCGCCCTGGTCTCGTTTCCTTGCAGCTTTCGCTGATTGTTTGCTGCTGTTAGTAGCGCTCGTTGTTCTTGTGCATATTTACCCTTGGGGTCTGTTTTCCAGCGCTGTGCGGCTTTCTGGCCACCTCTGCGCCCCATTGTGGCTAGAGCCTTGCGCTCACTCCTGGTGGCCTTTCCGGGGGTGCTAGAGACGCGATAAACGTCGCTCTTGGACTGCGTAACGTAACCGCGCACGCGGCGTGCCATTGTCTGGCGGTCACGCATTGGCGGCATCTCGCTAGCACGACCGGCACCACCATGACGCTGTGCGACGTTGTAGGCGTGCTCATAGGCATCAATTATCGCCGCGTCGGTCAGGCGTTGGCCTTGTTGGCGCATCCGGTGGCCCGCCTTGAGGGCGTGGCGGAACGCGGTTTCATCGCGGGCGGCTACGCCGGGAGTAATCCAGAGCACGCGCACGCCGTCGATTAGCTCCGGGTCGTACTGGTCAAGACCACCCGATATTTCCGCATCTACGTCCTGGGCCATTTTCTTGAATGCTTGAGCTTCTTCACGACGTGTTTTGACGGCATTAATCAGTTCACGGCCAGAGGTAAATTGTTGACGCGGCGCGGCTTCAAACTGCTCGTGGCCTGTCAAGTCTCTCACCTGCTTTACTAAGTCTGCCAAGCGCATCACCCGGTTGTGCTGCCTATACCAACGGTAAGCCGTAGGCGCCTTACCCGTATAGAACGGGTTGCGGCTAAATCGGTGGGAAAAGTGCGGGTCGTGGTCTAGAAGTTCGCCTTGAAGTGCCCCGGGTTTTGTTCCTAGGCATTTGCCTTGATTTCCATTATTTCTCGACTGGGGTCGTGTTCCCAAAATTCGGCTTCGACTTCAGCTGGGGTGCGGTAGCCCAGGCTCTGGTGGAGCCGTGATTCGTTCCACCAGTTAACCCACTCGAACGTCGCGATTTCCACGTCGACGACATCGGCCCATGAGCGCCTATGAATCAGCTCATTCTTGTAGGAGCCGTTGACATTCTCAGCCAAAGCATTGTCATAGGAATCACCAACAGTGCCGGTAGACGCCGTAATTCCGTGCTCAGCCAGGCGCTCGTTGTAGACGATACTCACATATTGTGAGCCGTGGTCTGAATGGTGAATTAGGCCCGCCGTTTCCTTGGCGCACACGATCGCCTGGTTCAACGCCTGCAGCGGCAACGCCTCAGTACGCATCGAATCAGACAACGCCCACCCGACAATCCTCCGGGAGTACACATCAGTGACAAAAGCTGTGTACACAAACCCTTTCCTGGTGCGCACATACGTAATGTCCGCTACCCACAGCCGATTAGGGCCAGGAGCCTTAAACTCACGATTAACCAAATCTGGGCGAAGATCCGGGCCTGTGGGTTTGCGCGTTGTGACAGGTGCCCCACCTTTTCCCTTGCCGGACAGTCCAGCGCTGCGCATCAGCCGGGCTGTCTGCTCGCGGCCAATGTCAACGCCCCGGCGTTGCAGCACGCGCCACATCTTCCGCACCCCGTAGACGCCGTAATTTTCAGCATGAACGTCGCGAATATGCTCTACAAGGGCAGCGTCGCGAAGAGCGCGGGAGCTTAAGCCCCGGGCCTTGGATTGGCGGTACCCACGCGAGCTAAGAAAACCGCCTTCGCGATGCGTGTTTAACGTCTGGCAAATGAACTCGACGCAGAAACGATTCCGGTACTCATCAATGAACCGGATCATTTCCGACGTTTCGGGTCGAGTTCCGACGCGAAAAAAGCCGAAGCGGCTTTCAACAACTCATTGGTGTCCCGCAACTCTTGATTCTCGCGACGCAACCGTGCGTTTTCTGCAGCAAGGTCCTCGGGCATTGATTCCACAACACGTCCTTCGCGACGAGCGGCCTGCGTCCATTGCCTCGCTGTGTGCCACGACACACCCAGCTTTGGTGCCACGATCTTGCAGGCTGCCTGCATAGAAATGTTCTCCGCCAGGATGCGGTCTTCCACGAGGCGGACCACACGGTCTTTCGCATCCTGATCAAATTTTCTCGGCATGTTCCAAATTTTCCCATCTACTCAAACGGAACAAAACCTGGGGCACTTCACCTAACTCACGTGTGACGGCGGCCAGGAGCTTCATCTGTGCCGATTGGCCGGTCTTGTCCGCGTACACGGGGTCAATAAGCCAAATGAACTGGGCCTTGCCATTGGTAGGGTTGATTCCCACCCATGCCGGTCCGATATTGCGGGACGTCAGGGTGTGCACCGCTTTGAGGACATACGGGTTAAGGTCTGCGGGGTCTCCGCCTGCGGTGCCTAACTGGTCGACATCTACAACCAGGACAGCGGCATACTGCTTGTTGGTGAGCATGACGTACTCGCAGCGGCCTAACGCTTCAGAATCGGTACGGTACATCTGCGGTGAGACTTTGCCGTCGGCATTACGCCGGTAAGCCTTTCGGAAATCGCGCCCAATGGAGCCATGAAGCGCGTCGCGGCCTAGGTGTGCCCGAAGCATGTCGCGGTCTAGCGACGAAGCTGGTGTGTTGTCGAGTCCTCCACGATCGCGCTCAACGCGACTCGGCGTTTGAATGTGCACATTCTGCGTGTAAGCCTGTAAACTCATGGCCATGCTTTCTCCCAGCTGGAGACTGGGTGATAAGCGAAGTCCGTCAGGTTGCCGCCTGGCGGGCTTCATTCATTTATAGGGTCTATTGACCGAGAATAACACCGCTGTGATTTGCGGCGTGCTGCGACACGAAAAGTTTTTCTACCTGCCGTAACGCAAAGATCGCCAAGTTTGCAAACGTTACAGTTTTACAGCTTTACGGGTGCCGTAAAGCTGTAAAACTGCATGAGTATCTAGCGGTTCTCCTTGACGTATTCTTCGAGGCACGACCCGACAATTTCACGCATGGTGACTCTCTTACGTGCGGCGATAGCTTTGAGTTCAGCATGCAGATCGCGGTCCACTTCGATGGTCATTTTCTTGACGTAATCACGGCTTGAAGGCTGGCGGAACGCGGAACGGACAGACTCCGTGGGTGTGGCCGTGCTTTTCTTCGTGGCCTTTTTCTTAGTCCGTGGACCTTGTTGAGCGCGTGCGCGCGCCTTGCTGGTGGTCACTTCATCATCTCCATAATCTCGTCGGCCACCTTGTCGTAACCATGCATGTCGGGGCCGGGGCAGTAGCCAAAGGCAAGGTGCATATCCTCGCGCAGCGGGATCTCCGTTTCAAAGTGCGGCATGTCCTCGGCTTCAAGCGCTTCTCGTGCAGCTTCAAGCGCGCTGGTTCCCTTACGGGCGAAAGTCAGCAAGACAGCGTGCGGGGTGCCGCCCACAGCGTCGCGCAGCTCCCACACCCGCGACAGGTCGGCGGCTGCAGAACGGGTCGGCATGATGATGAAGTCACTGACGGCGATAGCGGCTTCAATCGCGTTTTCGTCTCCGGGTGGCACGTCGATAAGCATCATCTCGTTATCGGCGACTAAAGCGGCTTGGCGGTCCACACGCTTTGGGATCGACAGCTCGACGTTAAACGGCAGCGGGTCGCCGCCGTCCTCGGCACGCTCGGCCCAGTCGAGAGCGGACCCCTGACGGTCGAGGTCGGTCACGGTCACGGGGATACCGCGTTGGGCAAATACGGTCGCCAGGAACATCGTGCTCGTTGTTTTCCCGACGCCACCTTTCGCGTTGATAGTCGTAATAATCATAGCCATGCCTTTCACTGGGTCAGTGATTAAAGTTTACGGTTTTACAGTACCCGTAAAACTGTAAAACCGTAAAGAAGGTCAACAATCAGAAGGTGAAAGCCCACTTAGATACGCCTGTGGCGTTGCGATACTGCTCGTCTATCTGCTTGATCTGCTCCGGCAATTCAGCGTTGCCGAAGACAAGGATCGAGTCGGCGCCTCTAAAACCATGGTCTTTACAGGTCGATACTTTCGTATCAATATCCTTCCGGACGGAAGAAAGACATTGAAGAGACTTAATTTTCCTATTAGACGTAGTGATGGGCAGCTTGAAAGCTGCTGTCTTGTCCCCCCCTCTTTTCATTCCTCCGAAAGGGTCTATTTATGCGTTTGAAGAAAGCTTTAATCCTCCCTCTAGCGGTTTCTACCGCTCTCGTCGCATTCCCGGTCACTACGGCCGTAGCAGCTCCTGCCGCGCAGGAGGGGGAGTGCGTCGAGAATCACCAGGTTCCCACTACTCCCGGTGCAGACCGAGAGACTGTTTCGGAAAATGACCTCAAACAAGTCAATGAGGATATCGAGTCCGCGGGTGGTTCCCCCTTGCCTGCGGGAACAGTTGAGTACGGGTTCAACGCTAATGGTGACGCAGTAGCCATTGACTCCAAGGGTCGGGAAACAGTCTTGTCTTCAGCAGAGAAGATGAATGCTGAGCTGAATTCAGAACCAGTCCAGACTAGGGCCGCAGCGAACCAAAACGATAAAGGAATTCTTAGCGCAGCTGCCGCAACCATTGCTGGTTGTGCTGGTGGCGTAATCGGTTACAATGAAATCCTGGAAATTCTAGAGAAGAGGGTTTCCTACTGGACCTTGGTAAAGTTCCTCGCTAAGAAAATTGGACCAGGACTTGCGATCAGCTGCATTGCCGGTGCAGGCGGCGCCCTTGCCACCTACATGGGGTGGTAAAACATGCGCCTAGTGGTAACGATTTGCGGATTTTTAGTCGCGCTTGGCATATTTCATTTTTACACCGATATGGCTTGGTACCCTTCTGCGTTCTTTGGAGGCATCGCTGGGCTTATCGCAGGTGTAGCTCTGACAAAATCTGGGCGGCAGGCAGCCCGTCGAATTGTGCATAACCTTCCTCAGGGGGTGCTGTTGCAAAGTTGGGGCAGTAGAAAGACCGGCGTGAAATAATCAGAGCCATGGGCATCTTCTCCGGTCGGCATTTCCCCCGTGACATCATCCTGTGGGCGGTGCGGTGGTACTGCCGCTACGGGGTGAGCTACCGCGATCTCGAAGAAATGATGACCGAGCGGGGTGTGCCAGTCGATCACACCACGATCTACCGCTGGGTGCAGAAATACGCCCCTGAGCTGGATAAGCAGACTCGCTGGTACCGGCAGGTACCCGACTGGCAGGCCCGGTCCTGGCGGGTGGATGAGACCTATATCCGGGTCGGCGGCACGTGGTGCTATCTCTACCGGGCTATTACCGCCGGTGGGCAGACCCTGGACTTTTATCTCTCCCCGAAGCGCAATGTCGCGGCGGCCAAGCGTTTCCTGGCCAAGACGCTGCGATCGAATACGACAGCCGGGTCCCCGCGGGTCATCAACACCGACAAGGCACCAGCTCTGGCCAAGGCAATATCCGAGCTGAAGGCGGAGGGAATCTGCCCTCAGACGGTGGAGCACCGGCAGGTGAAATACCTGAACAACGTTATCGAGGGAGATCATGGCCGACTTAAAAGAATCCTGGGGCCGAAGGGAGCGTTCAAAAACCGAATTTCCGCCTACCGGACGTTGAAAGGGATGGAAGCGATGCATTCATTACGGAAAGGCCAGGGCACGATGTTTGCCTACGGGCACCCGAACCCAGACGCGGTGATCGTCAGCCGGATATTCGAGACAGCTTAAGCACCCCGGAGCAAGGACAACTGATGTCTTGAGGTTGGGCTTTTCGACCCTGGCCCAACTTTGCAACAGCACCAAGAAAACCACATAAACAACCCCAGTAATTTCGCCTTTACTGTTAACGCTCACTGGAGTGAACAAGCCCTTGTTACTTTTGTCGAAGCTCCGCAGAATAGTTTGTAGGCCGCTTCCCCCGAACGGCCACTGTCACAGTTGTAGCCCTGCCTAACGCCCCCAGGCAGGGCTACAACCAATTGGTGCTTCTTTCTTTGAAAATCACTTGGCCAAGGCCCTGAATGGGCGGAGCGCTTAGTCCTTGCTATTGCGTCTTGACGTGAGGCTCCAGTAGATGCACATTGCTCCGATTACGGCGACAGTTCCAGCAGCCGCCATAACCGTAACCTCGCCCGTCCCCCGAGAAATTGCCAAGAGCACGCTCAGCAGCGAGAGCACGATAGCGATGACGCCAGCACCAAATCCTACACGTTCTGAAACATTCATTTTCAACACCTCCTAGCTGGGATCAGTAGTGCTTAGTTGAGTGGTCCGCAGTTAACCTTGCAAGCAGCGATCTGTTGCCATGGCAGTTCCAATATAGGTCGCGGCTGCCGCCCCAAATTGAGCCACGAGAGTATCGAAAACGTCCATAACGTGATGATACAGCCTGAAAATTCGCTGCCGCTAGATTTTATCTACGAGTCGAACCACGGCAATTGCACTGCAAGGCCGAACCACATAGCGATAGCCGCAAACATGGGGAGTGTTAAGAGGACGTAGCAGCAAACAACGGTGGTTTCGAAGCTCTGCTCAGCCTGCTCTCTTGCGCGGACTGCTAGATACGCGAGGACACCACCGCGCGCATAGCGTCTGCCTGTGCGGCAGACAGCGTGCAGGGACGCTCGCGAATGGAGGATGCATCAACGCCAGCGTTGGTAACTTCGCAGGCCAGATCGATGCCGCGATTGACTTCATCGACCACGCCCTGGGAGGTAAAACGTTGGGAGCCTTCGCGGGCGGCTTTATCCCACACGCGCGACTTATCTGGGGTGACAGTCCAGGCCGCACCATCGCGGAAAACCTGCTCCGTGAGTTCCTCCACGGTGGCGAGTATCTTCTCGGTCTCGACGGCTCCAACGGGGATAAGTTCGGCGGTTTTCTCTACGACATCGGCACGCGTAAACGTCGAGCGTTCTGCTGTCACTGCCTCAATGATATCGGCGATTGTCGGAAGTTCTGGGCGCTCGTGCGTGCGCTCAGCAAACTCGGGAAGCGAGCGAATGTCTGCAATAATCTCGCGGACCGTGTGGCCGGCCTGGCGCTGCCGCCAGTCGCCCTCGAGCTCGTAGAGGGTGGTATCGAGGTCTTTAGTCTGGCGGGTTTTCTTCTGCCCAATGCGCGCCATCTGCGTATTGGCATCAAGGCCATTGACTGCGCGCCACTGGTCGATTTCGCGTGCACGAGTCGAAAACGCCTCAATGAGTGCGCGGTCTTCAAGCCCGCGCATCTCCGCGCACCCGTTGACCATCTCGCCCCACTCAACGCCCAGCGACGCGGCTAGGCGCTCGCGCAGTATGGCTTGGTACACCATGCCCGCTGCGCGCGCCTCGTGATAAAGGCTCACTCCATCTAGTGTGCGCCACTTCCCGTCACGACAAAGCTGCTTGTTGGCTAATAGAACGTGCGAGTGGACGTGCGGATCACCCGCGCGGCTCGTCCGGTGCTCGTACTTCACGCCGCTTAAAGCCTCGACGCGATCGATGATCATCAGCGACGGATCATCCTCATCGGCACGACGCGTATAGCTCGCGTGCTCCGACAGATAGGACAGTGCTTTTCCAACTGCTTCGGCATGCGCTTCATCAACTGCTCGACGCACCGCCGCATCGTCGGCTAACCCCCACAGCATGGACACACTCTTTGGCGCGCAGAACGTTAAGTCAAAGCCTGGCACTCCCGAATCTTTCGGCGCGCGCCCCAGTTTCACACCCGACGGGGCGATGGCTTTGTTAAACCACGCCCGCACATTCTTCCCACGAATCTGCTCGCCCTCGGCGACCCCGAGCGCCTCCGCGACCACCGCCGCTTGAGCATCGGTACGCGCTTTTACCCATGCCTCCGCCGGCTTGGTTCCGTCCTCGGAGTAGTAGCCGTCCGGGCCGAGATTTTCGTCCTGGTCTTCATCGACGGTGGACTCATAGTAGGCCACGGATTCGCCGTGCATCTTCGCGATGGTCAGCACGTCCCGCAGCCTCCTTTCACCACTGGCACGCCCCCGCACGGAGTGCGGAAGCACGTTTACTGCAAATGTACCATGAACTAGCCTCGCTAAAGCGGTCAGTTCAAAGGTCAGGCGGGTGAACACTGGCGTTCAGACGGCTAGAGCATCGTCAAGATGCCAGCGCGCCCCAGAAAATGAGTGCGCACAATCAGCATTTCCCTATCCGTAGAAAACGCCCCGCACTACGCACTCCCCCGCGGCGCTAACACGCCCCGGCGGGCGGCTCCGAGCAGGGCGCGCTAGCGCTCCTTTCTCCCTCCGGTACTTGCCTGCTTCGGCTCCGCCGCCGCGGCTTCACTCCGCGCAGCCCGCTCGGCCCTTTCCTCAGCGCGATCGGCGCGCGCTTCGGCTCGCTCGGCCCGAACTTCTGCGGCGGCAATACGTTGCTCCGCCCTCTCAGCGCGGGCTACCGCTGCGACTGCGCGTTCATACTCAACGGCATAGTCCTTTTCCGCTACCGCCACCCGCTCACGTGCCTGAGTAATTTGTTCCTGGACACGCTCGACAGCCGCCCGCGCCTTGGACAGATCCGCCTGCAGCTCCCGGACGCGCTCGGCCATTGCTTCCGCCACCCGGTGCGCTTCATCGCTTTCCCGCTCGGCAGCTTCAATCCGCTCAGCAAAACGCTTAGCCGCCTCGGCGTGCTCGGCACGCGCTTGCTCTAACGCCAAAGGCCAAATCCGCTCCATCGCGTTGGCCACAATCGCAGGCACTTGCGCATCAGCAACAGCGACGGCCTCTTGCCCATCCCTCTTCCTAAGACGTGCCAAGGTTTATCGAGCACGATCAATAAAGAAAAAGAATGCCGCACCCCACCCACAACATAAAGAAGTGATAACTATTTTCAAATGCACACCGGTACCTAAGTGTAATGTGTGATACACATGTATGTGTCGCTAGTCACACACCAATCACTAAATGACGTAGGAGTCAAAACATGTCCACAGTGCGAAAATATTTCACCTCTGTAATCTGTGCTGCAACTCTTTTATTTGCTTCTCAATCCATTCCCACCGCCTCAGCAAAACCCACCCTCGAAGATGCTCATAACAGCGAAGTTGTCATCACCGTACAAGACAATGGTGAAATCTCAGCAGTAGAATCCCCTAGTCCAAATGTACAACTTAGATCCGCAGGCGAACGTGCACCTGATTGCATTAATGCGATACCAGAAAAAGGTTTCATCCAGGTCTACAACCATTGCGACTGGGACATACGGGTTAAGGTAATTTTTGCATTTGGCCCAGACTCAGTGTGCAAGCTAGTAGTAGCCGGGACCCGTACAAATATCTCCCCTCACACCGGTCGCATCGATGGGGTAGTAACATGCTAAAATCTTCTGGCAGAAAAAATAACCCTGGGCGCATAGCAACCCTCGGAATAACGCTTCTCGCTCTTTTCGCCACGACGATGCCTCTGTTCCACTCTGTGGAGCCGAATCTTGAAGCCTCAGGGCACAACACTCGAATCTTCCTTGTCGAAAATGAATGCTGGAATCGACTTGATTTCCTAAGAGAGCAACAAAATACTGGGTACTGGGCTAGATCTGCGACCTGCTTTTTCGACAGGACTTTAAATAACGGTTTTGGAGCCTGGATCATTCGCCCTATGTGACCAAGGAGACCCCATGTGGTTTGACGGATATCAACAGCAATTCGGAAACCGGCTAGAGGACTTCCTTGCAGAAACAGTCCCTACAGTGCTCGCAGAGCTGACTTCTTCTCAGAAGAAGCAAATTACCGATGGCGTAGAAGAGTTTCCCTTCGAAATCCTTCTCGAAATACTCAACTCTAAACACGGCTATGAAGACACAGTCTCCCGAATCATAGCCGTGACGGGCGTATGGATGAATGCCGCATCAGGGAGCCAGTGGTGTGTTGGTCCTCTAAACAACACAAATTACTCTGAAAGAGTAGGCATAGGAGTCAGATGGGACGAGATCGCATTTTCGCCGTTGTCGAACATGGCGGAGAATCTGGTAGATGCATTTCCCACCTGGCCGGGCGTGCTTATGGAATTTTCTCGCATGCAAGAGTCGGATCGCGATTATTTCCATCAGAGAATCCTGGAAACTCGCCCAAAGCAAATATGATGTCCAACCGCCGCGCCGACTCACGCCAATCCTCACTGAGTCGGTAGACCCCGCTAATTTGGCAGTCCACGCTGGCCTATATGGGGCATCGCGGCCAAGGCGGCCTAGGAGGGCGTCACCGCCAGCTAATCCCGCTGAAGTATCATCAAGTTTTTCTACTTGCCACAATGTAGTCTCGTTCCCAATGCTTACAGCGTCATATCGTCGCCATTGTCATAGGTGTTAGCCGGGCCCCATGCCGTTGTTCTGCTGGGAGTAGTGACCACTGCGCCCCCACTGTGCCTGTAGACTCTCGACGAAATGCTGTTTCATCACGGGCTGCAACACCCTCAGCTATCCAATACACCCGCACACCATCCACTAGCTCCGGGTCGTACCGGTCAAGACCCCCGGCAGTTTCAGCGTCCACACACCAAACAAAACATTAAAAAATCGAACGAAAAGAGTAACCAACTGCCTAGCGGCAGGGGAACCGTATATTGCTTACGGCCTGTCACCCTTTCTTCGTCCAGTTGGCAAAACTATCCCGGCTTTGGAAAGCGCACGCTGTACCGTCCGATTAGACACGCTAAACTCTGCGGCTGCCTCACCTACTGTTGGATATTCTCCAGTCTCGCTTTTCCCCTTTAGGAACCAACTAGCTATAGCGAAGCTATCGGCAGCAGCACTCGTTTTCCTGTTCTCATTAGCAACCGCGAGCTTTGCTCGCTCCTGCTTTGCATAGTCGCTATCTGGCGCTGTCTTCCAGCGTTGTGCAGCCTTTTGCCCGCCTCTGCGCCCCATGGTGGCCAAGGCTTTCCGCTCGCTGCTGGTTGCCTTTCCAGGCGCGCTCGACCTCATGGAGGACGTGCTCTTGGATTGGGTCACGTAGCCGCGGACTCGTCGTGCCATAGTCTGGCGGTCTCGCATCGGGGGAAGCTCTGCAGGGCGGCCTGCGCCGCCGTGGGTCTGTGCGACGTTGTAGGCGTGCTCGTAGGCGTCGATGATGGCTGCATCCGTGAGTCGTTGGCCGGCGGCGCGGAGCCTGTGGCCGGTCTTAAGGGCATGCCGGAACGCGGTCTCGTCGCGGGCGGCGGTGCCCTCGGTAATCCAAAGCACGCGCACGCCGTCGATGAGCTCCGGGTCGTACTGATCGAGTCCAGCAGAGACTTCCGCGTCCACGTCCTGGGCCAGTGCTTTAAACGCTTGTGCCTCTTCGCGGCGGGTTTTCACCGCGTTAATGAGTTCTCGCCCAGACTTAAATTGCTGGCGTGGTGCAGCCTCGTACTGGTCTGTCCCGGCCAAGTCCCTCACCTGCCTTATCAAGTCACCTAGACGCATCACGCGGTTGTGCTGCCTGTACCAACGATAAGCTGACGGAGATTTACCGGTGTAGAACGGATTGCGGCTAAACCCGTGAGCAAAATGGGGATCGTGGCCGAGCAGCTCGCCTAGGGTGTGCGTGGTCGCAGCTAGGAGCTTCATCTGCGAAGATCTACCCGAAACGTCTGCGTAAACGGGGTCAATGAGCCAGATGAACTGTCCTTTTCCGCTTATGGGGTTCACGCCCACCCAGGCTGGGCCGATGTTGTGCTCGACAAGCACCCGCACGACCTTTCGCACGTACAAGGCCAGGTCTGCGGGATGTCCTCCGGCTTCTCCCGGCTGGTCTATATCCACGACGAGGACGGCGGCATATTGCTTGCTCGTGAGCTTGACGTACTCGCATTTACCAAGGGCCTCGGAGTCAGTGCGGTACATACGCGGCGAGACCTCGCCGGCTTTATTGCGGCGGTAAGCCTTTTTAAAGTCGCGCGTAACTGAACCGTGGAGGACGTCGCGGCCTAAATGTGCGAGAAGAAAATCGCGGTCTGTCGTGCTCGCGGGCGTATCATCGAGGCCCGCGCCGTCGCGAGAAACGCGCTCATGCGGCGCGGTGTGTGCAGAAGCTGCGTGATTGGGTAAGCTCATAGCCGTGCTTTCTCCCAGCTAGTGACTGGGGTTAAGCGAGCGTCAGGTAGCTGGAACTACCTGGCGCTCTTTCAGTTTCAGGGTCTCTTGCAGCCTAGACCGAATCCACAACCGCACACGTTCGACGCGCGAAGCCCCAGAGCGCCAAAACCGATTACTTGCTTCGCGCGGACTTTTCGATATTGGCGAGGGCAACAATGAGGTGCGATAAAAGCCTATTGGCGTTGAACTCCTTCCCGACCTCCAGGTCCGCCTCTACAACACCAATCAGCTGCGCAGTTCTAGGGGATTCCTCTGGGTCAACAATTTCTCGACTCTTTCCCAGGATAAAAAGCAGATCGTCGTTATTCATATGTGACCTACGACACTACTTAGTGTGATACATTTCTCACTAAGGAGGTTATTAACATGAAGAAAATTTTTCTTTCCGCTATCACTGCCAGCCTATTTGCTTCAACTCTTGCCCCTACTGCTTCTGCCGCACCAGCACTCCCACAGGTCAATCATGACCCTGCTGTAGTTGCACACAAAGTCCTTACCGTTGACGAGCAGGGAAACCCTACATCAGGAATGGTCACCCTAGACCTCCAAGAGCCTTCCTCAAGTGAACTCTCTACGACTGCAATGTTTTCCTTGCCAGGGACCACTACCGAACAGGTCGGAGGCGGAACCTGGAACTACGGATGGGAAATTGTAAACGGCACGACAAAGCACTGTTTCTCTCATTACAACCACCCCGACAACACCCACCGAGCAACTGCAACAATGGGATCCCAGACCGATACGAGCACCGCACGCCGAGCCAGCTGGGCAAAGGCTTCCGTCTCGGCCGGGCTTACCGCAGGAACCTGCAACGCTTACTGGGATAACCGGTAAAGATAGCCCCCTAGCGCCTAGAGATTTTCCCTAGGCGCCTTTTTCTAGTTCCGGCAAAATCTCGCTTTCAAGAGCGTTCATAACCTTGAAAAGATAGTTCCGTTCTTCAGAAAAAAACCTCTCACCCAGATACTCGCTCCCCTCCAACTCACGCGCATCTAGAGAATCTAGGTACCCCAGAAAACGATCCACGCTCCGCAATTCACCAATCGCCTGCTTAACTCCAGCGATAATCTGGCCAATATTTTCACCCTGGCTCATAGGGGAAAGCCTAACAAAACACGATTCAGGCACAAGAAATTTCAATTGAAAAATCGCTGCCGCAAGATGTACCAACGAGAAAAACTCGAGCAGCTCCACGAAGCTGTGGGCAAAAGCCTAGCTATACTTCGCGGTCTTTTTCTGTTCGCGTTCAAGCTTGCGTCGCTGTTGGCGGGTCAGCGGTTGAGGGGCTGAGGCGACCAGTCGGCGCGCGGCTTCGACCATCTCGACGCAGTCGGCTGGGACTTCCGCACGGTCGCGGATAAGGCGGGTTGTTGCGTCGAGTTCACGCACAACGGTGTCCAAAATCTCGGCTGGGTCGAGCAACGC
>NZ_JBCJKS010000030.1:0-20095 GCF_039822565.1 Corynebacterium sp. SA-MJD20WY100 | reverse complement strand
TATGTCGTCGGGACGTGTTTCGGTGGTGCACGCACTACAACACCACGCGCTTGCACTCGTGGTGCGGCTACCGCTCGCCGAACGCCTTCGAAGCCACCGGATCAGCTACACTTACTATCGCATCTTAATTAAATCCCCGTGTCCACTTTCCGGGGTTCGGGCCCGTGCGTTCTATTGATCCGGCCACGGGGGAGATGGCCACGTGGTTCAGCGAGCCCATCGGGCACAAGCACCTCAATGGCGACCTGGTGGAGACGTGGCAGCCGCTGCCGATGTCTGAGGCGGCGCTGGGCAACGCGCGCTCCGTGGCGGCGCGTATTAGTAATGAGCTGGGCGGGCGCGGCGTTTACGGCGTGGAGCTCTTCGTGGCCGGCGATGAGGTGTACTTCTCTTCTATTTCCCCGCGGCCGATTGATTCCGCGCTGCTGACGCTGCGCACGCAGCGCTTCAGCGAGTTTGAGCTACACGCCCGCGCTATCTTGGGCTTCCCGATTGATGTCACGATGACCTCGCCGGGTGCGGCGGCCGTGATTCACGCGGAGACCGATATTCAGGACGTCGCTTTTGAGGGCGTGGCGGAGGCGCTGGCCTTCGAGGAAGTCGACGTGCGTCTGTTTGGTAAGCCGGGTGCGTATGCCGGCCGGCGCCTGGGCTTGGTGACCGCCACGGCGGACACGGCTACTGAGGCGCGCGATAAGGCGAACTTGGCGGCGGCGAAGATTCGGGTAGTGGATTCGCAAGACTCTTAGAGCACTTGAAAGGGGAGACGCCGGCGGCGCTGCCGGCGTGAATGGTGGGGTGGACAGTTTTCGGTGGGGTAAGGGGAGCCAGGTAATCTCGGGTGCCTCGGGGAGTGTAACTTTGTGTCCCTTGCCACATGGAAATTGGTCAAGAACTGGCATTTTGTGACCTGAGGAACCTCGATCGGGGCGGGGTTGTCACACTGTAAAGATTTGCATCATTAAATGAACAGATAGGACCTTGTGGGCGGGTGAGGTAGGGTGCATTCTTTTATCTATAGTTCGACAGATAGAAATTGAGGGCGGTGGTCTTCAGTTTCTATTCACTTTGAGGAGGAGCACTCATGGCAACGACTTTGATTCACGGCGGCACAGTCGTCAGCGCGACCGGCAAGGGAAAGGCTGACGTTCTCATCGAAGACGAGAAAATCGTTGCGGTACTCGCGCCCGGGGCTAAGACCTTTGGCGAAAACCTCGCCGAGAACGTTGACGTCCGCATTGACGCGACCGACAAGTACGTCATTCCCGGCGGCATTGACGCGCACACGCACATGCAGATGCCGTTCGGAGGGACCGAGGCATCGGATACCTTCGAGACCGGCTCCCGAGCCGCAGCGTGGGGCGGCACCACATCGATCGTGGACTTCGCGGTACAAAAGCACGGGGAACAGGTCATGGAGAGCCTGGCCGAGTGGCATGAGAAGGCTGCCGGCGAGTGTGCCATTGACTACGGCTTTCACCAGATCATCGGCGAGGTCAACAAGGATTCTCTGGACGCCATGGACAAGCTCATGGATGAGGGCGTGTCCAGCTTCAAGCTGTTCATGGCCTACCCGGGCGTGTTCTATTCCGACGACGCCCAGATCTACAAGGCTATGCGCAAGGCCGCAGACACGGGATTGCTCTCCATGATGCACGCCGAGAACGGCCCCGCCATTGACGCCATGGTGGAGGAGCTGCTGGCGCAAGGCAAGACGGATCCCTACTACCACGGCGTGGCGCGCGCGTGGCAAATGGAGGAGGAAGCGACCCACCGAGCCATCATGCTGGCCAACGTCACCAATGCGCCGCTGTATGTCGTGCACGTGTCCGCCAAGCAGGCCGTCGAGCAGCTCGCCGCCGCCCGCAACGAAGGCCAGAACGTCTTCGGTGAGACCTGCCCGCAGTACCTGTACATGTCCCTTGAGGAGCACCTCGGCGCACCGGGCTTCGAGGGAGCCAAGTACGTCTGCTCCACGCCGCTGCGTTCCAAAGCAGAGGGACATCAAGACAACATTTGGAAGGCGCTGCGCACCAACGACATCCAGACCGTGGCCACCGACCACTGCCCGTTCTGCTTCAAGGGCCAAAAGGAAATGGGTATCGGCGACTTCTCCAAGATCCCGAACGGCATCGGTTCCGTCGAGCACCGCATGGACGTCATGTACCAGGGCGTCGTGACCGGTGAGATCACCCTCGAGCGTTGGGTCGAGCTCACCTCGACCACCCCGGCCCGCATGTTCGGCATGTACGGACAGAAGGGTGTCATCCAACCTGGCGCGGACGGCGACATCGTCGTCTACGACCCGAACGGACACACCTCCATCGGCCTGAACAAGACTCACCACATGAACATGGACTACTCCGCATGGGAGGGCTTCGAGGTCGACGGGCATGTGGACACCGTCCTGTCCCGCGGCCGCGTCCTCATCGACAACGGAGAGTACCTCGGTGACAAGGGTCACGGGCGCTACATCAAGCGCGAGGCCTGCCAGTACCTGGTCTAGCCGCCGGATTTCATCACCCACAATTCGCAGTGCATGTTGAAGGAGCACACATGACAACCGCAATTTCTCAAGACACCGAAAAGTTTTTGACCGACTTCCACGAGACGTGGCAGTTCGGCGCCACCGAGAACAATGGCGTCGACAGGCAGGCCGGCACCGCAGACCACGGAAAGATCCGAGACTGGTTCACCGCCCGTGCGAAGGAAGAGGGCTTCGAGGTACGCGTCGACTCCATTGGCAACGTCTTCGCGCTCCTTACGTTTGATGACTCCAAGGATTATGTCCTCACCGGCTCGCACCTCGACTCCCAGCCGCTGGGCGGCCGTTTTGACGGTTGCTTCGGCGTTATCGCCGCCTTCCACGCCGCACTCGAGCTCAAGAAGCAGGTCGAGTCGGGCGAACTGACCCCCGAATACAACCTGGCGGTCGTGGACTGGTTCAACGAGGAGGGTGCGCGATTCGCGCCGTCCATCATGGGCTCGTCCGTCATGTGCGGATTCTTCGACCGCGAGGAAATGCTCGCAGTACAAGATCCCAAGGGTATCACGGTCAAGGAGGCCCTGGAGTCCATCGGCTACCTGGGCACCGACGAGCCGCCGGTGCCGGCCGCCTACGCCGAAATCCACATTGAGCAGGGACGCCTGCTGGAGCGCCACGAAACGGCCATCGGTGCAGTGACCCAGTCGTGGTACACCCAAAAGCTGTACGTCAAGGTTCAGGGCGAGCAGTCTCATACCGGCGCGACCATCATGAGCGACCGCCACGACGCCCTACCCGCTGCGGCGCTCCTCGTCCTCAAGACTGAGCAAGTCGTCGAGGAATTCGAGGAGGAGCAGATCGTCACCTCGGTGGGCCAGTTCGACGTGGAGCCCAACTCGCCCATCGTGGTCCCGCGCGAGGTCAACCTGGTCATCGACCTGCGAGCCCACCGCCGCGAAGACGTCGAGAAGGCCCGCCAGATCCTCGTTGACTACTGTGACGAGGTTGCCCGGGCCCGAGATATTTCCATCACTCCAGTCGATTTCGACATCCGTGACCACCAGCGATACCCCGAAGACGGCGTGGTCCTCACTGAAAAGGCCGCGGCCAACACTGGAATCAGTTGCATGCGCATCGAGACGATGGCAGGCCACGACTCTGTGCCGCTCAACCGCAAGGTTCCCACCGTCATGACGTTTGTCCCCTCGGAGGGCGGCGTTTCCCATTGCGAACGTGAGTTCACTGCGGACGAGGACTTGGTCCAGGGCCTCATCGTCCACACCGACATCGTTTCTCGCCTGCTGACGGGCGAGCTTGACCACCTCAAGTCCTAAGGCACTCCACAACTCACCGAGCTCTAGTTCTTTAGCACGACTCGACTTCACAAGACTTCAAAGGAACTGATCATGACCATCATCAAGAACCCGCAGGCACAAGGGTCGAATACTGTGGAGACCTCCACCCCCACAGAGGTCGAGGCCCACGGCATGCCGCGCCACCTGATCTCCAGCTGGCGCGCGGAGCATGGCTTGGAGAGCCACCACATTTCTAACGGCCGCCTGTTCAACGCGGATATCGCGCCGCGAACCGGCGCAGGCAAGTGGGGCACTGGAAGCCTCTTCAACTGGTGGATGAGCGCCTGGCACTCGCTGGGCGGCTATGCGATGGCCGTGGGATTCATGGCCATGGGGCTCAACGGCTGGCAGGCGCTGCTCGGCATGACCATCGGCATGGTGGCCATGTGGGGAGCCTCAAACCTCATGGGCATCGCCGGCCAGCGCGTGGGAGTGCCATTCCCCGTCTTCGCCCGCCTCGCCTTCGGCGTCAACGGCGCCAACATTCCTGCATTCCTCCGCGCCATCGTGGCGGTGTGCTGGTACGGCATCCAGACGTACCTGGCTTCCCAGGCGGTGCTCATCCTTGTCCTCAAGATCATCCCGGGCGCGCAGTCCCTCAATGAGACCACCGTGTTGGGCCTGACTCAGCTGGGCTGGCTGTGCCTGTTGGTCTTGTGGGCAGCGCAGCTCTTCGTGCTGCACCGCGGCATGGAAACCGTCCGCCGCATGTCCGACCTTGCCGGTCCGACCATCTGGGTGGCCATGATCGCCCTCGCCCTGTGGACGCTCGCCCGCGCAGATTGGAAGCTGGACTGGAACTACACGATGTCCGACACCGTGCTGACCGGCAGCTCCGCCGTCGTCGCAGTGCTCGCCGTCGCCTCCTTGGTCCTGGCGTACATGGCAGGCCCGATGCTGAACTTTGCGGACTTCACCCGCATGTCCTCCTCCGAGTCCTCGGTACGCAAGGGAAACGCCCTCGGCCTGTTGTGCAACGGCATCGCCTTCGCCCTCATCTCCGTGGTCATCGGCATCGCCTCTGCTGAGGTGTACGGCAAGGCCGTCACCGACCCAATTCTTCTCCTCGGTGACCTCGACTCCGTGACCCTCCTGCTCGTGTCCACCCTGGCTGTCGCCCTGGCCCAGGTCGGAGTCAACATCATCTGCAACTTCGTCTCGGCATCCTTCGACTTCGCTCACCTGGCCCCGAGGGTCATCACCTTCAAGATTGGCGGCCTCATCACCGCGGTGCTCTCCGTCGTGGTCATGCCGTGGCGCATGTACTCCAACCCAGTCATCATCAACTACTTCCTCGGCGGCGTGGGTGCCCTCATCGGCCCGCTCTTCGGCATCATCATCGCGGACTTCTACCTCGTGAAGCGCTCCACGTTCGTGGTCAAGGACCTGTACACCTCCGCACCCTCCGGCCTCTACCACTACTCCAAGGGCTTCAACGTCGCATACATCGCCGCCTTCGCCGTCTGCGGCCTCATCACCCTGGTCATCGCCCTGGTCCCGACGTTTGCCACCCTGGCCTCCTTTAGCTGGCCCATCGGTGTGGTGCTCGGCTTCTGCTCCGTTCTCCTCCTGCGCTCGATGACGAGCAAGACCGCGGCGGTGGAGAGCTAGCCTCCAGCACTCGAACTCGAACAGACATCACAGTCCACCCACTCAGAAAAGGATGTGCGCTCCAATGACGACTCAACTTCCCTTTCCCGCCTTGCGGGAGGAGATTCATCCGCCATTGACGCCGGAAGAGGCGCAGTTCGAAGCCGAACGCTGCCTTTACTGTGCAGATGCTCCCTGCATGCAGGCGTGCCCCACCCATATCGACATTCCGGGCTTCATCAAGAAGATCGACACAGGTAACGTCACTGGCTCCGCGAAGACCATTCTGCGCGACAACTTCCTGGGTGGGACGTGCGCCCGCGTGTGCCCGGTGGAGGAGCTGTGCCAGGGAGCCTGCGTCCTGAACAAGACCGACCGTCCCATCTCCATCGGCCGTCTCCAGAGGTTCGCCACGGACCACTTGGCGGACACCGGAAAGGCGCCCTTCGAACCCGGAACCTCCACTGGAAAGAGGGTTCTTGTAGTCGGCTCCGGGCCCGCCGGACTGTCCGCCGCCGCGACCCTGGCCCAGGATGGGCATGCGGTCGAGGTCTGGGAGCGCAGTGAGAAGCCCGGTGGTCTTTCCACTTACGGCATTATCACCCTCCGCGAACCCATTGAAGTCGCTCTCCACGAGGTGGATATGGTCAAAGAGCTGGGCGTTGAGATCAAAACCAACACGGAACTTACCTCGGCCGAGCAGCTTGCTCAGGCAGCGAGCGAATTCGACGCGGTCTTCCTCGCCACTGGTTTGGGCACGGTGCCGGTGTTGGACATTCCTGGCGGCGACGCCATCATCGATGGCCTGGAGTTCATCGCGCGATTCAAGACTGCGCCGGACACTGTCGATGCCCCCACGCGGGTGGCCGTCATCGGCGCCGGCAACACGGCCATCGATGCCGCCACGACAGCACGTCAGCTCGGTGCCCAGGCAACAGTCGTGTACCGCCGCACGCCGGAGGAAATGACCGCCTTTGACGCCGAGTACGAATTCGCAACGGGATTCGGAATTGAATTCCAGTTCTTGGCAAACCCCGCGGAAGTCATCACCGGCGACAGCGGCGCCGTGACCGGACTGCGCTGCACCCGCATGCGGGCGACGGCACCGGGCGCGGACGGACGCGTCTTAGTTGAGCCGTCGGGTGAAGACGACATCGTGATTCCCTGCGACGTCGTTCTCTCCGCTATTGGCCAGGAAAAGTACACCGACGAGACGGGATTCGGCCTCGGCCTTAACCGCGGATACTTCGATGTCCGAGAGTTCCTCTCCACCCAACCCTTCGACAACGTCTTCGCCGGCGGTGATGCGGTCCGCGTCACCGGCGACGCCTCCACCGTCATGGCCGTGCAGGACGGAAAACTCGCAGCTCAGTCCATCACTCGCTTCTTAGAAGGAAAGTAAATCATGGCTGACCTCACAACCAACTTTGCTGGCATTACGAGTCCCAACCCCTTCTGGCTCGCGTCCGCGCCGCCCACCAACTCCGGATACCAGGTAGACAAGGCCTTCGAAGCCGGCTGGGGTGGCGTGGTGTGGAAGACCATCGGCCCGCCGGTGCTCAACATTTCCAATCGCTACGGTTCCTTCACCAAAGAAGGCAAGCGCATGCTGGCCATCAACAACGTTGAGGTGATTTCGGACCGTCCGCTGGAGACGAACCTCCGGGAGATCGAAGAAATCAAGAACAAGTGGCCGGATCGCGCGCTCATCGTTTCCATCATGGTCGACGCCAAGCCCGAGACGTGGGACTACTACGTGACGGCCGCCGAAAACGCGGGTGCCGACGGCATCGAGCTCAACTTCGGCTGCCCCCAGGGCATGTCCGAGCGAGGCTTGGGCTCGGCTGTCGGACAAAATCCCGCGTTGTGTGAGCTCAATACCCAGCTGGCCACCTCCGCGGCATCCGTTCCGGTCATCGTCAAGCTCACGCCGAACATCACCGACATCACGGTGTCGGCGCGTGCCGGCCTCGCGGGTGGCGGCAATGCCCTCAGCCTCATCAACACCATTAACTCCGTGTCGAAGGTCGACCTTGACACGTTTATGGTTTCGCCTAACATCGGCGGTCGCTCGACCCACGGCGGCATGGCGGGACCTGCGGCCAAGCCCATCGCGCTGCACATGCTCACGGAGGTCATGCATGATGAGGAAGTCATCGCCTCCGGAGTCCCTGTTTCAGGTATGGGCGGTATCTCCACGTGGCGTGATGCAGCAGAGTTCCTGCTCCTGGGTGCTACATCCCTGCAGGTCTGCACCGCGGCCATGACTCATGGCTTCCGCATCATCGAGGACCTCTGCGAGGGGCTGAGCAACTGGATGGATGACAAGGGCTTTGCCACCATCGAAGACTTCCGCGGTCGCGCGCTGGGGACGCATGGAAAGTTCAACGACCTCAATCTGGCCCACAAGTCGGTGGCTCGTATCAACCGCGACAAGTGCATCGGCTGCAACCTGTGCGTCACCGCCTGCCACGACACGGCCCACCAGTGCATCGACCTAGTGGGGCCCGACGGGGCCATCGTCGCGCCGGGAATCGACCCCACCATCAACGGCAAGAAGACCCTGGACATTCGCCCCGTTCCGCAGGTGCGCGAGTCCGACTGCGTCGGATGTGCCCTGTGTGCCAACGTGTGCCCGGTCCAGGGCTGCATCGACATGGTCACCGTGGACTCCGGGCGTGAGGCGGTGACCTGGAACGAGCTGACGGCGGCCAACCCCGCCGTGGCCGATGACTGGTCGGTCATGACTGAATACCGCAAGAAGGTGGGCATCGACATTCATTAGCAGCCGGTACATCCGCGCCCCTCGTAGCCCCAAAGAAGGAGCCTCCCCACAGGCAGTGCTCAGCGCAACCCTGCAGCGTGAGCGTGAATAGTAAGCGATTTCCACTGTGTCCCGGACAACCGCCGGGACCTTGAAAGGGTGTCTCCCGTCATGTCTACGATAACCTCGCCAACTCAACCCCCCGTGTCCAGGGGACTCATCAATCCCGACCTCCGGCCGATCCCTCGTTCTGCGCGATCCTGGAGCTCCGCCACCTACCTCGCCTTGTGGGTGGGCATGGCCATCAATGCGGCAACGTGGACCCTCGCGGCCTCTCTCATCGCGATGGGCATGAACTGGCTGCAGTCCGTCTTCACTATCGTGCTGGCCAACCTCATCATCCTGATTCCCATGCTGTTCAACAGCCACGCCGGCGCCAAGCATGGAATTTCCTTCCCGGTCTTTACCCGCTCTAGCTTCGGCATCCGCGGCTCCAACGTTCCCGCCCTCCTCCGCGCCCTCGTCGGCTGCGGGTGGGCAGGCATTCAGACGTGGCTGACCGCCCTCGCGCTTGACCTAGCGTGCGGGGTCATCTTTGGGTCGGCGTGGGCCGACGCTCCCGTCGTGTCTCTCGGCTTCGTTGGCGAGCAGCGCATCACTCTGTGGGCCTGCTTCCTCCTGTGCGCCGTGGGGCAGGTTTGGGTCATCGTCCGCGGATTCGGTGCCATCAAGCGACTGCAGCAGCTGGCCGCGCCCCTCATTTCGGTGGCCCTCATCGTGCTGCTGGTGTACCTGCTCGTTCGCTCGCGCGGCGATTTGGGACCGCTCATCAGCCAGCCCTCCCAGGTGGGATGGGGCCGCGACTTCTGGCTCGGCGTCTTTCCCCCGGGACTCATGGCCAACATTGCATTCTGGGCCACGCTTTCCCTGAACATGCCGGACTTCACTCGCTTTGCCAAGGATCAGCGTTCGCAGCTACGCGGACAAATCATTGGTCTTCCCACCTCCATGTTCGCCTTCTCCATGGTGGCCATTCTGGTGACGTCCACCGCTGCAGTCGTGTTCAAGGTCGACCCCACCAGCTTGTGGAGCCCCGATGCCCTCGTCGGAACCTTGGGCAACCCCATCGTGGTGGTCATTGGCTCCCTCATCATTGTGCTGGCCAACTTTTCCACGAACGTCGCGGCAAACATGGTTGGACCTGCACTGGACATGACGAACGCCTTCCCCAAGGTTATTGACTTCCGCCGCGGGGTGTTCTTGGTAATGGTTCTCGGCACGATCATGCTGCCGTGGAAGCTACTCTCCAATCCGGAGTCCTACGTGTTCGTGTGGCTGGGCTTCTACGGCGGCATCACCGGCGCCATCGGCGGCATCATGGTGGTTGACTACTGGATCCTGCGGAAGACGAACCTGGATGTACCGGCATTGTTCGTGCCAGGATCTAAGTACTGGTACACCGGAGGCTTCAACATAAAGGCCATCGTGGCCTTCCTCGTCGGCGCGTTCTTTGCCGTCGGCGGCGCATATTCGCCCGTGTCCGACGGTGTGAAATCGGGCCCATTCCCGGCCGACGGCTTCGTGCCTTTCCTCAAGGTCTTTTACGACTACAACTGGCTGGTGAGCTTTGCCGTCGGCCTTCTGGTGTACCTAGTACTTAACCTCGCCTCCCTTCACAAGCGGGAGGCAGAAGTGACTGTCCCGTTCCGCAACGAGGATGTCGAGTCCACAGAGGAGCTTGCCCATGCCAGCTCGGCTGTTTAATTCTCGACCTGGCGCGACTGCTGCGACTGTGGTGCCGGGAACATTGTCCCGCGGCGGTCCCTGAGAGCGCGCCTCACCCAAACAACCCGACACCACAACAATCAAGGACTAGGAGAACATAATGTCCAACGTGACCATCGCACTGACCCAGACCACCTGGACTGGCGATAAGGAGTCAATGATTGCCAAGCACGAGCAGCTCACTCGTGACGCGGCCGCCCAAGGTGCGCAGGTTATCTGCTACCAGGAGTTGTTCTACGGCCCGTACTTCGGAATTGTCCAAGACACGAAATACTACGACTACGCAGAGCCGATTCCGGGCCCCACCGTCGAGCGTTTCCAGGCCCTGGCCAAAGAGCTGGGCATGGTCATCGTGCTTCCCATCTACGAGGAAGAACGCACCGGCGTGCTGTACAACACCGCCGTGGTCATCGACGCCGACGGAACCATTGCCGGCAAGTACCGCAAGCACCACATTCCGAACGTCGATCGCTTCTGGGAAAAGTTCTATTTCCGCCCGGGCAATCTGGGATGGCCGGTGTTCGACACCGCGGTCGGCAAGGTGGGCGTCACGATCTGCTACGACCGCCACTTCCCAGAAGGCTGGCGCAACCTAGGCCTCAACGGCGCCGAGATTGTGTTCAACCCCAATGCGTCCAAGCCGGGCCTGTCGAATCGCCTGTGGGAGATCGAGCAGCCCGCCGCGGCGGCGGCAAACGGCTACTTCGTGTGTGTCCCCAACCGCGTGGGCATTGAATCCGACGAGTTTGGCGACGAGGCAGTGGAGTTCTACGGGTCCTCCTACATCGTTGACCCCAAGGGCAATTACGTCGCGGGACCTGCCAGCACGAAGGAGGAAGAGCTCATCGTCGCAACGGTGGACATGGACGAAATCCGCCGCACTCGCTACGACTGGCAGTTCTACCGGGACCGTCGCCCGGACGCATACGGCCCCATTGTTGCGCCCTAAAATCTTCCTTCCCGCAGTGATTCGCGTCTAGGTCACTGAAGCGGCGATAGGTACACACGCTTATTGCCTGGCCCGACTCGCAGCGGGGAGGATTCCTCCACGAAGGCCCGTTCCTGCACAGTGCTCAAGTACTCGTGCCGGAACGGGCCTCGGTGCTGCTAGTGATGTGCAGTGCGGGTTACTTGCCCAAGTAGCTTCGCACGGCCACAGACAGGGAGAAGAAGGACTGGCCGTTGGCAAGATCCGCGTCGAGGATGCGCTCGATAGCAGAGATCCGCGAATACAACGCCGTGCGCGACAGATGAAGAGTGTCGGCCGCGGCGGAGCGGGAGGCGGGGTACTCCACGATGGCGCGCAGGGTCTGCACCAAGTCCGTTCCGTTGCGGGAGTCATGCAACAGCAGGGGACTGAGGATCTCCTCCGCGTAGGATTGAAAACGCACGTCGTCGTGCAGATTTGCGACAAGTTCCTGGAACTGATTCTTGCGCGACCACGTCAAGAGCTCGCCTTGGTGGGGGACCGAAACCTCGCTGCTTGCAATGTGGTGCAGCGCGGCGCTCAAGTCAATGGGGCCCTCGAGGCCAGCCGAAACCACAAAATTGAACGGCACCCCAAGGGAGCGGAGGCGGGCAAAAGCGGCATCGATAAGCTCCTCCGCACTGTGCCGGTGCTTCGCGCCACTGATGGCGCACACCACCCGATTGGTGTCCTGCTCGTGGTACGCGATCAACGCCTGGACGTCGGGGGAGATGGACGCGAGCGCCGAGCGAACCTCACCCACATCGACCGGCTCGTTCGTGCGTAGTTCAGCGGCAACGATACTGCGATCTGTGGTGGCAAACCCAGATGCTTCCAGCACGGTCTTTTGACCGGACACCGTCGTGAAACGATTGTGCAGGAGCCGCTCGAGTCCCACCCGCTCCCGCAAGTCGGTCCACGCGTTCGGATTGGCCGAGCCGAGTCGCTCGATGGCCAGTGCCATCGCCGCGTGCCGCATAATGTGCAGAGCCTTGACATCCTGGGGGCGGGCCCCGCGCACGAACAGGCGTCCCCACAGGTGGTCTTGGGCTTGAATGTCGATGAGGCACCACGAGGTCAACGCGTCATCCGGGTCCGAAACTGACACGGGATCGGCCACGAGGCCCTCTGCCTTCGTCTCGACAGCCCATTGCCGGGAACGGCTTTCCCAATTGCTCACCAGCTGTGACGGCAGGAAGTGGCCCTCGGCGTAATAGACAACCCGGTGGTTGAGATCCTCCAGAATGACCGGCAACTCCAATTCGCGTGATGCATGCGTCACGAGCTGTTCCGGGGGAGCGCCGTTGAACATCAATCCCCAAAAGGACTCATTGATTCGCTGCAGCTGTTCCACCTGTTTGAACTGCTGCGAAAGGATGGCGGAGTGGACGGCCTCGGTGATCTCCACAAAGCGGACTTCGCCGTGGGTAATGAGCAGCGGCAGCCCCAAAGCAGAACATTGCTGGACTACGACCTCGGGAATCGAGGGAAGATGAACGCCGATCTCTACAAGTAGGGCGGCGGCACCGGCGGCCGCGAATCTCTGGATGGCCTCTCTTTGCGCGGACTCGCTCGTGCCCAGACTCGTGCCCGTGGTCATGAGAAGCTCGCCGCCGTCAATGAGTTCACCTCCGCGAGGCGTGTCAATGACGTGGACCCATCTAATGGGCGCATCGAGTTTGTCAGAGCCGCAGAGCAGTTCTGTCTTGGCTTCGACTAATGGCGGTAGCGCGAGAATGTCGCTGAGCCGAATAGGGGAGGCGTCAAACTGAACCACGAACAATTTCTTTCAGTCGACCAACATGTTTTCTGAGGTCAGACTATTCGGGCCTCGACATTCTGTCAATATTGACGCGGCACTGACCTGCGAGGACATCCATTTGGCCTGGATACCTCAGTTGACCGGCCAGGTTTTGGCTGAACAATCTGTTCAATTTCCCGCTCCATTCGGAACATTATTCATATTCAGCTGAGGGATTGGTGGTGCCACGATGTACGTAGTTCACACGCCGGACATGGTGTGTGGCTGGCATCGAAGACATCACAGATCATGACGGCTGGAAGGAGTGGAAGTGACCACAGTCATCCCACACATCATCAATGGCAAGGAAATCTCGGACAGCGAGCGCTATGGTGCCGTGTACAACCCGGCAACAGGGGAGCAGACCGGCGAGTTGGCGATGGCCACCGTGGCGACCGTTGAAGAGGCGGTCGCCCGCGCTTCGGAGGCCCTGCCCGCATGGCGAGCCACCGGTCTGGCCAAGCGCGCCGCAGTGTTTTTCAAGCTGCGCGAAATCATTGAGTCCCGCCGACAAGAGCTCTCTGAGGTCATTTCCGCCGAACACGGCAAGGTCCCTTCCGATGCCGCAGGCGAAATCGCACGCGGCCTTGAGAACGTGGAGTTCTGTGCGGGACTCCTGCACCACATGAAGGGCGAGTTCTTGGAGCAGGCCGCGACAGGCATCAACGTGCACCAGGTCCGTCAGCCCGTGGGTGTCGTTGCCTGCATTACTCCCTTCAACTTCCCGGCTATGGTCCCACTGTGGATGGTAACTGCGGCAATCGCCGCAGGTAACACGGTTATTCTCAAGCCTTCCGAGCGCGACCCTTCCGCCGCGAACTGGATTGTCAAGGCTTTCCATGAGGCCGGTCTTCCCGATGGTGTCCTCAACCTCGTCCACGGCGACAAGGAGGCTGTTGAGGCGCTTATTGATGCCCCGGCAGTTAAGGCCGTGAGCTTCGTTGGTTCGACCCCCATTGCCAAGTCGATTTACGAGCGTGCAACGAGCCAGGGCAAGCGATGCCAGGCACTGGGCGGCGCCAAGAACCATATGGTTGTCATGCCGGACGCCGACCTTGATGCTGCCGCCGATGCCGCCATTTCTGCCGGCTTCGGCTCCGCCGGCGAGCGCTGCATGGCAGTGTCTGTCGTGGTCCCCGTGGGAGACATCGCCGACGAACTCGTTGCCAAGATTCAGGAGCGCATCGGCGGCGTCAAAGTGGGCCCGGGCACCGATCCCGACAACGAGATGGGCCCAGTCATCACCGCCCAGGCCAAGGAGCGCATTGAAGGCATCATCGGCGGCGCCGCAGAGGCCGGTGCCACCGTCCTCGTGGACGGCCGCGAGGCCGACCTGCCTAAGGAAGGCTACTTCGTTGGACCCACGCTGATTGACAACGTCAAGCCGGGTATGGAGGTCTACGACCAGGAGATCTTTGGTCCAGTGCTCTCCATTGCTCGCGTCGATACGTTCGACGAAGCCGTCGAACTTATTAACTCCAACCGCTATGCCAACGGAACCGCCGTGTTCACCCGCGACGGCCGCACGGCCCGCGAATTCGAGTTCAACATCGAAGTCGGCATGGTCGGCATCAACGTTCCTATCCCCGTGCCGATCGGCGCGTTCTCGTTCGGTGGATGGAAGGACTCGCTGTTCGGCGACACTCACATCTACGGTCCGGAGGCTTTCAACTTCTACACCCGACGCAAGGTCGTGACCGAGCGCTGGCCGCTTGCCAGCGAGTCACAAATCAACCTTGGATTCCCCACCCACTAGAAAGGCCCAACACAATGGACGGCAACGTATTTCACTCTTGGTCTGCTCAGGATCTCATTGATCCGCTCGACGTGGTGTCGGGCGAGGGGGCAACCTTCACCGACCGTGAAGGTAACGACTACCTCGACTTCTCGGCCCAGCTGGTTAACTTGGCCCTGGGCCACTCCAACCAGCGCCTCATTCAGGCCATCAAGGATCAAGCCGACAAGCTAGCCACCATTCAGCCGGGTTTCAAGAATGACACCCGAGCTGAGCTGGCATCCCGCATTGTTGCATCGGTCGGCGACACGTTCGGTTCAGTGTTCTTCACCAATGGCGGCGCCGACGCGAACGAGAACGCCGTGCGTATGGCCCGTGGCTACACGGGGCGCCGCAAGGTGATGTCCCTGTACCGCTCCTACCATGGCGCGACCTCAACGGCGATTTCGCTCACGGGCGACCCGCGTCGTTGGAGCAACGAGCCTTCTGACTCGTCCGTTGTTCACGTCTTCGGCCCCTACCTGTACCGATCCGCTTTTTGGGCGGAGACCGAGGAGCAGGAATGCGAGCGTGCCCTAGCGCACCTGGAAGACCAGATCATTCTGGAAGGTGCTGACACCATCGCAGCAATCATTCTTGAGACCGTAGTGGGCACGAATGGCATTTTGGTGCCGCCGCGTGGTTTCCTCCCAGGCGTGCGCAAACTGTGTGACAAGTACGGCATTGTCTATATCGCCGACGAAGTCATGGCGGGCTTCGGCCGTACCGGCGAGCTCTTCGCATTCCAGAACTTCGACGTGACCCCGGACCTCGTGACCTTCGCCAAGGGAGTCAATTCCGGTTACGTGCCGCTTGGCGGCGTGATCATCTCGAAGGAAATCCAGAAGACGTGGTCCACCAAGGCATATAACGGCGGCCTGACCTATTCTGGCCACCCGCTTGCGTGTGCACCGGGCGTGGAGACCTTTAAGATTTTCGAAGAAGAGAAGATTCCCGAGCGAGTCAAGAAGCTGGGCGAGGAAATCGTCAAGCCGCGCTTGGAAGCATGGAAGGAAAAGTACTCCATCGTCGGCGACATCCGCGGCCTTGGATTGTTCTGGGCCATTGAGTTGGTCAAGGACAAGGAGACCCGTGAACCGCTTGTGCCATTCAACGCCTCTGGCGAGGAAGCCGCGCCGATGAATCAGTTCATTTCCTACTGCAAGTCGCACGGGGTATGGCCGTTCACTCACTTCAACGGAGTCCATGTCGCTCCGCCGCTCATCATCTCCGAAGAAGACCTGATTCGCGGATTGGATGTCTATGAGGCTGCCATCGCCGAGTTGGACGCTTCTTTGTAAATTCCGCATTAAGCCCGGTATCTAGGATTTTCCTGGATGCCGGGCTTTTGCTACGCGGCCTGTTTAGGGCATTACACAGTGTTCATTTTGGTCGTGGCTTCGGTACACAAACTATCTTGTCACGCCTATGCGGGGTGGGTGATGATTCTGATATCAATTCGCAGCTCAAGGCGGCAGTTGATTCGAAACATTTAACGACTGTGACACCGGAGAAATCCTTTTTGCGCTGTGCATGGCTCAGGCGCATAGAGGCGACATAGAAGAAAGGCGAGAGACTATGTTTGGTCTACCAGATTTCACAACTGCGGTAATGATAGTCATTCCAGGTTTCTGGGCCGTCTACACGGCGGCATTTTACATCCTGACCCGCAGCTGGGCACAAGCAGACGAGGAAGAGTAGACCATGGCTATTTTCTTCCTCGTTCTGTATTTCATTGCGATGATCGTGATCGGCCTGTGGGCCATGCGCAAGTCGACCGACAATTCCGAAGACTATCTCCTCGGTGGCCGCTCCTTGGGCCCGGCGGTGACCGCTCTGCGACTGCAGTCGTCTTCAATGTCCGGTTACATGTTCGCCGGTGCGGGTTCTCTGGGGTACACCTCGGGTTATTACGGGATGTGGTACGCGCTGGGTGACATCGGTGGCGGTGTCCTCAACCTCTCGGTGTTGGGGCGTCGCATGCGAAAGCTAACAAAAATCCTGGGTTCCATTTCTTCCATTGAATACCTCGAGCACCGTTACCAGTCCTCCGCGGTCCGCTTCATTGCCGCCATCTTGGGTCTGGGTGGCATGTTCCTGTACCTGCTCAGCCAGTTCATTGCCGGCGGCGCGGGCCTGGCCTCAGTTACCGGCATTGACTTCAAGATCGCGCTCATCATCGCCGTCGGCGTCATCGTCTCGTACACTTTCATGGGCGGCTACCTCGCAGTGGCGTACACGGACTTTGTGCAGGCCATCATTATGGTCATCGGCATGCTGTGGATCCTCATTGCGACCTTGCGGTCCGTTGGCGGTCTCACCTCGGGCCACGAGCAGGTTGGAGCTCTCAATCCCAACCTCCTCACCATGTTTGGTGCCGACGGTGAGTACAAGGGGGAATGGGGCCTTATTCTCGGCGCACTCCTGATCTTTTCTATCGGCTACATGGGTTGGCCGCACGTTGTGGTCTCTCACATGGCCATGAAGAAGCCGTCAATTTCCCGAACTGCCGGTGTCTATTCCACCATCTTCAACTTCCTGTTCATTCCCGCTCCCTACCTAGTGGGAATGTTGGCGCTAATTATCGTGCCCAATCTTGAGAAACCCGAAGATGCGATCTTTGCTGTGGCGGAGACCGTCTTGCCCAGCTATGCCGTGGGGATCGTGATGGCCGCCGTCATGGCCGCGATCATGTCTACTGCCGATGCCCTCTTGCTGCAGGCCTCCACGATTGCCGCTCATGATCTGGTCTCCCGGTTCTTCCGAAAGGATATTGGCGAAAAAGACTTGGTTAAGGTCTCCCGAACGACCGTCCTCATCATGGCTGCCGCAGGACTTCTCTTTGCACTGTGGCAGCCTCCGACGGTTCTGTTTCTGGCGACCTTCGCCGCTACGGTCCTCGGTTCCGCGTTCGCGCCGTCTTATATTTGCGCGGTCTGGTGGAAGAGGGCCAACAAAGTGGGTGCAATTTCCTCCATGCTTGTCGGCTCAGTTGTCTCAGTCGTGTGGAAGCTCACGCCGTTGCCGGATTCAACGGGCATCGATCCGATGCTTGCCGGCATTGTGTGTTCCACCATCGCGATGGTTGTTGGCTCTTTGGCAACACAGCGTAGCCACCCCGTTGATCCGGCAATTGTCACCGCTATCGACGAAGCTGCCCAGGTGTCAGCTACTCCGCGCAAGCTAGCCTCCGGAGAACAATCGAACCTCTCGGTTCAGTTCCCAGAAGAGGTGAACTGATGATTGACACGTCGTTTCTCCTGCGCCCACGTGTCACGGACCGTGACGCTGCAACCATTGCTCAACAAGTTACAGACAGTAAGGTTTACGCGGATGAGCTCTCGCTGCATCGGTATCGGCTATTAGGGTTTCGCTTTCGTATACAGAATGCCCGGGGGCCAATGAGGAAACTTGAGGGGTCAGAGATTTGTGCGGTCGTAGATCCTGCCACTGGCACTGCAATGACCGCAGACCCGTGGGAGATTGAATCCTCAGAACGGCCGCGCCCACGCGGAGGCGATGTGAGCCAAGAAGAGGTACATGCTTGTGAAAATGCGGCTCAAAAAGCTGTTTATGTTAGCCTCGTCAAGCATTATCGGCTTGCTTCGAGTTTTGAGCTAGTGGCCAAGGGGGCTCCGCACGAACTATGGAAACCTAACTGGCTATTTGAGAACGATGAAATTCGAATCCTAATCGACGGCCTCAACGGTGAGTTTGCGGTCCGACGGCGCAGTCGAGAGAGGACTTTTTCTGCATAAAAGGGGCAGTGCTTAACCACAATGACCTGAGGTTCAGGCACAGCAGCCATTGTCCACGCGGAGACCGATATCCAAGACGTTGCTTTTGAGGGCGTGGCCGAGGCGCTGGTCTTCGAGGAAGTAAACGTCCGTCTCTGTGTCAAGCCGGGGGCCAATGCTGGCCGGCGCTTGGGTCTGGTCACCGCCACGGCTGACACGGCTATTGGGGGCGCGCGATAAGGCGAACGTGGCGGCGGCGAAGATTCGGGTGGTGGATTCTGCTGCCGATGTCTAGCCCTCTTGTGGGTCGGTATTGGCGAGGTACTTTGCGCTCTCATGCGTGGAGTTGTCATTACATACACGTTCCGTAGAGTGAGACGCTGCTGCTCGGAACACAAAATTGTCGACATATTATGATGTATATTATGCAAATGTGCGAATTAGATTGTTGACATATCCGCATGTTATGCAGCGTGAACGCTGAGAGAACTCTAAGATTTGATTTGAATCATTCCCAGAATATGCATAGACTGCACAAGGTCCGCTAACCCGTTAATGCAGCTCAAATGTGTTAACAGTTAACATTCTAGGAGTTTCTATTAATGTCCATCGTTTCTAAGTCGGGCGCTGGTTCGACTAACTGGCGCCGCGCGGTCGTCGTTCCGACCGCGTTTGCTCTCGCGCTTGGAGTTGCCGTTCCTGGCGTGCCGGCGCTGCATAATGTTTCTGTTGCGAACGCTCAGACCATTTCCGTGCCGCAGACCTCAGGTATGCACTACAACGCGGCTTTTGATGCGTCCAAGTCGACTCAGGCTACGCTCACGGGGTACACGAGCGACGGTACTAAGGTTTCTACGGCTGATGCATGGATTCAGCAGATTGGCCGCGCATCTCAGGACTATCATCGGACCAGCGTTAGTGCACGCTTCTATCAGACGCAACCCACCGTCGGCACCTTAGTCTTTGAAGTTACGCCTGGGTTTGAAAATCGTCTCACTGGAGACTCTGTCGGCGTTCGATTGGATCGACGTAACGCAGTTGATACCGGTTGGGTTAAGGCGGGCACCGTGACAGCGACGATGACGTTTAGTGCCGATAAGCGCTATGTCTACGTCAACCTTCCGTCTTCCGCAGCTAATACGAACGTGGATCTCGTGACCGTGTCGTTCCCGTTCAATATGGACGTGAACAATGGCTCGGCAGTTACTGAAGACGAGACCTACTACGCCCCGGGCTTTAATGGTTTTGGCGCATTCACACAGACTGGGGTTACTGAAGATGCGCCAGCGCCGGTGGACACCACTGGTCCGGTCATCACTGCTAACGGCGCGACTGTGATTGAGAAGCAGCCGATGAACCCGATCGCGGTGACTCTGAACGAGGGCTCTGTGACCGGTGTGACTGGTCTGCCGGGTGGTGTTTCCTACACGAATGGTCAGATTTCCGGTACCCCGACGGTGACTGATTGGGGCAAGTCTGAGGAGACTCGCGACTTCACGGTGACAATTACCGCGAAGGATGATGCTGGTAACGAGTCGACGAAGACTATCACCATCACTGTGCAGCGCGATACGGATGGCGATGGCCAGCCGGACGTGACGGATCCGGATGATGACAACGACGGCTACTCGGATGCCGATGAGAACAACGCTGGCACGGATCCGAAGGACCCGGGGCCCGAACCCCGGAAAGTGGACACGGGGATTTAATTAAGATGCGATAGTAAGTGTAGCTGATCCGTCGGCTTCGAAGGCGTTCGGCGAGCGGTAGCCGCACCACGAGTGCAAGCGCGTGGTGTTGTAGTGCGTGCACCACCGGAACACGTCCCGACGACATG
>NZ_JBCJKS010000029.1:0-22473 GCF_039822565.1 Corynebacterium sp. SA-MJD20WY100 | reverse complement strand
GCCACAACCAGACACTAACCCATAGGGCATAGTTCGCATACACACCCCGTCCGGCTAAGACAACCCTTCGAACACGCCCCACCCCCTCCGTGTCCGCCACTGGTCAGTTTTTCATGGCCATAGGCGGACTTTTTCATGTCCGCCTCCGGTCAGTTTTTCATGTCCGCTAACACGGGCGAAGCGGTAGCCCACGGAGATGGAGTCATCGCTCGTCTGGGTGATCCTGGGCGCGAACCCGCGCGGCTCCTGCGTCGCGGTGCCGAGGTACTCGCCCTTGCGGAAGAGCATAATGTGGTACGGCGACGAGGACGTGCCGCCCACGATGGGAACCACGATATAGGACAGCGCCAAGCATGGATCGAAGTCGTCCGTGTAGGCGTACTCGGCATCCCACTCCCAGCCGTTGTACTTCTCCAACTTACCGATATTCTCCGCCACTGCTTGCTCCCCCGTGACCGGCGCACAGGAGGGGGCCTCGGTGGGCGGAGTGTCAGGCAGCGGTTGGTCAGCAGTAGGCTGCGCGGTGCTGGAGGGAGCCTGCGGGGCCGAGGAGGGGGGCATCGGAAAGCTGGGGGCTGTGCGTCACCGTCACGGTGGTGGGCTCTGAGGAGCCTGCAGAGCAGGCGGTGAGCGCCGCCGCGGCGAAGATTACGGAGAGGGATAAGGTGCGGGACATGGGCCCCACTATAGCGAAACGCCCCAACACCAAGGGTGCTGGGGCGTTTACCGTGGGGCTAGTTTACTTAGCCTTCTCCACGATTTCGACGAGACGGTAGTGCTTATCCTTGGAGATAGGCGCAGTCTCGGCGATGAGAACGCGGTCGCCGATGCCGGCGGTCTCGTTCTCGTCATGCGCCTTAACCTTCTTGTTAGAACGCATGATCTTGCCGTACAGGGCATGCTGCTTGCGGTCTTCGAGCTCGACGACAATGGTCTTGTTCATCTTGTCGGAAACCACGATGCCGGTGCGGGTCTTGCGCGCACCGCGCTCCTTCTTCTCGTTCACGTTTGCCTCACTCATGATTTAAGCCTCAGCTCCCGGAACAACGGACAGGCCCAGCTCGCGCTCGCGAAGAACGGTGTAGATGCGGGCGATGTCGCGCTTAACAGTGCCGATGCGCTGGTTGTTGGTCAGCTGGCCAGTGGCCTTCTGGAAACGAAGGTTGAACAGCTCTTCCTTCGCGTCCTTGAGGCGGGTCTCCAGCTCAGCATTGTCGAGCTCACGGAACTCGTGCGCGGGGGTACCGGTTGCCATTAGAACTGGTCCTCCTTCTTGATGATGCGGACCTTGCAGGGAAGCTTCTGTGCCGCACGGCGCAGAGCCTCGATAGCAACTTCCTCGGTCGGGTAGGACATCTCGAAGAGGACGCGGCCCGGCTTAACGTTGGCGACCCACTTCTCAACCGGGCCCTTACCGGAACCCATACGCACGCCGAGCGGCTTCTGGGTCAACGGACGGTCCGGGAAAATGTTGATCCACACCTTGCCACCGCGCTTGACGTGGCGGTTGATGGCAATACGTGCGGCCTCAATCTGACGGTTGGTGATGTATGCCGGCTCGAGAGCCTGGATGGCGTAGTCACCGAAAGCGATGCGGTTACCGCCCTTGGACACACCCGTACGAGTCGGGCGGTGCTGGCGGCGGTACTTAACGCGCTTAGGAATCAGCATGGATTAGCCCTCCTGGTTCTGCTGTGCGCGCTGACGGCGCTGGCCACCACGGCGCGGGCGACCATTGCGGTCGCCGCGGCCACGGCCAGCAGCCGGAGCGTTCAAATCGGACTCCTTGACGCCGCCGATGACGTCACCCTTGTAGATCCACACCTTGACGCCAATGCGGCCGAACGTGGTGTGAGCCTCTGCGGTGCCGTAATCGATCTCTGCGCGCAGGGTGTGCAGCGGAACGCGACCCTCGTGGTAGCGCTCGTTGCGGGACATCTCGGCGCCGCCCAGACGACCGGACAGGAGCACCTTGATGCCCTTGACCTGCGGCTGGCGCATAGCGGACTGGATGGCCTTACGCATGGCACGACGGAAGGCAACGCGGTTGACCAGCTGCTCAGCGATGGACTGAGCAACGAGGGTCGCGTTGGCGTCGACCTGCTTGACCTCGAGGATGTTGAGGGCAACCATCTTGCCGGTGAGCTTCTCGAGCTCGCGGCGGATGCGGTCGGCCTCAGCGCCGCGACGGCCAATCACGATGCCCGGGCGGGCGGTGTGAATGTCGACGCGAACGCGATCGCGGGTGCGCTCGATGACGACGTCGGCGATGCCGGCGCGGTCGAGGCCCTTCTCGAGGTACTGACGGATCTTGATGTCCTCAGCCACGTAGTTGGCGTAGTCCTTGTCGGCGAACCAGTGGGTCTTCCACTCGGTGGAGATACCCAGACGGAGGCCGTGAGGATGGATTTTCTGGCCCATTACTTGGCACCTTCCTTCTGGCTTTCGACAACCACGGTGATGTGGCTGGTGCGCTTGCGGATCATGAACGCGCGACCCTGTGCGCGGGGCTGGAAACGACGCATGGTCGGTCCCTCGTTGGCGTAAGCCTCGGAGATAACGAGCGTGCGCGGATCCAGACCGAAGTTGTTCTCAGCGTTAGCTGCCGCGGAAGCGACAACCTTGGCCACCGGCTTAGCGGCGTCCTGCGGAGCGTACTTCAGGATGGCAAGAGCCTCTGCTACTGACTTACCGCGTACCAGATCGATGACGCGGCGTGCCTTCATCGGGGTGACGCGGACGTAGCGGGCCGTTGCGGATGCGGAGGTGATGGTGTCACTCATCGCTTATCGACGTCCCTTCGTGTCGGCCTTGACGTGACCCTTAAAGGTCTTGGTTGGTGCGAACTCACCGAGCTTGTGGCCGACCATGGAGTCCTCGATGAACACCGGCACGTGCTTGCGACCGTCGTGGACGGCGAAAGTGTGGCCAATGAAATCGGGGAGAATGGTCGAGCGGCGAGACCAGGTCTTGATGACCTGCTTGGTGCCGGCCTCGTTCTGAGCATCCACCTTGTTGAGGAGGTGCTCATCGACGAACGGGCCCTTCTTAAGGCTGCGTGGCATTGTTTACCTCCTCTTAGCGCTTCTTGTTCGGGCGACGACGGCGCACGATCATGTTGTTCGAGTAACGGTTCGGGTTGCGGGTGCGACCCTCCTTGTGACCCCACGGGGACACCGGGTGGCGACCACCAGAGGTCTTACCCTCACCACCACCGTGCGGGTGGTCGACCGGGTTCATAACGACACCACGGACGGTCGGGCGAACGCCCTTCCAGCGCATACGGCCAGCCTTGCCCCAGCGGATGTTCATCTGGTCAGCGTTGCCGACCTCACCCACGGTGGCGCGGCAACGGATGTCGACGCGGCGGATTTCAGAAGACGGCATACGCAGGATGGCGTACTTGCCTTCCTTACCCAGCAGCTGGATGGAAGCACCAGCAGAGCGGGCCAGCTTAGCGCCAGCGCCCGGCTTGAGCTCGACTGCGTGGATCGTGGTACCAGTCGGGATGTTGCGCAGCGGCAGGTTGTTGCCCACCTTGATATCTGCGTTAGCGCCCGACTCGACGATGGTGCCCTGCGTCAGGCCCTTGGGGGCGATGATGTAGCGCTTCTCACCGTCACGGTAGTGCAGCAGTGCAATGTTGGCGGTACGGTTCGGGTCGTACTCGATGTGAGCGACCTTGGCCGGGATACCGTCCTTGTCCGAACGACGGAAGTCGATCAGACGGTAACGGCGCTTGTGGCCACCGCCGATGTGGCGGGTGGTGATGCGACCGTAGTTGTTGCGGCCACCGGTCTTAGACAGGGGACGCAGCAGGGACTTCTCCGGGGTCGAGCGAGTAATCTCCTCGAACTGGGAGACGGAGCTCTGGCGGCGACCCGGGGTTGTCGGCTTGTACTTACGAATAGCCATAGTTTTTCCTTTACCTCGACCTTCTCTTACGCCTGAGCGCCAAAGATGTCGATAGCGTCGCTGCCTTCACGCAGAGTCACGTAGGCGCGCTTGGTGGACTTACGCTGGCCGAAACCGGTGCGGGTGCGCTTGCGCTTGCCGGCACGGTTTGCGGTGTTCACGGAGTCGACCTCAACGCCGAAGATCTGCTCGATGGCATCCTTGATCTGGGTCTTGTTGGAGTCCGGGTTGACGAAGAACGTGTAAGTGTTCTGCTCCATCAGACCGTAGGACTTCTCGGAGACTACCGGTGCGAGGATGATGTCGCGCGGGTTAGCGATCTTAGCCATTAGTTCTCCTCCTCTGCTTTCTTGTCAGCGCCAGTTGCGCGGGTGACGAAGGTGTGCAGAGCCTCAACGGAGAACACCACGTCGTCCGAGTTGAGGACGTCGTAGGTGTTGAGCTGGCCAGCGTCCAGGATGTGGACGTTGGGCAGGTTGTTGGCGCTGCGGCGAGCGGTCACGTCTTCACGGCCGAGGACCAGAAGCACGTTCTTGTTCGAGGAGATGCGCTCGATGAAAGCCTTAGCAGACTTGGTCGAGGGCGTCTGGCCCGGAACGAGCTCTTCGACGACGTGGATGCGCTCGTTGCGTGCACGGTCAGACAGGGCACCGAAGAGGGCCTGCTTGATCATGCGCTTCGGGGTGCGCTGGGCGTAGTCGCGCGGAACCGGGCCGTGGGAGATGCCGCCACCGGTGTAGTGCGGTGCGCGGATCGAGCCCTGGCGTGCGCGGCCGGTGCCCTTCTGGCGGAACGGCTTACGGCCACCACCGCGGACCTCGCCGCGGGTCTTGGCCTTGTGGGTGCCCTGGCGTGCTGCTGCAAGCTGAGCGTTGACAACCTGGTGCATCAAAGCGATGGATGCCTCGGTGTCAAAGATCTCGGCCGGCAGATCAACGGAGCCGTTGGTCTTACCGTCAGCGGTCAGGACGTCTAGCTTGAGGTTGCTCATGCGTGTGCACCGCCCTTCACTGCGGTCTTAACGGTGACGAGGCCGCCGCGCGCACCCGGGATAGCACCCTTGATGAGCAGCAGGTTGGACTCGGCATCGATCTTCTGAATCTTCAGGTTCTGGGTCGTGACGCGGTCACGGCCCATGCGGCCTGCCATGCGGGTGCCCTTGAAGACACGTGCCGGGGTAGCGCAGGCGCCGATGCCGCCAACGCGACGGTGAGCAGCCTGGTTACCGTGGGCAGCGCCCTGGCCGGCAAAGCCGTGGCGCTTCATGGCGCCGGCGTAGCCGTGACCCTTGGTCGTGCCGGTGACGTCGACGAAGGTGATGCCCTCGAAGATGTCAGCCTTAACTTCCTGGCCGACCTCGTATGCAGAGGTGTCGTCCATGCGGATCTCGGCGACGTGGCGGCGCGGGGTCACGCCAGCCTTCTTGAAGTGGCCCGTGCCCGGCTTGTTGACCTTGCGCGGGGCGATTTCGCCAAAGGCGATCTGGATGGCGTTGTAGCCATCGGTTTCAACGGTACGAATCTGGGTAACGACGCACGGCCCAGCCTCGACGACGGTGACCGGCACAACGCGGTTGTCCTCGTCGAAGACCTGGGTCATGCCGAGCTTCGTGCCCAGAATGCCCTTGATCTCGTTTTCACTCATTGTTAGTTCTCCACCAATTAGTTCTCTAGTCGAACGCTACTGAATGTTGACGTCGACGCTTGCCGGAAGGTCGATGCGCATAAGGGCATCAACGGTCTTCGGAGTCGGGTCGAGAATGTCGATGAGGCGCTTGTGAGTGCGCATCTCGAAGTGCTCGCGAGAGTCCTTGTACTTGTGCGGAGAACGAATAACGGCGTACACGTTCTTTTCGGTGGGGAGCGGCACCGGGCCGACAACACGAGCACCCGTACGGGTGACGGTCTCGACGATCTTCTTTGCAGAAGCGTCAATTGCCTCGTGGTCGTAGGCCTTCAGCCGAATGCGGATTTTTTGTCCCGCCACGCTTATCCTCTTCCTCGCTTCCCCACATTCACATTCCCGGCGTATCCGGGGCGTGAAGCGGTGGGAAATTGCTTCTCGATTTCTCTATAACGTTGTCCAGACAAGGTCCAGGCTCAACGCCAGTGGTTGATTTAAGTCCATGATGACCACAAGATGCGAGCCGGCTCAATAACCAGTCGCAGTGCTTATGACGGGGTACAAGACCCGAATGTCAATCACATAGGAAGGAATTGGGGCGTGAAACACCTAAATCCATTCATATACTGCCGCTGTTTATTTGCCATGCCCCTTCTCTGGTTCTGCCTCTCGGGGTGTGCCACTACTGAAGTCGCGGGCCTTACCCGATTAACAGACCTTCTCGTTGCCGTTGATTCCGAAGGAAATCCCGCTACAACTGCAAAGGCGTCATGTTCGCCCTACCAGCGTCAATGCCCAACCTCATGCGCGAGCGCGCTCGCGCCTGGCTTGCATTGCCCTGTTAAAGCAACCCCTGTATTTAAGCACGTCGCGCCGCATAAGACAAACCTCTGCCAACAAAGTGCCGAAAATCACGTTTAGGCATCAACCTGCGGCAACGTCGCGCGACCGCCCCACGGATAGGGCGTTTCGCACTACGGTAGGTACCACGCGCCCGGCGGTCCCGGGCCTATCCTTATATATAAAGCATCCGCACGCTAAGAAAGGGCACCACATCATGGCCGAGAACACTACGCCGGAAGCCACGCAGAGCACCGAGCCCGCCACCACCGAGCAGCACGTCAATAAGAATCTCGAGACCGAGTTCGGCACCACGACCATCGAGACCACGGTGGTCTCCAAGATCGCCGGTATCGCCGCCCGCGAGGTCTCCGGCGTGGCAGCCCTCGGTGGCGGCGGCGCCCGCATGATGGGCTCCATTCGCGAGTCCTTCGGCGGCACTGAGGACGTCCGCCAAGGCGTCGACGTCGAGGTCGCGAACGGCGCGGCCACCGTCGCCGTCGCCATCATCGCGGAGTACGGCGTCGCCATCCACGAGCTCGCGGAGGCCATCCGCCGCAATATCATGACCGCCATCGAGCGCATGACGGGCCTGGAGGTCAATCGCGTGGACGTCACCGTCCACGACGTGCGCCTGCCCAAGGAGGCCGAGCCTGCCGATGCCCCCTCCACCGCCGTCGAGCCCCAAGCCTAGGCCCGCATGGCGGAACGCTTCCTTTTATCCCTCGAGCAGGCACGTGCCTTGGTCACCGCGCTGCGCGCGGTGCCCGGCGTCGCAGATCTGGCGCCGGGGCGCTACGGCGAGGTGGCGCTGCTCTTTCCGGGCGAGCGCATTCCGGGCCTGCGGTTCCTAGGCCCAAAGGACGACACACAGATCGAGGCGCACGTGGTCGCCGCCTTCGACGGCCCGCCGCTCACGGAGATTGGCCCCGCCGTCCAGGCTGCGGCTTGCCGCGCCGTTCCGGAACTCGCGCGTCTCGACGTCGTCATCGCCGACGTTGCCGCGCCCGATACGCACACGACACAATAGAGAACACAATAAAGAAAGGCCTCCGATGAAGAACTACACCACGCTGGGCATCGTGGCAGGCATCGCGCTCGCGCTCCTGGCCTACTTCGGCGGGTGGCAGCTTCTGCTCCTCTCCGTCGTGCTGGCCGTCGTGGGCGGGCTCGCTGGCGCCCACTTTGATGGCAAGCTCAACGTGCTGGATCTGTGGAACCAGATGATTGGCAAGGGCCGCGGATAATGACGCATGCCTCGTCCTCCCCCGGCGCATGGGCAAATGTCACGCTGGAGACCATCACTCCGGGACTCAACGCGGCGGCCGCCGCAACTCCCGGCGGCATCGAAGCTGCTGACGTCGTCTCGGTGCCCGCCATCATGGACACGGCCCACCATCACGGCTCCAACCGACTCGGCCTGCGCACGATGGAATATATCGTCTCGGCCGCCATCGCGCGCGTTCCCGGCACCGCAAAGGTCTCGGGCACGTGGAAGAAGATCGGCGGGCAGAACTTTCCGCGCATGGCCATCCAGATGGACCCGGACACGTGGACCGTGGCCATCGACGTCGCTATCGCCACCGTATGGCCTTCGCCCGTCACCGACATCGCCGCGCGCGTACGTTCTGCCATCGCAGAGGAAGTCATCGCCATGAGCGGCTTCCAGCCCACTCGCGTCAACGTCATCGTCGGGCACACCATCCCGGGCGAGCGCGTCACCGCAGAAAACGTCACCGCGCACGTGACGAGGAAACCGTGGCATCCCGAGACCGCGCCTTCGCGCATCGTCTCGCCCGCGATACCCGAGCCGCGTCCTCTGCGTCCGACCACCACGACGAACACGGTGCGTATCGTCTCGCCGGATACTCCCGCGGCACCTGCCGTGCGCTCGCCCGAATCGACGCCGGACTTCGTGCCGCTGCCGGTCGAGGTCGCCGCGCACTCCGCCGCGTCTGTGCCACTCCACACGGTCTCCGCACCGGCGCCGCTGCCGCTGCGCTCTCCGGAGCTTCCGCCCGAGCAGCCACTCGTCCGCGTCGCCGCCCCGGCACCCGTGACTCCATGGTCGCCCAGCGCACCCACGCCGCAGCCACTGCGTCCGCTGAAGATTGAGTCCTTCGCGCGCCACCGTCATGTCGAGGCCCCAGACCCCGAGCCACTGCGCGCCATCGAAGTCATCCCACTGTTCGGAAAGGAGCAGCCATGAGTACCGACGCCGCCGTCCCATCCCGCGGCCAAGAACCCAAGGGCGCGCCCATCGTGCGCTGGTGGGCGCTGCTGCTCAGCCTGGCGCTCCTCGCTCTCGCCGCGGTCTTCGGCCGTGAGGCGTGGCGCGTGTCGACGCACGCGACCGTCGACTCGTGGACGCAGCCCTTCATCGACGTCATGAGCGGCGACGCCCAGGGCTCCGCAGCCATCGCGCCCTGGATGCTGTGGGGCGGCGCCGCCGGCATCGTAGTCGGCCTGCTCATGCTCTACGCTGCGCTACGTCCGCGCCGTCGCACCCACGTGGAACTCGCGAGCGGCGCGATCTCCGGTTGGACCCGCCAGGTCGACATCGCCCGGCGCTGCTCCGCGACTGCGCGCAAGGTTCCTGGCGTGGGTGCCGCGCGCACGACCGCCGGAAAGAAGGGCATCCACCTCATCATCAACGGCGACATCGAAGACGAGAACCTCGCCACCCGCGTGCGTGAAGTCGTCAACGAGGAACTCGCGTCTCTCGCCCACCCCGCGCCGCTTTCCGTCACCGTCGAGCGCATCGAGGAGGTCGACACCAATGTCTAAGCGCCTCGCCGGAATTCTGCGCACTCTCTTCATCATCCTGGGCCTGGTCCTCATCGCACTGGGCGTGTGGCCCGTCCTGCTGCATTTCGACGTCGGGCCCATTGTCGAGCTCACCCGCTGGGTCGACCACGGCATCTGGGCCGCACTTCCCACCCACGCGTGGTGGCCGTGGGCCCTCGGCGCCGCGGCCGTCCTCTGCACCATCCTCGCTTTCTGGATCATCGTCGCAACGTTTAAGGTGCACCGCATTAACAAGGTGTCCTCGGAGGCTTCCAATGACGACGGCTCCATCGCACTGCAGATGAACCCCATCATCGGCGGCATCGCCTCCTTCATGGAAAACGCTGAGGGCGTGGAGAAGGTCGAGCGCCGCGTCGCCTGGGACCGCGGCCACCAGCAAGCGACCTTTGTCATCCAGGCCAAGCCCGAGACTCCCTTCGCAGATCTCGTCGCCCTCGCCGAGCAGACCGAGCGCGACTTCCGAGCGGCCTTCCCCGACTCCGATCTGGAGACGGTCTATAAGCTCCACTACTCACGCATCACGGCCTAAACGCCCGGCGGGGACGAAGGCCATGTCCCGTTGGCACTATCCGCAGGTCGCCGATTCTCCACACGAATCGGCGACCTGCGGTCATTGCTATTGGGACATTGCTTTTGTGCCGTGGCTCTAGCCGACTTCCGCTGCGGCGATGAGAATCTGCGTCACCGTGCCGAAGTCGCGCATGCGGGCCCCGGGGAGCTCGACCGTGAGCGTCTCGCCCACGGCACCGGTGACGATCCGCTGCCAGGAGAGGTCCTCGCGGGCGAGCGTCCGGCGGGCGTGAAGACATGAAGGCCGTGGTCAAGCAGAATCGTCGACTCGGGATCGGCGGTGCGCAGGACATAGACACGCTCGCCCAGACTGCGGCGCTGGAGGCCTGCCAGCGGGCGCCCGGCGCGGGCGAGTGCTGCGAGGTCCACGCGGGAGATGGATTCGACGACCCCGAGGCGGTGCTCGGTGCCGGCGGCATCGGCAAGCACGAGGGGCCGGCCGGGACCGGTGGGACGGGCCCGGGAATACTCCCAGACCACAGGCTGGGACTGGCCCCGGACGATGGCGGTGCGGCCGTCGACGGTAACGAGCGCGCGGTCGCAACGGATGAGATACGTGCCCTCCGCGGGTAGGAAGCCGGGGCGCACCGCGGCGCGAGTCTTCAGAGCGGCGACGAGATCCGCGTCCGAGGCGCCCCATCCGAGTCCCTCGTTGGCGAGCATCGCGAAGAGCGTGGGGAGGCTGAGATCGGGCTCGCCTTCCCACGCACGGCGCAGTGCTTCGAGGGTGGGGGCGATACGGGTGGGGTCCTGCATAGTGCCCCACTCTATTCGCCGCACGGGGTTTTCCCCTCCATGGGAGCTGGGCGGAGCCCCTGCCTTTAGCCCCGTTAGCGGCAATTAATTGAAAACTCCCGGCGCCAGCTTGATTCTATCACCCCAAAGGTATTAACTGAGTTATAGAAAATTGCGCAGCAGCTCGCCTCGCCCACTTGAAAGTGATGCGAGTTACAGTGTAGTTTCTTTTCAAGCCCTGTCACAGGGCACCCCAACTCTCACAGCACTGGAGGACACCACTCCCATGACGATCAAGAAGGTTGCGGCCGTCACCTCGGCCGCCGCGCTGGCTCTCACTCTCGCCGCGTGCAGCTCTTCGTCCGATTCCGCATCCGGCTCCGGCTCCGAGGGCGGCGACAACTACATCCTCGCCAACGGCACCGAGCCGCAGAACCCCCTCGTTCCGGGCAACACCAACGAGGTCGGCGGCGGCAACATCATCGACAACATCTTCTCGGGCCTTGTCTACTACGACAAGGACGGCAAGGTGCACAACGAAGTTGCCGAGTCCATCGAGTCCAACGATGACCACACCGAATTCACCGTGAAGCTCAAGGACTGGAAGTTCTCCGACGGCTCCCCGGTGACCGCCAACTCCTTCGTGGACGCATGGAACTACACCGTGCGCGAGTCCCAGCTGGGCGCCTACTTCTTCGAGCCCATCAAGGGCTACGAGGAAGGCGTGGAGTCGCTCGAGGGCCTCAAGGTCGTCGACGATAAGACCTTCACCATCACCCTGGCCGCCCCGGAGGCAGACTTCGAGCAGCGTCTGGGCTACTCCGCATACTTCCCGCTGCCGGAGAGCGCGTTCGACGACATGGAGGCCTTCGGTGAGACCCCGGTCGGCAACGGTCCGTACAAGCTCAGCGAGTGGAACCACAACCAGGACGCCATCATCGTTCCGAACGACGAGTACGCCGGCGAGCGCAAGCCCCAGAACGATGGCGTGAAGTTCACCTTCTACCCGTCCCAGGATTCCGCCTACTCTGACCTGCTCGCAGGAAACCTGGACACCCTTGACGCCGTGCCGGACTCCGCCTTCGCCGTCTACAAGGATGACCTGGGCGAGCGCGCCGTCAACCAGCCAGCCGCAGTCTTCCAGTCCTTCACCATCCCAGAGTCGCTCGAGCACTTCTCCGGCGAGGAAGGCAAGCTGCGCCGCCAGGCACTGTCCTACGCCATCAACCGCGAGGAAATCACGGACACCATCTTCCAGGGCACCCGCACCCCGGCCAAGGACTTCTCCTCGCCGGTGCTGCCGGGCTACTCCGAGTCCATCGAGGGAAACGACGTCGTGTCCTACGACCCGGAAAAGGCCAAGGAACTGTGGAAGCAGGCTGACGAGATCTCCCCGTGGTCTGGCACCTTCTCCATTGCCTACAACTCGGATGGCGGCCACCAGAGCTGGGTCGACGCAACGACCAACTCCATCAAGAACACCCTCGGCATCGAGGCCACCGGCGCGCCGTACCCGGACTTTAAGTCTCTGCGCGATGAGGTCACCAACCGCACCATCAAAACCGCGTTCCGCACCGGATGGCAGGCAGACTACCCGTCCATCGGCAACTTCCTGTCTGCCGTCTACGCCACGGGTGCTGGCTCCAACGATGGCGACTACTCCAACCCGGAGTTCGATAAGAAGCTGAAAGAGGCCGGTTCCGCAGCGAACGCCGAGGACGCGGCCAAGATCTACAACGAGGCGCAGACCATGCTCTTCGAGGATCTTCCGGCCATCCCGCTGTGGTACTCCAACGTCACAGGCGGCTACTCCGAGGCCGTAGATAACGTGGCCTTCAACTGGAAGTCGCAGCCGGTCTTCACCGACATCACCAAGCAGTAACTCGCACGGTTCATGTCCTATCACGCCCCACAGTCACCTCCGCGACAGTGGGGCGTTTCCCGTGCATTTCTATCGATTATTCAATAAGCACCTCGGCTCGTTAAGATAATTTCAGCCTCACCTCGATTTTTTAAATAAGGAAAACACTAATGTTGCGCTATATCGGGCGACGAGTGTTGCAGATGATCCCCGTCTTCTTCGGAGCGACGCTACTCATCTACGCGCTGGTCTTCCTCATGCCTGGTGACCCTGTCGAAGCCTTGGGCGGCGACCGTGGTCTCACCGAAGCGGCCCGCGCCCGTATTGCGGCCGAATACAACCTGGACAAGCCCTTCCTCGTCCAGTACTTGCTCTACGTCAAGGGCATCCTCAGCTTCGACTTCGGCACCACGTTCTCCGGCGTGCCCGTCACCGAGGTCATGGCCAATGCCTTCCCCGTCACCATCAAGCTCGCCGTCATGGCGATCTTCTTCGAAGGAATCTTTGGCATTCTCTTCGGCGTCATTTCCGGCATTCGCCGCGGCGGCGTCTTCGACTCAGCCATTCTTGTCATCTCGCTCATCGTCATCGCTGTGCCCTCTTTCGTGGTCGGCTTCGTCTTCCAGTACCTCCTGGGCATTAAGTGGCAGCTCTTTCCCGTCACGGTGGGCACGAATGAGACCTTCATGTCGCTGCTCATGCCCGCCATCGTGCTGGGCGCCATGTCATTCGCGTACGTCATTCGCTTGACGCGCCAATCCGTGAGCGAGAATCTTCGCGCGGACTACGTGCGTACCGCCCGCGCCAAGGGCCTGGCGGGCACGACGACCATGCTGCGCCACGTGCTGCGCAACTCGCTTATTCCCGTCATCACCTACATCGGCGCCGACCTCGGCGCACTCATGACGGGCGCCATCATTACCGAAGGCATCTTCGGCATCAACGGCGTCGGCGGCACCATGTACAAGGCCATCCTGCGCGGTGAGCCCACTACCATCGTGTCGTTTACCACCGTGCTCGTGCTCATCTACATCGTGTCCAACCTCATCGTTGACCTTCTCTACGCAGTACTCGATCCGAGGATCCGCTATGACAACTAATCCTGATACCACCACCCCGCGCCCCGGCCAGGAACACTTCATCTCGGATGTTGACGAAACGGGCCTCGGCGCTGTCGATGCCGTCAAGGACGAGTCCGCACCGTCCTCCCAGTGGGGTGAGGCGTGGCGCTACCTGCGCCGCCGCCCCCTGTTTTGGATCTCGGCAGCGATGATCCTTGCCGCCGTGCTCATTTCGCTGTTCCCCAGCTGGTTCACGAGCACCGACCCACGCTTCTGCGAGCTGTCCAACTCGCTTGCTGACCCCGCCGAGGGCCACGTCTTCGGCTTTAACCGCCAGGGCTGCGATATCTACTCCCGCCTCATCTATGGTGCCCGCGCGTCGGTGGCCGTGGGCGTTCTCTCCACGCTCATCGTCACGGTGCTCGGCTCCATCATCGGCGCCGTCGCCGGCTTTTGGGGCGGTTGGATCGATGCGGTGCTCTCCCGCATCACGGATATCTTCTTTGCCATCCCGCTCGTGCTCGCCGCCATCGTCGTCATGCAGCTGTTCAAGGAGCACCGCACCATCCTCACCGTGGCACTCGTCCTCGGTGCGTTCGGCTGGGTGTCCATCGCGCGTATTACGCGCGGCGCCGTGATGAGCGTGAAGAACGAGGAATTCGTCCAGGCCGCCCGCTCCGTGGGTGCCTCGAAGTTCCGCATCCTGTTCAGCCACATCATGCCCAATGCCGCGGCCCCCATCATCTCGTACGCCACGGTCGCGCTCGGCACCTTCATCGTCGCGGAGGCGACCCTGTCGTTCCTGGGCATCGGCTTGCCGCCCACGGTGGTCTCCTGGGGCGGCGACATCTCCCAGGCACAGCAGTCCTTGCGTACTGACCCAGGCGTCCTCTTCTACCCCGCAACCGCCCTGGGTCTGACCGTCCTGAGCTTCATCATGATGGGCGACGTCCTGCGCGACGCTCTCGACCCGAAGGCGAGGAACAAATAATCATGGCACACGAACCCACTACTGCTACCGCGCACGCGTCCAAGGTGGAAGCCTCCGGCGCCGCACAACAGCCTTTGCTCAGCATGGACGACGTGAAGATCTCCTTCGAGTCCTCCACCGGCACCGTCGAAGCCGTCCGCGGCGTTAACTTTAAGATTTACCCCGGCCAGTCTGTCGCCATCGTCGGCGAGTCCGGCTCCGGCAAATCCACCACGGCCATGTCGATCATCGGCCTACTCCCGGGCACCGGCAAGGTCACTGACGGCACGATCACCTTCAACGGCCAGGACATCACGCATCTGTCAGACAAGCAGTTCGAGGACATCCGCGGCTCCCAGATCGGTCTCGTGCCGCAGGATCCCATGTCCAACCTGAACCCGGTGTGGCGCATTGGCACCCAAATCGAGGAATCCCTCAAGGCCAACAATGTTGTGCCTGGCACCGAGCGCCACGAGCGCGTCGTCCAGCTCCTCGAGGAAGCCGGGCTTCCCGATGCCGCCCGCCGCTCTAAGCAGTATCCCCACGAGTTCTCCGGCGGCATGCGCCAGCGCGCGCTCATCGCCATGGGTTTGGCGGCGCGCCCGCAGTTGCTCATCGCGGACGAGCCCACCTCCGCCCTCGACGTGACGGTCCAGAAGACCATCCTCGATCACCTAGAGCACCTCACCAAGGAGCTCGGCAACGCCGTCCTCCTTATCACCCACGACCTAGGCCTTGCCGCAGAGCGCGCTGAACACCTCATCGTCATGCACCGCGGCCGTATCGTGGAGCAGGGTCCCTCGCGCGAGATTCTCCGCGATCCGCAACACCCGTACACTCGCCGCCTCGTCGCGGCGGCGCCTTCGCTCGCCTCCTCGCGCATTCAGGCCGCCCGCAAGGCAGGCCTAGAAACGACCGAAATTAAGACAGGCACAGCCAAGGCTGATGATTCTCCTGTCGCCAACGAGGCGCCCGTCATCACCGTGCGCAACCTCACGAAGGAATTCGACATTCGTGGCCAGCGCGGTGAGAAGAAGCTGCTCAAGGCCGTCGACGACGTGAGCTTCGACCTTCGCCGCGGCACGACGCTCGCACTCGTGGGTGAATCCGGTTCCGGCAAGTCCACCGTGGCCAACATGGTGCTGGGCCTGCTCGAGCCCACGTCCGGCACGATTAACTACGAGGGGCGTGACACCTCCACCCTCTCGAAGAAGGAGATGTTCCACCTGCGCCGCAAGATGCAGGTCGTCTTCCAGAACCCATACGGCTCGCTCGACCCGATGTATTCCATCTACCGCTGCATCGAGGAACCCCTCGCCCTGCACAAGGTGGGCAGTCGCAAGCAGCGCGAGGAACGCGTCGCGGAGCTCCTGGACATGGTCGCCATGCCACGTTCCGCCATGCGCCGCTACCCCAACGAGCTCTCCGGCGGCCAGCGCCAGCGCATCGCCATCGCACGCGCGCTCGCGCTCAAGCCCGAGGTCATCGTCCTCGACGAGGCTGTGTCCGCCTTGGACGTGCTCGTCCAGCACCAGATCATCGACCTGCTCGCGCAGCTGCAGGCAGACCTCAACCTGTCGTACCTTTTCATTACCCACGATCTCGCTGTCGTGCGCCAAACGGCAGACGATGTGGCCGTGATGGAGAAAGGCCGCTTAGTTGAGCACGGCCGCGTGGATGATCTCTTCGATCACCCGCAGCAGGACTACACCAAAAACCTCATCGAGTCCGTGCCGGGCCTCCACATCGAAATCGGCACCGGCGAAAACCTCGGCCTCGCCGAGTAACCCGCAGCACACGGCACGCCGTGGGGCGGCCGGTCCACCAACGGACCGGCCGCCCCACGTATTTTCCGGGCCCACACTAGCCCCACGCGACGCGTCACACTCTCACCCCAGCTCCACGGCTGTCCCGCATGCGGCCAGGCGGACGCGAATAATTAGCTCCAAAAATGTATGAAACGACAGCAGTTTTATGCACACTAGGCCCGATTTCCACCCCCGCATGAATTGCAATCTGGATCATATTATTAATATTCACCCGACGACGGAGTGGAAACCGCAGGTCACAGCGTTATATTCTCTCACATAAATCTGTCGGGCTATTGGGGATTACCGTCACCCCGTCACCCCTTTTGTGCCACAACTAACAGGGCGATAAATTATTCCCAAGCGCGTTTCCCTCCCCAAGGAAGACGCGGTTGCGACCATTACTCTCAATCCGGCCGGACATGCAGCCGGATCTTCTCGGAGACACCATGTTCAAATACCTCATTAGGAAGACCCTGGGCTGGCTGCTCATGATCTTCCTGGCGACGAACATCGCCTACTTCTTGGCGGCGACGTTCCTCGACCCACGTTCGAATTACATCGGACGCCGTCCACCTCTGTCCAACGATCAGATCAACGCGATGCTCGAGCCCTACAACTTGAGCCCCGAAACGCCTCTCCTTGAGCGTTGGTGGACGTGGCTCACCAACATCCTCCTGCACTGGGACTGGGGGCGCTCCCCCGTGGGCGACTTTGTCAACGACCAGATCAGCTACCGCATCTGGGTCTCGGCCCAGCTGCTCCTGCTGTCCACCATCCTCTCCATCGTCATCGGCGTCGCCGTGGGCGTCTATACCGCTTCGCACCAATACAAGTGGGGCGACCGCGTATGGCAAGGCATTTCCATCGTCGCGATGAACACGCACGTCGTCGTCGCGTCCATCGTGGTCGTCGCCATCGCCTTGTGGATCAATGAGGCCACCGGTTCCCGCATCTTCTACGTTGTGGGCGCCAGCTCCCTCGGCGTGGAGGGCTTTGCTAACAAGCTGCTCGACGCCCTTCAGCACCTCATCCTGCCTACAATCTCGCTTGTCTTCATCAGTTACGCGGGCTACCACATGACGCAGCGCACGCTCCTGCTCGATAACTTGAACGCGGACTACGTGCGCACCGCCCGCGCGAAGGGCCTCACGCGCCAGCAGGCCATCCGCAAGCACGCGCTGCGCACCTCCATCATCCCGGTCGCGACCTCCGTCGCGTTCTCCGTCCCTGGTATCTTCACCGGCGCGGTCATGACGGAGCGCATCTTCGGCTGGAACGGCATGGGCCAGTACTTCCTCGAAACCATCTCTAAGAACGACATCAACGGCGCCGTCGGTGTGGCCGCGTTCGGCGCTGCCATGACGGCCGTTTCCGCGGTCCTCGCTGACCTCGTTGTTGTCGCCCTCGATCCACGAGTCCGGGTGAGCTAAATGTCTGCGAATACTCCGAAGGGGAACAACCCCAACCTCAACCCACACACGCCCGAGCACGAGCCCATGAGCGAGCTCTCTACGCAGTCCGAGCTCCACGCCGGCCAGCGACTCAACACAGCCGAGGCGCAGTCCACGCTCATCGCGGAGCTCAAGTCCGAGCCGGGCGCCGACGGCGTCGCCAAAGGCACCGCCCGCTGGAAGCTCTACGTCCGCCGCTACTTCCGCAACAAGATGGCGGTCGTGGGCCTGGCTATCCTCGTCTTTCTCATTCTCGTAGCCGTCTTCGGCGGGTTCTTCGCCCAGTGGGACTACCGTGACCCAGACTTCCTCAACCTGTCCACGCCGCCGAGCCCCGAGCACTGGTTCGGCACGACGGACGCCGGCAACGACCTCTACGCGCAGGTGGTCCACGGCCTCGGCCGCTCGCTGACCATCGCCATCCTTGTCTCGCTCTTCACGCTCGTCATCTCCGCGCTCGTGGGCGCCGGTGCAGCACTGTGGGGCGGCAAGGTGGAAAAGGCCGTCCTCGCCGTCATCCACTTCCTCCTGTCCATCCCGACCTTCCTCCTCATCGCCCTCGTGGTCTCCGACTCGGGCGGCGACTGGCGCCTGCTCATCGTCGTGCTCATCGCGTTCGGTTGGATGTATCAGGCCCGCGTCATCTGGTCGCTGGCGCTCACGGTGCGTGAACAGGATTACGTCCGCGCCGCGGACTACATGGGCGTTTCCCGCTTCAAGACGGTCATCCGCCACGTCATTCCCAACATCGGCTCGCTGCTCATCATCCAGTTCGTCTTCGGCGTCGTCGGCACCGTCGGCTCCGAGACCGCCCTGTCCTTCCTGGGCTTGGGCGTCAAGCTTCCCGATGTCTCCCTCGGTACGTTGCTCCAAGGCGGCACCGCCAGCGTGCAGTCTGCCCCGTGGCAGTTCTACGTTCCTGCAATCACCCTGACGCTGCTCACCGTCTCCATGGCCTTTATCGGCGACGGCCTGCGCGACGCTCTCGACCCGAACTCCAAGTCTGGTGGCAAGGCATGACACACCTCAACGAACAACCCATCCTCTCCGTCAAGGACCTCCACGTCTCCTTCCCTTCCGAGGCAGGCTCTGTCTCCGCCGTCCGCGGCGTCGACTTCGACCTCTACCCCGGCCGCACGCTCGGCATCGTGGGCGAGTCCGGCTCCGGTAAGTCCGTGACCTCCATGTCCATCATGGGCCTGCTGCCGGACTACGCAAAGATCACCGGCTCCGTGAAGTTCGACGGCCGCGAGCTGCTGGGACTCACAGACAAGCAGATGTCCGAGATCCGCGGCCAGGGCATCGGCATGATCTTCCAGGATCCGCTCTCCGCGCTCACGCCGGTCTTCGACATCGGCACGCAGATCGTCGAGGCCATCCAAGCCCACCAGAATGTCTCCAAGTCCAACGCGCTCAAGCAGGCTGAGGCACTCCTCGACCTCGTGGGCATCCCGGACCCCAAGCTGCGTCTCAAGTCTTTCCCACACGAGTTCTCCGGTGGTATGCGCCAGCGCGTGGTCATCGCCATCGCGATTGCAAATAACCCGCGCGTGCTCATCGCGGACGAGCCCACCACGGCGCTCGACGTGACCATCCAGGCTCAGATCCTCGACGTCATCAAGGTCGCCCAGCGCGAGACCGGTGCAGCGACCATCATGATTACCCACGACATGGGCGTCGTCGCGGAGACCGCGGACGACGTCATGGTCATGTACGCCGGCCGCCCCGTCGAGCGCGGCGATGTAGACACCATCTTCAACCACCCCCGCATGCCGTACACGGTGGGTCTGCTCGGCTCCACGCCGCGCCCGGACGTGAGCTCCGACGAGCCGCTCACACCCATCGAGGGCAACCCGCCCATCCTCGTCAACCTCCACGACCGCTGCCAGTTGGCGCAGCGCTGCCCCGTGGCCATCGACGCCTGCCTCAAGGGCGAGCCCCCGCTGGCCCCGCTTGCCGATGCCCCCGCGCATCTCACCGCCTGCGTCCGCAGCGCCGAAATCCACGGCGGCATGATTAACGGCGAGCGCATGTTCAAGGTCCCGCCGCTCTCCCCCGACTCGTTCGAGGGCATCCCGCGCGAAGACCGCAAGACCACGCTCGAGGTCAAGAACCTGCGCAAGGAATTCCCGCTCATGAAAGGCGCGCTCGTCAAGCGGCGCGTGGGCACCGTCAAGGCCGTCGATGGGCTTACCTTCGATATCCGCGAAGGCGAGTGCATGGCCATCGTCGGCGAGTCCGGCTGCGGCAAGACCACGACCCTGCTCGAGATCATGGACCTCGACCCGAAGGACGGCGTGGTCATCCTCAACGGCAAGGACGCGAACTCCATGTCGCGCGCCGAGCGCCGTGAGGCCCGCAAGGACATGCAGATCGTCTTCCAGGACCCGATGAGCTCGCTTAATCCGCGCCTCACGGTTCGCGAGGTCATCGCCGAGCCCCTCGAGTCGCTGGGCTACGAGGGCGACGTCGACGCCCGCGTCGCGGAGCTCATGAAGCTCGTGGGCCTCGACGCCTCGCAGCTCGACCGCTTCCCGGGACACTTCTCCGGCGGCCAGCGCCAGCGCATCGGCCTAGCTCGTGCACTCGCGACGAACCCGTCCGTCATCGTCCTCGACGAGCCGGTCTCCGCACTCGACGTGTCCATCCAGGCCGGCGTCATCAACCTGCTCGAAGAGCTCAAGCGCAAGCTGGGCCTGTCTTACCTCTTCGTCGCCCACGATCTCTCGGTGGTCCGCCACCTCTCCGATCGCGTTGCGGTGATGTACAAGGGCCAGTTCGTCGAGCACGGCGACACCGACGAGATCTTTGACCACCCGCAGCATGAGTACACGCGCAAGCTACTGGCGGCCATTCCGATCCCGGATCCTGCAGTCGCGCGTGCACGTCAGGCCGAACGAGCTGCGCTCGCCAAGAAATAGCACGACTCCGGCCTGCCACCGTGCAGGCCGGACACAGACTTTCCACGCTTATAACTGCATAGTCCCACTTTGTCTCATCCATAAAGGAGAACTCTTATGTCTTCGTCACGTCCGTCACGTCTGCGCATTGCCAGCGTCGCGACCATGGCCACCCTTGCCCTTGCACTTTCTGCCTGCGGTGGCTCCTCCTCCGACTCTGCGTCTGGCTCCGGCGAAGCTCAGGTCGAAGTCAAGCCGTCCGGCGACTACAACGAGAAGTCGCGCGACGAGCTCAAGGACGGCGGTACGCTCACGCTACCGATCGGCGAAATCACCGAGCAGCAAAACGTGTTCCACGCCAACATGACCTCGGACACGCGTTCCGTATGGAGCTGGTACAACCCGCAAATCGCGCTCTTCGACGGCGAGGGCAACTACACCGCAAACCCGGACTACATCTCCGAGGTCAAGGACGAAGAAAAGGACGGCAACACCGTCGTCACGTTCACCATCCGCGATGAGGCAAAGTACAACGATGACACCCCCATCGACTGGAAGGCCTTCGAAAACACCTGGAAGATGAACAACGGTGAGCAGGAGGGCAACCAGGTCAACTCGACTGACGGCTACGAGCGCATCACGTCGGTCGAAGCTGGCGCCAACGACAAGGAAGCCGTTGTCACCTTCGACGGCGTCTACCCATGGTGGCAGGGCCTCTTCAACCAGCTCCTGCACCCCGCCATCAACACCACTGAGCTGTACAACGAGGCGTACCTCAACAAGCTTCACCCTGAATACGGCGCGGGTCCGTTCAAGGTCGAAAACGCTGACTTCAACGGCGGCACCGTCACCTTCGTCCCGAACGAGAAGTGGTGGGGTGATGCCCCCAAGCTGGAGAAGGTCACCTACCGTCAGATGGAGTCGCAAGCGACCATCAACGCCTTCCAGGCCGGAGAGATCGACGCAGCTTCCGTCAGCACCAAGAACAACATGACCATTGCCAAGGGCATGGGCGACGCCATCGATATTCGTGCCGCGATGCTTCCGGCCAACTACCTCCTCACGCTCAACTCGGAAGCTCCGGCTCTCAAAGACGAGAAGGTCCGCGAGGGTATTATGACCGGTATTGACCGCACGCAGCTTGCCGCTGTGCGCTTTAACGGTCTGGGCTACACCGAAGAGCTGCCGGGTTCCCTGGTGATGTTCGGCACCCAGGAGGGTTACCAGGATAACTTCAGCGAGGTCGTCAGCTTCGACAAGGACAAGGCTAAGTCGCTCTTCGAGGAAGCTGGCTACACCGCTAACTCCGAGGGCATCATGGAGAAGGACGGCCAGCCGTTGTCCATCCGCTACGTCTCGACCGGCGACTCCGAGATGGTCAAGTCCACCGCCGCAGCCCTCCAGAAGATGCTGCGTGACGTGGGCGTCGACATGCAGGTCGAAGAGCGTCCTTCCTCTGACTTCTCCAAGATTATGAGTGAGAAGGACTTCGACATCATCGCAAGCGGTTTCCGTTCCACGGATCCTTTCGGTCCCGCATACTTCAACCAGACGTACGCCTCTGACTCCGAGCTCAACAAGTCTGGCACGGGTTCGGCCGAGCTGGACAAGAAGATCGCGGAGCTGCAGAAGCTGCCGACCGCCGAGGAGCAGACCAAGCGCGCCAATGAGCTGGAGAAGGAAGCCTTCGGCCACTTTGGTCTCATGCCCTACGCCAACGGTGCTGACATGCAGGGTGTGAAGAAGGGGCTTGCCAACATCGGCGCCCTTGGCTTTGCAGTCATTCCAAAGGAAGACATCGGCTGGGAGAAGTAATTTCCTAATCACCACGCCATCACGGCACGCCGAGTAGCCCGCTTCCCCTTGTGGGGAGCGGGTCTTTCCCGTTTTCAGTTAGTTGCAGGGGACGTCGGGTCCGAATTCCCGTC
>NZ_JBCJKS010000028.1:0-25432 GCF_039822565.1 Corynebacterium sp. SA-MJD20WY100 | reverse complement strand
GCCAAGGACCCCAATATCTTGTGCCACGCCCGAACCCCCGGCGAACTAATCAATGCACTCTAAAACCGGAAGAGCCATTTACCTTCCGGCCACCCCGGAAGAATTCCAGAACGGCGCCGTCACGCATGCGCAACTGCGCGAGCTCCAGGACAACCCGCCCCAGTGGCTTGTCACGCTACGCCAGGAGGGCCCGCACCCGCGTCCCATCGTGGCGCAGAAGCTGGGCATTTCCGTCAACGCCATGAAGAAGAACGACATGGACCGCCCGCTCACCACGGCCGAGATCAAGGCCCTGCTCGATGAGGCGCCTGAGTGGCTCACCGTCGCGCGCAAGCAGCATGCTGAGCAGCGCGCACGTGCTGCCGAGGGGGCTGCTCCCGGCACCGCCGTGGGTCCGTCGGTTGCGCACCGCGCCACAGAAAACGACGAAGACTAGTCCCGTTTCCCATCGCCGTTGTCCGCGGGCGCGGCGATTTTTCGTGTCTCCTTCACAAAGGCACTGTCCCGTTGGCAATAAGCGCAGGTCGCGCCATGACGCGGATTTTTCGCTACCAGCGGTTATTGCTATTGGGACATGGCTTTCGTGCTTAGAGGCGCTCGGCGCGCTGCCACAGGGCTACGTTGAGAGCGGCGGCGTCGAGCTCGACGGCAGGCGCGGGGATCGTCTGGCCGTCGTGGATCCACGCGACGACGGGTGTAAAACCGTGGAGGGCGCTGGCGACAAGAGCCGGGGATTTCTTTAGTTCGGCGAGTGGGACAGCGCGACGGCGCGGCGTGGGCAGGAGCCCGGCCTCGACGGCGGCGGTGACTGTGGTCGACGCAAGCGTCTGGGATTCGGGAGCCTGGACCCAGTCGCTGCCGTCAAAGACGAGGAGCGCGGCGTTGGCGGCCTCGAGTGCGTGACGGTTGGTGTGGAGCAGAGCGTCATCGGCGCCATATTCGCGGGCCTGCGCGCGTAACTCGCCGAGGACCGGCAGATCAGGCCCCTTGACGTGAGGCGTGGTGCGTGGGTCTTTGGTCTCCGGGATCCACAGCGTCGTCGTGCGGCGCAGCGGCGGGGCGGGACGGACATCGACGCCGGAGTCGGTGATGCGGGGGAACCACTCGCCGGTGCGCGGCACCGCGTCGAGGGACGGATAGCCAGCGCCGAAGCGGGTGCGGTGCAGGTCGGGGCGGATGGCGCGGCCGTCGCGGACGAGAAAAGAATCGACGCGCATTAGAGCTCCACTCCCAGGGCGCGCAGCGGCCGGGTCTTCACGAGGGTTTCCTCCCACTCGGCATGGGGGTTGCTCACGTGGAGCACGGCGCCGCCCATGCCGTAATAGGCGGCGGGGGCACCAGCGGAGCGGGCTTCGGCGCCGGGGATGACAAGGCCGCGGATGGTCATCGAGAAGTCCGCCGCGCCGTTCAGGCCGAGGTAGCCGTAGGCGCCGGAGTACACGCCGCGCCACGTGTCCTCGAGCGCGGCGATGATCTCCATCGTGCGCAGCTTGGGCGCGCCCGTCATGGAGCCGCCGGGGAACGCGACGCGGAGGACGTCGACTGCGGTGGCGGCAGGTCGCGTGGCGGTCGTGGCGCGCAGGTGGCCTTCGATGACGCAGAGCAGCTGGTGGACCGTGGCGTAGCTTTCCACGATAAACGGCGCAGGCACGGCAACGCGTTCGCAAACGCGCGAGAGATCGTGGCGGACCATGTCGACGACCATGAGTAGCTCGGAGCGTTCCTTCGCGCCGGCGAGTTCGGACTTGAGTCGGGCGTCTTCGGCAGGATCAGCGGAGCGGGGTCGCGTGCCCTTGATGGGCTTCGAGGTCACGCGGCCATTCGCGTCGACGGCGAGGAAAAGCTCGGGGCTCGTGGACAGCAGCGCGTTGCCTGCGAAGTCGATAAAGCCGCTGCGCGGCGTCGGGTTATCCGCGCGCAGGCTGAGATACGCGCCGAGCGGCTCGGGAGCCGTCGGGAGTTCAAGGCGGTTGGTGAGGCAGACCTCGTAGGACTCGCCGCGCGCCATGGCCACCTGGGCGCGGTCGATGAGCGCGAGGTAGTCGGCCTCGTCGTGGATGAGCCGCGCGGTGGCCGGATGCCGCATGGCGGCGGGCGCGTCCGCGGTCGCCACGTCCCAGTCAGTGTCATCTCGCAGGCTCACGCAATGGGTCACGCCGCGGGCATGGTCGATGACGACGGCGCGGTCAGTGAAAACGAACTCGGCGTCCGGGCCGGGTGCGTGGGGCAGGCGGCCGCGGAGAGCAGGCAGGACCTGCTCTCCCACCTCGTAGCCGAAGTAGCCCACCCAGCCGAGCGCGAAACCGCAGCCAGGTATCGGGGGACCCACGCGGTCAGGCAGACGGTGGGCAGCGAGCTCGGAGGAGAGTTTGGCGAAGACGTCGTCGCGGGTGACGTCGAAGGACAGGTGCCGGGCGCGCGGGCCGGAGTCGTCGCCGAGGATGCTGAATTCGCCCTCGGTGAGCCAGAAGCGGTTGCCGGTAAGCTGCGCCGCGACGGCCGCCGGATCGAGAGCGTGATCGAGGGTGCGCACAGCGAAGAACTCGGACGCGTAGTGTGCGCGGGCGAGCTCCAGAAAATTCGCGATAAGCGCCTCGCCAGCTTCTGCGCGAACGGACTCGGGGTGGAATTGGACAGCCCAGCGGGGGCGTTCGGTAGCTGCTATGCCCATGACCATGCCATCTTCGGCAGCCGTAGCGTCGGTAAGCGTCGCCGTCACAGTAAAGCGCTCCGGGACCTCAGTGGCCGCAAGCGAGTGGTAGCGCACGACGGGCAGCGGATTGGGCAGACCACGGAAGAGACCCGTGCCGTCGTGGGCGACGAGGGCCTCCTCGCCGTGGGCAGGGCGCGGGGCCGGTCCGACAGTGCCGCCGGCGAGATGCACCATGGCCTGCAGGCCCAGGCATACGCCGAGGATGGGGCCATCGAACTCGCGCAGGACGTCGGCGGTGATGCCCAGGTCCGCGGGGTTGGCTGGGGTACCGGGACCGGGTGAGATGAGGACGGCATCGGCAGCCGCAAGATCGACCGAAGCCCACGGGGTGTCATTGGGCACCACCGTGGGCTCGGTGTTGGTGACTCGTCGCACGTACTCCACCAGGTTGAAGGTAAAGGAGTCGTGGTTGTCGACGATAAGCAGGCGCATGGCCCGCTATTGTAGACCGCTTAGACCAGCTTCCAGTCCTCGAGGCCCTCGTAGAGCGGGAAGTCCTTGGCGACCTTCTCCACGCGAGCGCGCAGCGCGGCAACGTCGGCGTTCTTGCCAGCGGCCAGGGCGGTACCGATGATGTCGGCGACCTCGGTGAACGCGGCGGCGTCCAGGCCACGGGTGGCCAGGGCCGGGGTGCCGATACGCAGGCCCGAGGTGACCATCGGCGGACGCGGGTCGTTCGGGACGGCGTTGCGGTTGACGGTGATGCCGACCTCGTGGAGAAGGTCCTCGGCCTGCTGGCCGTCGAGCTCCGAGTTGCGCAGATCCGCAAGCACGAGGTGGACGTCGGTGCCTCCCGTGAGGACGTCGACGCCAGCGGCCTTGGTGTCCTCGGCAGTGAGGCACTCGGCGAGGATCTTCGCGCCCTCGAGGGTGCGGGCCTGGCGGTCCTTGAAGTCCTCAGACGCAGCGATCTTCAGCGCGATGGCCTTGGCTGCGATAACGTGCATAAGCGGGCCGCCCTGCTGGCCCGGGAAGACGTTGGAGTTGATCTTCTTACCAAGCTCTTCCTTGGCAAGGATCATGCCGGAGCGCGGGCCGCCCAGGGTCTTGTGGACGGTGGTGGACACGACGTCAGCATAGGGAACCGGGGACGGGTGCAGGCCAGCGGCCACGAGGCCGGCAAAGTGGGCCATGTCGACCCACAGCTTGGCGCCGACCTCGTCCGCGATCTCACGGAACGCCGCGAAGTCGAGGGTGCGCGGGTAGGCGGACCAGCCAGCGATGATGACCTTGGGCTTCTCAGCCAGGGCCTGCTCGCGGACCTTGTCCATGTCGATGCGCATGGTCTCCGCGTCGACCTCGTACGCGGCGACATCATAAAGCTTGCCAGAGAAGTTGAGCTTCATGCCGTGGGTGAGGTGACCGCCGTGGGCCAGGGACAGGCCCATGATCTTATCCCCCGGCTCGGCCAGAGCGGAGAGCACCGCGGCGTTGGCCTGCGCACCGGAGTGCGGCTGGACGTTGACAAACTCGGCGCCGAAGAGCTCCTTGGCGCGGGCAATGGCCAAGTCCTCGATGATGTCGACGTTCTCGCAGCCACCGTAGTAGCGGCGGCCCGGGTAGCCCTCCGCGTACTTGTTGGTGAGCACGGAGCCCTGTGCCTGCAGCACGGCGCGCGGCACGAAGTTCTCCGAGGCAATCATTTCCAGGGTGTCGCGCTGGCGGGAGATTTCGCCGCCGATGGCCTGGAAGACCTCCGGGTCGAGCTCGCGCATCTCCTGGTAACGCACATCATTATTAGCAGTCATTAACGTCCCTTACGTATCGTGTCTAAAAGTCCTGCAGGGCGGTGCGCGGGACTGGACCCGGGCACGCTGCCTATCATCATAGAGCAGCTCACAGCCGGGAAACACCCGAACCCCGCGGAAATCGTTTCAGCCTACGCCGGGGTCGAATGCGGGGAAAGCGGCAGAGAGTGCGACAATGGACGCCATGGCGCGCTTTACCGATCCCAGCCCGTACCTCGACTTCGACCGCGAAGCGTGGCGGGCACTGCGCAATTCCATGCCACAAGTACTCACGGCCGCCGAGGTCGAGGAGCTCTCCGGCATCGGCGAAAACATTGATCTTCACGAAGTCGCAGACATCTACCTGCCGCTCTCCCGCCTTATCCACATGCAGGTCTCCGCCCGCCAGAAGCTCACGACGGCCACGGACCACTTCCTGGGCAACCCACCTAATCACGTCCCGTTCGTCATCGCCGTCGCCGGCTCCGTGGCCGTGGGCAAGTCCACCACGGCGCGTCTGCTGCAGGTACTGCTGCAGCGCTGGGAGTCCCACCCCAAAGTCGACCTCGTCACCACGGATGGATTCCTCTACCCCACCGCGACGTTGAAGGAACGCGGGCTCATGAGCCGCAAGGGCTTCCCCGAGTCCTATGACCGCCGCGCGCTCATGCGTTTTGTCACCGAGGTAAAGTCCGGCCGCCCGAAGGTCGAAGCCCCCGTCTACTCCCACATCAATTACGACATCGTGCCAGGCAAGAAGCAGATCATCGCACAACCTGACATCCTCATCCTGGAGGGCCTCAACGTCCTTCAGACTGGCCCCACGCTCATGGTCTCTGACCTCGTGGATTTCTCCGTCTACGTCGACGCCCGCACCTCGATTGTCGAGAAGTGGTACATCGACCGCTTCCTCAAGCTGCGCCAGACCGCATTCCGCCAGCCCGGCGCGCACTTTTCCCACTACGCGGACTTGGACGACACCCGCGCGTATACGCAGGCGCGCGAGATTTGGCAGTCCATCAACCTGCCCAACCTCGTGGAGAATATTCTGCCCACCCGCGTGCGCGCCTCACTGGTGCTGCGCAAGGGCGAGAATCACCACGTCGAGCGCGTGCGCATGCGCAAACTTTAAGCGCCGTGCGCGCGAGCCCACTCCACAATGGGCGCCAGCTCTGCGAAGTCCACGCGATCGACGTCGTGGTCGTAGGCTTCGATCATCGCACGCTCGTTTTCTGACTTGCGCGGCTTGAGCTTGAGCGCGGAGATGATGCCCGTCATCACCGTGCGGTGCGCGGCGGACAGCTCCGAGTAGTTCATGCGGCCAGGCAGGTAAAAACGCGCAACGTCTGGGACCATCCCGGCGAGCTGGTCCTTCTCACGCGCGACCTCGAGCAGCGTCATGCCCACAGCCACCGCGGCGACCGGACGCGAGCCGAAGTCGTGGTCCTTAATGAAGGACGCAGCTGGAACACTGGGGCCATGGACCGGAGAAGCCACGATGACAGGGCCGTCGGACGGGGCGAGCGAGGCATCGGCGAAGTCCACCACGGAGGCATCGAGAAGCTGCCCCAGCTCCATGGCATACTCGCGCGTCGCGCCGTAGACGCTGGTGTAAAAGACCGTTGTCACTTGCCAAACCTCCGGGAGCGTTGCGAGTAATCGCGCAGCGCGCGCAGGAAGTCGATCTTGCGGAACGCGGGCCAGTAGGTATCCGTGAACCAAATCTCGGAGTACGCGGACTGCCACAGGAGGAAGCCGGACAGTCGCTGCTCGCCAGAAGTACGGATCACGAGGTCCGGGTCCGGTAGCCCCTTCGTGTACAGGTGTGACGTGATGGACTCCGCAGTAATTCGCGAGGCCATCTCCGCAGCGGTGATTCCCGCAGCGGCCTCGGCGCGGATGAGGTTTTGGACGGCGTCCACGATCTCCTGGCGCCCGCCATAGCCTACGGCCACATTGACGATAATGCCCTCGTTATCCTTGGTGGGCTCCGCCGCCGCCTGCATACGGGACGACACGACATCCGGCAGCAGGTCGAGGTGGCCCACGAGGCGGACCTGGCAGTCGAGCTCCATGCTGGACAGGTGCTCAATAACATCGGAAATGATGTCGAAGAGCAGGTCGACTTCCTCCGCGGAGCGCTTGAGGTTCTCCGTGGAGAGCAGATAAATGGTGACGACCTCAACCTCGGTGTCAGCACACCAGCCGATCATCTCGCCGATCTTCGCTGCACCCACGCGGTGGCCGTGGCTCACATCCTCGAAGCCGGCCTCGCGCGCCCAGCGGCGGTTGCCGTCCGCCATAATCGCCACGTGCTTGGGCTGCGGAACGCCCTTGAGATCGCGTAGAAGCCGGGCCTCGTACAACGGGTAGAGGACCTTCGGCAGCGCGGGCAGTCGTGGCTCAAATTTCACGGTGTCTAGTCTAGCGCCCTGCACGCCGCGCGCGAACCGCCGAGGCCAGTTCTGCCAGCAAATCCACAGTGACGTCGAAGTCCATGCACTTATCCGTGATCGACTGGCCGTAGGTGAGCTCGCTCGGGTCATCGCCCAACTTCTGCGCGCCGCCCACCAGGAAGGACTCGAGCATAATGCCCGCGATGTGCTCGTTCCCGGCCGCGACCTGCGCCGCGATGTCGCGCGCGACCTCAGCCTGGCGCACGTGATCCTTGCCGGAGTTTGCGTGCGAGGCATCAATCATCAGGCGCGCGTCCTCCCCCAGCGTCTCCACTGCAGAGCTTACCGATGCCGCCTCAAAGTTCGGTCCGCTCGTCCCGCCGCGCAGGATGATGTGGCAATGGCGGTTGCCGTCCGTCTCCACGACGGACGGGGCGCCGTCATCCGAGGTGCCGAAGAAGAAGTGCGGCTCGCTGGCGGCGCCCACCGCGTCGATGGCAACCTGGACGTTGCCGTCCGTGCCGTTCTTGAAGCCAATGGGCATGGACATGCCGGAGGCGAGCTGGCGGTGGACCTGGGACTCCGTCGTACGGGCGCCGATGGCACCCCAGGCGACGGCGTCCGCGTAGTACTGCGGGGAGTTCGGCTCCAGGAACTCGCATGCGGTGGGCAGCCCCAGGTTGACGACGTCGGTGAGAATCTTGCGGGCCAGGCGCAGGCCACCCGGGATGTCGAAGCTCTGATCCAGGTGCGGGTCGTTGATAAGACCCTTCCACCCCACCGTCGTGCGCGGCTTTTCGAAGTACACGCGCATGACCACCTTGAGGTCGTCCGACAGCGCGCGGGCGAGCGGCGCCAGACGGTTGGCGTAGTCCATCGCCGCGACCGGGTCATGGATGGAGCAGGGACCAACGACCACGACGAGGCGGTCATCTTCGCCGTCGAAGACCTCCGCGATCTCCTGGCGGTCACGCTCGACGGCGGCCATTTGCTCCGGGGTGAGCGGATGTTCTGCTTGGAGCTCGGCCGGCGTGGGCAGCTCATGGAAGGCGCGGACACGGCGGTTGGACGTCGAGGCCGGGTGGGACAGGGAGACGGGTGCGGACATCGCGGGAAACTTTCTGTGGTTCGGGATGAGCCGCCGCCCCGCAAGCTTCCAAGCCTCGGAGCGGCAAACAAAAAGCAGCTCCTCATCGTGAGGGCTGCTTCAAGGCTCCGGGCTTAAAAGGTGTGCGTTATGCCGACAACGTGGCAAGCGCGCGGGTCATACCCGGAGCCTTGCCAAAATAAAATCGGTGAACGAACATACCGCTTACCGTAGCATACGGGGGTGAGCCTATACCCCATGAGACGGGACACCGCACCCGCGACATGAGAAACCCGCGAGCGGCACGAGGCCATCCCGCGGGTGTGTAGGCACGAGACTAGAAGATGTACTTCTTGCTGTTGTCGTAAATGCCGGCGTCCTTCATCGCGGCATCGAGAGCCTCCTGGTCGAAAGGATCAATGCCGTGATCTTGCGCGAAGAGCTGGCGGCGGCGGAAGCGCGAGTAGCGGCGATGGAAGAACCAGCCAGCGGTAAGCACGGCGACACCCATGAGCGCGAGGACAAGCAGGCCAATGGGCGAGGCCTTGCCAAACTCAGGGCCCATCGGGCCATCTGACGCGGTCGACTGCGCGAGCACGTACAGCGTCGGCTGCACGGAGGACGTAGCAGCGGCGAGAGTACTAACAATGGTCATGGTTTAAGCTTCCTCTTTTTCTTGGATGCCCGCAAATAGATCGGTCTCCGGAAGATCCGTCGCCACGCGGGTGCGCGCGAGCTCGAATTCCTCCGTAGGCCAAAGGCGGCGCTGGTCCGCCGCCGGCGTAATGAGGAACGCTCCGGCCGGATCGATCTGCGTCGCGTGGGCGCGCAGCGCCGCCTCGCGCTGCTCGAAGTAATCACCGCACTCGACCTGCGTGGTAACACGGGACATGATGTCGCCGAACGTCGTGTCCCAGCGGGCCATCATCGGCGAGTACGGACTCGGCTTACCCGCTGCCAGTAGCTCGTCGTGGAAGAGCTTCATGCGCTGGAAGACGAAGCCGTGCGTGTAGTAGAGCTTGAGCGGCTCCCACGGCTGGCCCAGCTCCGGGTGGTAGTCCGCGTCGCCGGCCTTCTCCCACGCGATCATGGACGCGCGGTGGACCATGAGATGGTCCGGGTGCGGGTAGCCGCCGTTTTCGTCATAGGTAACGATGACGTGCGGGCGGAACTCACGAATGACCTTGACCATCGCCTGCGCAGCGTTATCATCGCCGATCTTGGCAAAGCAGCCCTCGGGCAGCAGGTTCTCAATTTCTTCCGGGGTGCCCTCCGGCAAGCCGGAGTCGACGTAGCCCAGCCACTGGTGCTGCACGCCCAAGGCCGCGGCGGCGCGCGCCATTTCTTCGTGGCGCACTTCAGCCATGTGTTCCACAATGCCCGGCTTGTCCATCGCCGGATTGATAATGTCGCCGCGCTCGCCGCCGGTGCAGGTAAGAACAAGGACGTCGTTGCCCTCTGCGGCATACTTTGCGGTCGTCGCTGCACCCTTGGACGACTCATCATCCGGGTGCGCGTGAATGGCCATGAGGCGCGATCCGCTCATCAGTAACCCCTACTATCATTTCTCATCGCTTCAAGCTTGTAACCCTACACAGTTTAGGCCACTTTCTAGCACACGCGAACACGGGCTAAACTAGGTCTTCATGAGCACATCTGATGGCGGCCAGTCGCGCCGTTCCGCCCGCTACGCAGAACGTACCAACCATGAATCCCGCGAAGACTCTTTCAACATCACGAGCAAAGCCATCGCGCTGGTCTTCGTCGCCGTCATCATTGCCACCATCTTCTACGGCTTCCGTTACTTCCAATCGCGCGAGCAAACGAACGCTGAAATCTCCATGGTCACCCAGCAGATCATCAGCGATGACACCACGCGCGTGTGGGCTGACATCACGCGCTCGCGTCCCGAGGAAGCCGCCTACTGCATTCTCGTCGCCTACGACTACGAGAAGGCCGAGGTCGGCCGCCGCGAAATCGCTCTTGCTCCCGACGGCAAGGAGTCGATCCGTGTCTCCGTCGACGTTCCCACCAACGCCCGCGCCGTCGCTGGCGGCGTCTACGGTTGCTCCAGCCTTGTCCCACCGTACCTCGACACGGAGAACCCGCAGTACAACGTCGAGTCCTAGCCCGCGCCCCGCGCACGCACTTCCCCAAACCGCGAACCACACCATGGCCGACGTGGGCATATCGCTGTGCTAAAATTTTGAGTCACACATGGTCTGGCCGCTCGTTGCGGCTGGGCCCTTATGCTGGTTGCACCAGCAAACCTCACAATCCATCTTTAAGGGAAGGTCGCCGCATGGCTGAGCACCAGAAGCAATACATCACTCCGGAAACCAAAGCCAAGCTCGAAGAGGAGCTGCAGGCTCTTATCGACCACCGCCCGGTCGTTGCTGCGGAAATCAACGAGCGCCGCGAGGAAGGCGACCTCAAGGAGAACGCTGGCTACGACGCCGCGCGTGAGATGCAGGACCAGGAAGAGGCCCGCATCAAGCAGATCTCCGAGGTCCTCGCTAACTCCACCACCGAGCGTTCCGGTGTCGAGGAAGGCGTCGCCAACGTCGGCACCGTTGTCCACGTCTACTACAACGGTGACAAGGACGATAAGGAAACCTTCCTCATCGGTACCCGCGCTGCCGCCTCGGACAACCAGGACCTGGAGACCTACTCGGAGCAGTCCCCGTTGGGCGCCGCCATCCTCGGCGCGCACGAGGGCGAGACCCGTGAGTACACCGCTCCCAATGGCAAGACCATCTCGGTGACCATCGAGTCCGCCGCTCCGTACGACTCCGCCAAGGCCGCTACTCCGCGCGGGGCTTAATTTCTCTCATCACCCAAGGATTGTTCATCATGAAGAAATTCACTGCTTCTGTGGCACTCGTGGCCGCCGCTGTCTCTCTTGCGGCATGCCACCCGGCTCACGAGAAGGACTCTGAGGTCAAGGTCACCAACGCCGTGACCCAGGCACCGAACGTCACCGCAGAAAAGTCTGCAGACAACACCGCAACCATGGTCACAACCCCGGCCGCCACGATTGCGGGAGAGGCCACCCCGGTTGAGGGTGCTGCTACCGCCGCTGAGGAAGGCGTCGAGGGCGCCGCAGCCACTGCCGCCACCGCGGTCGAAGGCGCTGCCGCCACTGCTCAGCAGTCTGCTCAGTAAGCACGCCAACACTCAAAGCCCGGCCGCACCGTAGTGCGGCCGGGCTTTCGCGTTGCCGCCCTTCCCTCAGGACAGCCACGCGGCAGTGGCACCACCCCCGAGTAGCAGTGCCCCCGCCGCGCCGGGCGGTGGCACCACCCCCGCAGGTACCACCACCCTGAACGTGTCCCCCACGAACAATTTTGCACAATTTATTTGGCGCATTCCCCCTCACGGCTTAATTCTCAGAATTAAGAAATACCAAACCGGATAACGACTTTTAAACGCAAAAGTAAAAAGCAACTAAAGTCCGCAGGATATGCGTTGGCAGCCACAACACCAACCATGTAGGGACGCGCGTCACAACGCTTGAAACGGCTACCCCCGCCTACCCCAAATAACCAAAGTGCAATTAAGCCAACATACAGGTACTACCCATGAAGCTGCTATAGAGCCTGTTCAAACCTCACGAAAATACGACAGTGCCCGCGGTAATCACGTCACCGCGGGCACTGTGTTTTAAAAGCTTTTAGCGATTCTGGAAGTAGCTCAGCAGACGGAGAATCTCCGTGTAGAGCCAGACCAGCGTCACGGCGAGCCCCAGCGCCACGCCCCAGGCGTTGCGAGCCGGAGCCTGCGCGCGGATGAGACGGTCTGCTTGGTCGAAGTCCGTGAGGAAGGACAGCGCACCGAGGACGATGCACACGAGCGAGAAAATAATCGCCAGCGGGCCGCCGTCACGCAGCGGGCTGAAGCCGGTAAACAGTGCGAGCAGCAGGTTGCCCAGCGCCAGCACAGCCACACCCACGAGCGCGCCCAGCATGATCTTGTTGAACTTCGGCGTCACGCGCACCGCTCCCGTCTTGTAGACGAAGAGCATGCCAATGAACACGCCCACGGTACCGAGCACTGCCTGGCCGATGAGCGAGGCAGCAGACGCGCCGCCGACCGTCACGTTGGTGAACATGAAGGAGAACCCGCCCACGAACAGGCCCTCAAAGACGGCGTAGATAAGCGTGGTGGCCGCGGAGCCCCACTTCTTACCGAACGTGGCCACGAGGACCGTTACAAAGCCGCCCAGCGCTCCCACGAGCGTGAGCAGCGAGGCCAGACCCGGGCTCACGAAGATCGCGATGCCGAAGTTGACAATGGCGCCGACGATAATGACGGCGAGGGTAATGCCGGTCTTCGTCACCACATCATCAACGGTCATGGGACGCTCAGCAGAGCCCTGCTGTGCGTAGTGGTTGCCGTCAAAAGAGCTGCCAGCGTAGGGGTTTGCAGAGTAGCTGTCCTGGCTGGAGCTGGTCAGAGAGTTCATGACCGGGTTGCTAGAGCGCACGGAAGTCACTGTCCTTTCACAGAATTCTTGTTCTTCTCCTCTATTTAACGCATGAAGTCGCGCAGAAGTTCCCGCCTGCGCGTTGGACTTTCTTACGCGGACTCACTCGCCTGCGAGGCGCCCCGGCTGCCTTCCGGCGGCGTCCCAGCCATCGGAGAACACGTTGTCTGTCTCCAGCGTGATTCTGTCGAGGTTGCGCGTCGAGTCGTGGTACTCACTCTGTTTATAGACATCACACGCCACGTCTTCCGGCACCACGATTTACGAGGTCAACACGTTATTCGTCCTATCCGTAATGTCATCGATGGAGGTAAAGACCTCAAAGTGAATCCGTGACATGCACGCCGCGCTGCCACGTCTCGCCTGTCACGCCGTCCAAGTACATTGAGTACTCGCCCTGCGATGGATTTCCCCCGAATTATGCGCGCAGGGCCGCAGGAAAATCCTGGCGGTGTGCTGTGTGGTGCCCCCACTGGGACTCGAACCCAGACTGAATTGATTTTAAGTCAACTGCCTCTGCCGATTGGGCTATGGGGGCCTTCGGTGCCTTTAGCTTATTGCACTCGCCACGGGCACTAAAAATTGGGACGGACTTAGGCGCCGTCCGGTGGGAGGTGCGGGCCTTTAGGAGGTGGGGGCATCGGCAAGCTTGGCAGCGAGACCTGCAATGATGCCGTCCAGGATGTCCTTCTCGCTGATGACGAAGGAGCGGGCCTCGGTGACCTTCTCCACGGCGTCGATGATGCCCTGGACGACCATGCTGCCGCCGCCAATGACGTCCGCGCGGCCCGGGTGAATGACCGGGTTGAGCACGAGCGAGGCGCTGGTCTCGATCAGAATCTGGTCAATGAGCACGCGCAGGGCGTCGAAGCGCAGGACGGAGCCGTGAATGGCATCGGAGTCGTAGCGTTCTAGGCCCTGGGCCAGCGCCGACATCGTGGTAAACGTGCCAGCGCAGCCGACGAAAGTGCGCGCCTGGTCGAGCGGCACAATCTTGAGGACATCCTCCATGCGCTCGGCGACGTAGTCGCGGGCAATCTCCAGCTCCGTCTCCGTGGCCGGGTCTGAACGCATGATGCGCTCCGTGAGACGCACCGAGCCCATTTGCGCCGAATGCGCGCCAAGCAGCTCGCCGTCCGCGGTGCCGACCACGAACTCGGTGGATCCGCCGCCCACGTCGATGACGCAGTAGGGTGCCTCATCGCGGCCCAAGTCCGCGACGGCGCCGGTAAAGGAGAGCTTCGCCTCCTCGTCGCCAGAGATGACCTCGGCGCGTGCACCGGGCTGAATCTCGCCAAGCAGCTCCGCAGTCATGGAGAAGAACTCCTCGCGGTTGCTCGCATCGCGCGAGGCGGAGGTGGCGACCATGCGCACGCGCTCGACCTTCTCAAACTTCATCTGCTTGACGTACTTCTTGAGCGCCGCGCGGGTACGCTCGAGCGCGGCCGGAGCGAACTCACCTGTGGCGTCGACGCCCTCGCCTAGGCGCACGATCTCCATGAGACGCGTGATATCACGGATGGTGCCATCCGGCTGCACGTCCGAGATAAGTAGACGGATGGAATTTGTGCCGCAGTCGACGGCTGCCACACGGGTCATGGGAATCTCCTTGCAGATACGGTGTGTGTAATCGTGCCGGGTTCTAGGCGTTGGGCACGTCGAACTGGGTCATGTCGATGCCCAGCTCCTCGACCGTCGGCCAGTCCTGCGGAATGGCGGTGCCGCGCAGATCCTTGTACTCGGCGGCCATGGCGACGGCCTCGGTGCCCAGGCGGAAGTGCTGCGGGCCCTCGGCAAGCGCGTAGGCGATGAGCACGTGGAGGCACTTGACGCGGTCCGGCATGCCGCCGCCGGAGAACTGCGTGCCGAGGTCCTCGATGGCGTTGCGCTCAGCCAGGAAGTGCTCGTGGGCGCGCTGATAGTCCGCGGCGAGCTCTTCGTCCTCGGCCAGGCGGGATTCCATCCACTTCATGACGTGGGCGACCTCGAGGCGCGAGGCCTCAGCCGTGAGCCGCGGGTCCGTGAGGTAATACAGCGTGGGAAACGGCGTGCCATCGGGCAGGCGCGGCGCGGTCTTCACGACGGCGGGCTGGCCGTCCGGAGTACGGTACGCGATGGCGAGCACGCCGCGGGCCGGGCGGCCAAGCTGCTCCTTGACGATCTCGAGATCGGCCGCCAACTGGGCGGCGTCGTTTTCTTGCGCGGTCATGCCCCATATTGTCGCACACCGCGCGCGGAGGCGAAGAACGCGGCCGTCTACCGCCCCGCGGCTACTTCGCGGCTACTTCGTGCCGGCTACTGGGCGGCGGGTTCGGCGGGAGCGTGCGCGCCCTCTGCGTCGGCGGGAACTTGCTGCTCCGAGACGGCCTCGGACACGGCCTCGGACACGGCCTCGGAGATTTCGCCGGACTCGCCGGTTTCTGCGGCGTTCGGGCTGTCGGAGACGGCGCCGTTGTCCACAGGCGGCTCGGCGAAGGAATCCCACAGGACCGTGTACCAGTCGCGGGAGTCCTCAACCTGCGTCTTATCCGTCGTCACGGCGGAGTCGTGCGTCATCGTAGGATCGAGGATGCGGTACGCGGTCTCCCCCGGCTTCACCACGCCCAGGCGGCGGCGGGCTTCCTGCTCGATATACGACTCCGAGCGGTACTTGTCGATCTCGGTGAGGAGGCGTTCCTTCTCCGCACTCTTCGCAGCGATGGCCTCGTTAAGGCGCGCAATCTCCGCGCGGCCCTGGTAGTAGTTATTGAGCGGCATGGCCACCGCGACGAGCACAATGATGAGCGCGAGAACCAAAATGCCCCAGCCCAGGATGTCGAGGCGCGTGCGCGCCTCCGCCCGGTCTTTCGCGGCGGCGCGCGCAGCTGCACGACGGTCCGCGTCGCGAGAGGCAACGGGGACGGTCGTCCGCGACTTCTTCTTCGAGCTGGGTGCCATAGGACTTCCCATCCTAGCCCGCCGCCGTGTCGATCTCCGGGCGCGGCGCGAGTCCACACGCAAAAATCCCGCCGTCCGAAGTGGACGGCGGGATAGTCGTCAGCGAGCTGGGCGCTGTGCGCATGCCACGCGGTGGGCGCGACGCGGGGCTTTAAGCCTGGAAGCGCGGGAAGGCGGAACGGCCGGCGTAGACGGCGGCATCACTAAGCTCCTGCTCAATGCGCAGCAGCTGGTTGTACTTGGCCACACGCTCGGAACGAGCCGGGGCACCGGTCTTGATCTGGCCGCAGTTGAGGGCGACAGCGAGGTCAGCGATGGTGGTGTCCTCGGTCTCACCGGAACGGTGGGACATCATGGTGCGGTAGCCAGCGCGGTGGGCCATCTCGACAGCGTCGAAGGTCTCGGTGAGGGTGCCGATCTGGTTGACCTTGACGAGGAGGGCGTTGGCGGCCTTCTTCTCGATGCCCTCGGCCAGGCGGGCCGGGTTGGTGACGAAGAAGTCGTCGCCGACGATCTGAACCTTGTCGCCAATGGCGGCGGTGAGCTTGGTGTAGCCCTCCCAGTCATCCTCCTGCAGCGGGTCCTCAATGGAGACGATCGGGTAGTTCGCGATGAGGTCCTCGTAGACCTTGGCCATCTCCTCAGCGGTGTGCTCGCCGCCCTCGAAGTGGTACTTGCCGTCCTTGTAGAACTCGGAGGAGGCAACGTCAAGCGCCAGGGCGATGTCCTTGCCCGGCTCCAGGCCAGCCTTCTTGATGGCCTCGACGATAAGGTCGAGAGCCGCCTTGGTGGACTCTGCCTCCGGGGCGAAGCCACCCTCGTCGCCGAGTCCGGTGGACAGACCCTTGGACTTAATAACGGACTTCAGGGAGTGGTAGACCTCAGCGCCCATGCGCAGAGCCTCAGAGAAGGACTCGGCACCGATCGGGGCAATCATGAACTCCTGGACGTCAACGCCGGAGTCGGCGTGGGCGCCACCGTTGACGATGTTCATCATCGGAACCGGCAGGAGGTGGGCGTTCGGGCCACCGATGTAGCGGTAGAGCGGCAGGCCAGCGGATTCAGCGGCAGCCTTCGCAACGGCGATGGACACGCCGAGGATGGCGTTGGCGCCGAGGCGGGACTTGTTCTCCGTGCCGTCAATCTCGATGAGCTTGGCGTCGATGAGGCGCTGGTCGTCGGCCTCCATGCCGGCGACCTCGTCCACGATTTCCTCGTTGATGTTGTGGACGGCGTTGAGAACGCCCTTGCCCAGGTAGCGGTCGCCACCATCACGCAGCTCGTGGGCCTCGTGGACACCGGTGGACGCACCGGACGGAACGCCGGCGACGCCGTGTGCACCATCCTCAAGGAAAACCTCAGCCTCAACGGTCGGGTTGCCGCGGGAATCCAGAATCTCACGGCCAAATACGTGCATGATGCCAGCCATTATGTGCTCACTCCTGTAAACATTGTGTGTGGTCTGAAAGGGTCCGAATCAGTCCGGCAGTGCGCGTAAGGTTCTATGCGTTCCAGCCTGAAACGAGGAAGTTTTTATTCCGCCCACAATTGTTCCAGATTTTTGCGATCTGTGGCGGGGCTGGGCAGAAAAATCAGCAAGCTCACAGTCCGTACAGCGGACATGGGCGACTCACACAGCGCCGCCGGAGCCCGATTCAGCTGGAAAACCATGCCGGAGTGCCCGATTACGCCCGAAAGTGTGGCATTTCCCACCTTTGTTCGACGGGAGACCGAACGGGCATCCGGACGGGCGTTGGCGGGGTTTGTTTTAGGAGTTTGCTGGCTGCGGCACGGCGTAGGAGTTCGCAGCCTTGGCAACGCGGGTGACGTAGTCGCGCGAATTGTTATAGGCATAGATAGCCTCGAGCCAGTCCTCTTCCACGGCGAGATCGCGGTCGTTATCACAGAGCAGCTTGGCGGCGCTCAGCGCGGCGTCATCAATCTGCTGTGGGTCGGCGACGCCGTCGCCGTCCGCGTCGAGGCCGAAGTGTTCCCACGTGCTGGGAATGAACTGGAGGGGGCCCACGGCGCGGTCAAATTCCGTGTCGCCGTCGAGGCGGCCGCCGTCAGTGTCCTCGATGCGCACCGTGTTATTCGTGCCGTCGAGCGGAATGCCCACAATCTTCGGGTCGGGGCGGCCGGTGGCGTCGAGGTTCGACGGCTTCAGCCAGCTGCCACCGTAGGTGCCGTGGCGGGTTTCGACCCACCCAAGGCCCGCGAGGGTGTTCCACCGCAGGTGACATTCGGGCCAGGCGTCGCGGGCGATGAGTTCCGCGTTGCCGTAGGCACGCAGGGCCTGCCCCGAGACGTCCGTCGACGCGGCGAGCGGGGCGGACCACTCGCGTAGCTCGTCTGCGGTGCGGCCAGGTGCGTGGACGTCTATGAGCGCGACGGGCTCGGGCACAGCCGGTGGGACGACGGCATCGACAGGCTGGAGCGTGCGCGTGGGAGACGGCACATGGAAATACGACATGAGCCACGCGACGAGAGAGACGACGAGGATTACGGCGAGGACCGCAGCACATCCGCAGCCACCCGCGCGCTTTACCCAATCAGTCATGACGGACAATCCTAGCGCTCCCCCGCACTTGCGCCGCGTTGCCCCACCCGACGCCTAGATTATGACAATTAAGTCTCAACTATTTACTTTTGTCACATTCGCGATTAAGGTGAGCGCGGAACTTTGTTCTCTACCGTGTTGTTGTTCTTCCCTCACCGTTATAAGGAATTTTCATGAAGCTTCGCGCCACCGCCGCCGCTGCGGCCGCCCTGTCCCTCACTATCGTCCCGTCCGCGTCCGCCGCACAGCTCGACCTCGGCACCCTGCTCGGCGCCGACGCCATCGCGTCCGGCGTCATCAACACCGTCGACTGCGGCACGCTGAAGACCGTACTCCAGGGCATCGACTCCGCCACCGAGGGCCAGCTCCTCACGGAGACCACCACGCAGAGCCAGCTCGCCAAGGGCCTCCAGGGCCTGGGCAAGGTCGAAGGCACGACCAACCCGGCGCTGGCGCTGGCGGCCGTGAAGTACTCCACCCAGACCGCGCAGCGCGCGCAGGCCTGCGGCATCGTCAAGGCTGACGCACCGGGCAGCTTCGGCCTGTCCTCGCAGCTCGAGACGGTCCTCCCGTTCGTCGAGACCCTGTCCTCGAAGGCTTAAACTTCGCTCGCCTTGCCGCGCGCCCACAGCTCGTCTTGGCGCTCGACCGACACGACGCCGGTCGAGCCGTCGAACAAGTAGGGCGCGCGGCTGCGCATTTTTCGCACGAAGCTCGTGGCAACGTCGCCAAAATCAAAGGCGCCGCGGCGCGCGGCGATTTCCGCATGGAAGAGCACCTGCAGCAGCACGTCTCCGAGCTCTGTGCACAGCTCGCTTTCCGATGCCCCCTCCTCCACCGCCGCAGCAAACTCCCGCGTCTCCTCCGCGAGGTACGGCAAGAGCGAGCGGTGGGTTTGGCCCATCTCCCACTCGCCGCGCGAGCGCGCGGCAGACATGATGCGTTGGGCCTCGTAGACCGGCTCGTGGCGCGAGGTGGCCTCGATAATCTCCTCGCCGGCGCTGATACGGACGGCGACGGCGGGGTCCGCGGCGTTCGTAGTCACGATGGTGCCGACGCCCGTAGGGTCGATTTTCGTGACGAGGTCCCCGAAGTTCCAGCGCACCCTGACGGGCAACTCGCCGGTATACGTCACCGGCTGGGTCACCCGCGCGAGCGCCTCCATGGGAATGAGGTCGGGCCAGCGTTCATCGAGCAACAGAACAGTCATGGCTCCTAGTTTCTCACAACGGTTTTCACCCGCCGCGTCAAGTCTGTAATTTTATACAAATGAACAACTCTTCCACAGGTGCAGCAGCCCTTACGGGCGCCGCCACGGCAGACGGCTCGGGCGCGCGCACCCACTCCGTCACCATCTGGACTCTCGTCGCGCTCATCATCGGTTCCACCGTCGGCGCGGGCATCTTCTCTCTCCCACAGAACATCGCGTCGGTCGCAGGCCCGGGCGCCATGCTCATCGGCTGGCTCATCGCAGGCGTGGGCATGCTCTCCGTCGCTTTCGTCTTCCAGATCCTGGCGCAGCGCAAGCCAGCGCTCGACTCGGGCGTCTATTCCTACGTGCGCGCGGGCTTGGGCGACTTTATCGGTTTTACCTCGGGCTGGGGCTACTGGCTAGGCTCGGTCATGGCGCAGGTCGGCTACGCCACATTGTTCTTTAACACGATCGGGCACTACGTGCCGTTCTTCGACGTGGACCACCGCTTAGCCTCGGCCATCGCGGTCTCCGCGCTGTCGTGGACGATCTTCGCGGTGCTCGCCCGCGGCATCAAGCAGGCCGCATTTATGAATATGGTGACGTCCGTGGCCAAGCTCGTACCCATCCTGGCGTTCGTCGTGCTCGTCGCGTTTTTCGGCTTTAGCTGGGACAAGTTCACCTTCGACTTCTGGGGCGAGGACTCCGGCACGCCGCTCTTCGAGCAGATCCAGGGCATCATGTTGTTCACCGTCTGGGTCTTCATCGGCGTCGAGGGTGCTTCGGTCTACTCCAAGCAGGCACGCACCCGCCGCGACGTCGGCCGCGCCACCGTCATCGGTTTTATCTCCGTGCTCGCGCTCCTTGTCTCCGTCTCCACGCTCTCCTTCGGCGTGCTAAGCCAGGCCGAGCTCGCCGCGCTCCCGGATAATTCAATGGCCTCCGTGCTCACCGCCGTCGTCGGCCACTGGGGCGGCGCGCTCATCTCGCTCGGCCTGTGCTTGTCCGTCCTCGGCGCCTACGTCTCCTGGCAGATGCTCTGCGCCGAGCCCATCGTGCTCATGGCCGTCGACGGCCTGCTCCCCCGCCGCATCGGCACCGTGAACATCGCGGGTGCCCCGTGGGTCGCGCAGCTCATCTCGACCATCGCCATCCAGATCTTCGTCGTTGTGTTCTACCTGAACGAGACCTCGTATAACGCAATGGTCCAGCTCGCCACCATCATGTACCTCCTGCCGTACATCTTCTCCGCGCTCTACCTCGTGCTGCTGGCCTCCCGCGGCCGCGGTTTCACGCGCCCCAGCGACAAATTCGACCTTTCGGGCCCCGAGGTTTCCCCGCGCGAGAACCGCCACCACCTCGCCATTGGCCTCGTCGCCTTCATCTACTCGTTGTGGCTCATCTACGCCGCCGACCTCGTCTACGTCCTCCTCGGCGCGCTCGCCGTCATCCCGGGTCTCATCCCCTACGTCGGCACGCGCCTAGCCAAGAAGGAGCGCGTCTTCAACGGCTTCGAGTGGTTCGTCGTCGCCCTCGTCTTCGTCGGCGCCATCGCCGCCGTGTGGGGCCTCGTCAACGGCAGTCTCACGCTCTAACCAGCACATTCCGCACTTCACGCCGCAACCGCGGCTTAACACAAATTGGGGTAGCCTCACCTTACGTGTGCTGCCCCTTTTGCATGCCGTCACACATCACGCCCGTTTTATTATGGCAAGCCTAACCTGAGTCGGATAATAAAAGCGGCGCGACCCGCCGCCACCCCACCTGCCCAGGAAGGACACCATGTTATTCGCCAACCTCCTCATCGGCCTGCGCGAGGGCCTCGAGGCCGCCATGGTCGTCACCATCCTCGCCGCCTACCTCACCAAGTCCGGACACTCGAAGCAGATGCGCTGGGTCTGGGCCGGCGTCGCCGCTGCCATCGCCGTGACGCTCGCCGTCTTCGCCATCATTTACTACGGCACCAAGACGCTGACCACGGTGGGCCAGGAGATTATTGGGGGCATCGGCAGCCTCGTCGCCGTGGCCCTGGTGAGCTACATGCTGCTGTGGATGCACGGCGCCTCGAAGAATATGAAGGCTGAGCTCGAAGGCAAGCTCGAACACGCCATCGCCGTCGGCCCCGGCTCTGTCTTTGTCCTGGCGTTTATGGCCGTCGTCCGCGAGGGCATCGAAACCGCGCTGCTCGTCTTCGACACCTTTGCCTACGGTTCCTCGGCCACGCCAGCGCTTGGTCTCTCGCTAGGCATCGCCATCGCCGTCGCGGTGGCCGTGGCCATGTACTTCGGCGCTATCCGCATCAACCTGCGCACGTTCTTCCGCGTCACAGGCATCCTGCTCGTCATCGTCGCCGCAGGCATCCTGCGCTACGGCCTTACGGACCTCCAGGAGGCCGGCCTGCTGCCGGGCCTGCACGCACTCGCCTTCGACGTCTCGCACATCATCGTCCCGGGCACCGCGCTCGCGACGTTTATCGAGGGCATCTTCAACCTTGTCCCCGCGCCCACCGCGCTGTCCATGGTGGGCTGGGCCGTCTACCTCGTTATCGCTCTGTACCTGTTTCTCCGACCGACTAAGAAAGCCTAACTACTCATGAACCGCACCGCTTCCGTTCTCGCCGCCGCCCTCGCGCTGGGATCGCTCACCGCCTGCGCGGACAAAGTCGATGAATCGCAATCCACCAACTTCACGGTCGCCGCCACGGACGACGCCTGCACCGTCTCCGGCGCCGAGGCCACCACCGGCACCTCGACCTTCGAAGTCACCAATAACGGTGAGAAGACCACGGAGTTCTACGTCTACACCTCCGGCGGCCGCGTCGTCGGCGAGGTCGAAAACATCGGCCCAGGCGCCACCCGCAAGCTCGTCGTCCAAATAACGGACCCGGGTGACTACACACTCACGTGTAAGCCGGGAATGGTCGGCGACGGCTTCTCCCAAACGCTGAAGGTGACCGGCGAGGCCGTGGAAGCCTCCACCGACGAGGTCCTCACCCAGGCCGTCGACGGGTACATCTCCTACGTCCGCTCGCAGACCACCGCGCTGCAGGGCCAGGTCGACGCGTTCGTCGCCGCCATCGAGTCCGACGATATCGACACCGCAAAGGAACTTTTCCCGCTCGCACGCACCCCATACGAGCGCATCGAACCCGTGGCGGAGTCCTTCCCGAACGACCTCGACCCGCGCATCGACCTACGCGAGGCCGACATCCAAGAGGGCGACACCTGGTCCGGCTTCCACAAGATCGAAAAGGATCTCTGGGTAAACAAGAAGATCACGGACGAGACCAAGGCGGACGCCGCCCAGCTCAAACAGGACATCGCGGAGCTCGTCGACGGCGTGGCCGCGGACGACTACACGCTCGCGCCCGTCCAGATCGCGTCCGGCGCTCAGGGCCTGCTCGACGAGATCGCCACGTCCAAGATCACCGGCGAAGAAGACATCTTCTCCCACACCGACCTTTACGACTTCCAGGCGAACCTCGACGGCTCCCGCGCGGCCATCGCGTCGCTGGAGAAGGCGCTCAACGAGCGCGACCCACAGCTGCTCACCGACATCAACGAGCGTTTCGACGCCGTCCAGACGCTGCTCGACGCGTACCGCGAGGGCGATGGCTTCGTCTCCTACGACAAGGTCTCTCAAGAGGAACGCCGCGAGCTTTCCGATGCCCTCGATGTCCTCACCGAAAAAGTCTCCACCGTCCAGGAAGTCGTAGCGAGCTAGCCATGAGTCGTTCATTTAGCCGTCGCGCGCTCTTCGGCGGGGCCGGTCTGCTCGCCGCGGGGACGGTCGCAGCATGCTCCGATAGCTCCGGCCGGGACGGAGTCACAGCCGCCGCGGCTATCGTAAAGTTCAACGGCGCGCACCAAGCCGGCATCGTCACGGCGCAGCAGGACCGTCTCCACTTCGCGGCGTTCAACGTCGTAACACAAGACCGCGCGGAACTCGAGGAGCTCCTGCGCACATGGACCGCCATGGCGCGGCGCATGACGCAGGGCCTGACCACCGTCGACGAGAATATTGCTGACGTGGGCCAGCACTCCGTCCCGCAGGATACCGGCGAGGCCTACGACCTGGAGCCGGCGAACCTCACGCTCACCATCGGCTTTGGCCCCTCGCTCTTTGACGAGCGCTTTGGGTTTGCCTCCGCACGTCCGGCCGAGCTGGAGGATTTGCCGAAGTTTGCGGGAGACCAGCTCATCGGAAAGCTCTGCGGCGGAGACATCGCCATCCAGGCATGCTCGGACGACCCGCAGGTCGCCGTGCATGCCATCCGCAACCTCGCGCGCGCTGGCCGCGGCGTGGTCGAATACAAGTGGTCGCAGCTCGGCTTCGGCCACGCGTCAGCCACGACACGCGACCAACAAACCCCGCGCAACCTCTTCGGGTTTAAAGACGGCACGAACAATATCAAGGCCGAGGACACCGACCTGGCGGACGAACATATCTGGGTCTCCGGCACGAACTCATGGCTCGACGGCGGCACGTTCCTCATCACGCGACGCATTCGTATGCTGCTGGAGAATTGGGACCGGCAGGTGCTCTCCGACCAGGAGGAGACGTTTGGTCGCGTCAAGAGCTCAGGCGCGCCGCTCGGCCGTGAGAACGAGTTCGACGAGCTGCCGCTCGACGAGTATGTCGGTACGTCGGGCCCGGTCATTCCGCTTACGGCGCATGCGCGGCTAGCGAGCCACCAGGAAAATGGCGGAGCGCGCATGCTACGGCGTGCGTATAACTTCACGGATGGCATCGACGACTTCGGTCATATGGACGCGGGGTTGTTCTTCATCGCAATCGTTAACTCCCCTGCCGAGCGGTTTATCCCCATTCAAAAGAAGCTCGCGAAGTCGGACAAGATGAATGAATACGTGCGCTACGAGTCGTCTGCCATCTTCGCCTGCCCGCCGGGGCTTGCCGATGACAACGATTGGTGGGGCCGCGGGCTCTACGAGGCCACGGCCTAGATGCGCCCGCGCCGCGTGCGTGCGGCGCGGACTCCTCCCTAATAGCGAATGACGCGGCGGCCTTCGATGCCGCCCTTGATAAGCCCCTCGAAGACCTCGTTGACCTCGTCGAGCTTGACCTCCTCGACCGTCGGCTTAATCATGCCGCGGGCGTAGAAGTCGAGCGCCTCCTCGAGATCCTGGCGTGTACCCACGAGCGAGCCGCGGATGGTGAGGCCCTTGAAGACGATGTCGAAGATGGGCGCGGGGAACTCTCCCGGCGGCAGGCCGTTGAAGACGATAGTGCCGCCCTTGCGCGCCATGCCGATGGCTTGGCCGAACGCCTGCGGATGGACGGCCGTGACGAGCACGCCGTGGGCGCCGCCCTTGGTGTACTCGGTAACGGCCTCGGCCGGGTCCGCTTCCTTGGCGTTGACGGTGTACTCGGCGCCGTGCTTCTTCGCCAGCGCTAGCTTCTCTTCTGAGATATCCACCGCGATGACGCGCATGCCCATGGCGACGGCGTATTGCACCGCGATGTGCCCCAGTCCACCGATGCCGGAGATGACCATGAACTGGCCCGGGCGCGTCTCTGAGACCTTGAGTCCCTTGTAGACCGTGACGCCAGCGCAAAGAATCGGCGCGACCTCGATCGGGTCCGAGCCTTCCGGGATGCGCGCGCAGTAGCGGGTGTCCACGAGCATGTACTCGCCGAACGAGCCGTCCACGGTGTAGCCACCATACTCCGCCTCGTCACACAACGTTTCCCAGCCGGTACGACACTTCTCGCACACACCACACGCGGACCACAGCCAGACGTTGCCCACGATGTCGCCTACCTCGACGGTGTGCTCGCCCGGCCCCAGCTTGACCACTTCGCCCACGCCCTCGTGCCCCGGGATGAACGGTGGCTCCGGCTTCACAGGCCAGTCGCCTTCCGCGGCGTGGACGTCCGTGTGGCAGATGCCCGACGCAAGGTTACGCACGAGTGCTTGGTTGCGACCCGGTTCCGGAAGATCCGCCTCGCGGATATTCAGGGTAGGTCCGAATTCTTCGACGACAGCGGCAGTGAATGTATCACTCATTATGTACTCCTTTACTACGGGTCGATGACGTCACCCAGACTAGAAATCTCGCTCGCGTGCGCGAGCCGCCCTACCCCGCTGCAAATTCCGCAAAACTGTGACCTAACACGAAACCTACGCGATGAGTGATATAGCGCATTCAGTCTGCAAAGATCGCATTTTTACCCCCGACCTGCATAAATGAATACCCATTTCATTAACCTCGGTCGTTTCCTCCATCCCGCACGAAGGCATGCCGAATTGCCCGCCCTTCGGGGCGGGTTGTCGTTTGTGAGGGTTAGTCCACGGTGCAGAGCAAGCGCTTGC
>NZ_JBCJKS010000027.1:0-31239 GCF_039822565.1 Corynebacterium sp. SA-MJD20WY100 | reverse complement strand
TACGGCGACCCGGTTATCTGCTAACGAAACACACGCGAAAACCCCATCGACAAAGCCGATGGGGCTAGACGTCGTGGTTTTAGAACAGGCCGGAGATAGTGCCGTCCTTTGCCACGTCGATGCGGTTGGCGGCCGGCTGCTTGGGCAAGCCCGGCATGGTCATGACGTCACCGGTGAGCACCACGATGAAGCCAGCGCCGGTGCGCGGAAGCAGCTCGCGGACGTGGAGGGTGTGGCCCATGGGTGCGCCGAGAGCGGTCGGGTCATCGGAGAATGAGTACTGCGTCTTGGAGATGACGACGGGGAATTTCTCCCAGCCGTTGTCCTTGATGTACTGGAGGTCCTTCTTCGCCTTGGGGCCGTACTCGACCGACGATGCGCGGTAGATCTCGTGCGCGATGGTCTCAATGGAGGCTTCGATGCCAGCTGCGGGATCGTAGAGCTGCGTGGACTCGCCAGTCACGAAGTTGTCGCGGACGGTCTTTGCCAGTTCGAGGGCGCCGGCACCGCCGTCCGACCAGACGCTGCACTCGGCGAGCGCGACGCCGAAGCCCTCAGCCCACTCGCGCATGAAGTCGCGCTCGGCCTGGGTGTCAGACCAGAACAGGTTGAGCGCCACGACCGGCTTGACGCCGAACTTGCGGATGTTTTCCACGTGGCGCTCAAGGTTGATGACGCCGGCCTTGAGAGCCTCGAGATTTTCGGTGGTGAGATCCTCGCGAGCCTGCCCGCCGTTGTACTTCTGGGAGCGAATGGTCGCGACGACCACGGCGCCCGCGACGTCGAGATGTCCGAAGCGCGACTTGATGTCCAGGAACTTCTCGCCGCCGAGGTCCGCGCCGAAGCCAGCCTCGGTGAGCACGACATCGCCGAACTTCTGAGCGGTCTGGGTGGCCAGCAGCGTGTTGCAGCCGTGCGCAATATTGGCGAACGGGCCGCCGTGGACGAAGGCCGGGGTGCCACCGAGGGTCTGGACGAGGTTCGGGTTGAGCGCGTCGCGCATGAGCGCGGTCAGCGCGCCGTCTGCCTGCAGCTGGCGGGCGGTGACGGGCTCGCCGTCGTAGGTGTAGCCCACCGTGATGTCGCCCAGGCGCTTCTTCAGATCCTTCAGCGAGGTGGCCAAGCACAGGACGGCCATGATTTCCGATGCCGCCGTGATGGTAAAACCGGTCTCCGCCGGGACGCCATGCGTCGGGCCGCCCAGGCCGGTCACGACGTTGCGCAGCGCGCGGTCGTTGACGTCGATGCAGCGCTGCCACGTCACCTTACGCGGATCGATGTTCAGCTCGTTGCCCTGGTGGATGTGGTTGTCGATGATGGCCGCCAGCGTGTTCGTCGCCGCCGAGATGGCGTGGAAGTCGCCGGTGAAATGCAGGTTGATGTCCTCCATCGGGACGATCTGCGAATAGCCGCCGCCGGCCGCGCCGCCCTTGATGCCCATGACCGGGCCTTGGGAGGGCTCGCGCAGAGCAACGACGGTGCGCTCGCCGAGCTGCGAGAAGGCATCGGCAAGCCCGATGAGTACGGTGGATTTGCCTTCGCCCGCTGGCGTGGGTGACACGCCGGTGACGAGGACGATCTTGCCTTCGGCGGGCTCGACGTCCTGGAGGGCGGTGATGTCGACTTTGGCCTTGGTGGTGCCATAAGGAATGAGTGCGGCGTCGGGGATGCCAGCGGTGGCGGCGATCTCCGCAATCGGCTTGAGTGGGTGTGCTTGTGCGATTTCAACGTCGGAAGGCTGTGTAGTCATGTCTTAAATACTAACTACAGGTAAGGTCCGACGGCACCGAAAAGCGGGCATGAGACTGAGGTCTCATGCCCGCTTTTTGCTGGGGTCAGCAGCCTAGAGCACTACTGCGCCCACAGCGTAGCCCAGCAGGACAGAGACCACGATGGACACCGTGCCCGGAATGAGGAACGGGTGGTTGAACACGGCCTTGCCGATGCGCGTCGAGCCCGTATCATCCATCTCGACGGCCGCGAGCAGCGTCGGGTAGGTCGGCAAGATAAACAGCGCGGAGACAGCCGGGAACGCGGCGACGGCGGTCAGCGGAGAGACACCGAGCGCGAGAGCAGCCGGAATGATGGCCTTCGCGGTAGCGGCCTGCGAGTACAGAAGCGCCGCGGCGAAGAACAGGACGACGGCGAGCAGCCACGGCGAGGTCTCCAGCGTGGAACCCGCGATGGAGTTGATGTCCTCTATGTAGTGGTTGATGAGCGTCGTGCCGAGCCAGGCCACGCCGAGCACGCAAATAGACGCCGACATACCGGACTTGAACACCGGGGTGTTGAGGACGTCGGCCGCCGGGACCTTGGTGACGAGCAGGATAACCGTCGCGGCGGTGAGCATGATGGTCATGATCGCCTCGTTGCGCGGCAGCGTCGGGTCCGAGATAAGCCCCAGCTGGTCCGAGGTAATCGTGGCCCATGCCATGACGACGAGGATGGCAACGAGGAAGATCCACACCGAGGTCTTGGCTTCCTTGGTCGGGACGTAGGTCGATGCCTCCGACTTTTTGACGAGGCCGGCGGCCATGCGCTCCTGGTAGACGGGGTCATCGGCAAGCTCGACGCCCATGCGGTTGGAAAGCCACGCCGCTGGAAAGATGGACAGGAAGGTCGCGGGGATGACGACAGCGAGGAGCTGGAGGTAGCCCACGCCGAGCGGCTCGACGGCGCTGGCCATAAAGACTACGGCCGCGGAAATCGGCGAGGCCACAATGGCCATCTGGGAGGCCACCACGGCGATGGACAGCGGGCGCGACGGGCGGACGTTGCCTTCCTTGGCGACTTCGACGATGACGGGGAGCGTGGAGAAGGCCGTGTGGCCGGTGCCGGCGAGCACCGTCATGAGCCAGGTGACGATAGGTGCGTAGTAGGTCACGCGCTTCGGGGATTTGCGTAGGAAACGTTCGGCGATGTGGACGAGGTAGTCCATGCCGTCTGCGCGCTGCATAGCGGCGATGGCGGCGATGACGGTCATGATGATGCCGATGACGTCGAACGGGATGTCCTCGCGCGTAACTGGGATGCCTGTGGCGCCCAGGAGCAGGACGCCCAGGCCGCCGGCCATGCCGATGCCGATGGAGCCGAGGCGGGCGCCCAGGACGATCGCCGCGAGGACGATGAGGATGTGAACAATGACCACGGGGAGTCCTCTCAAAGGAAGAAGTGAGTGGTGGACGGCGGCCTCCGTGGGCCGCGCTTATCCCCTATTCTTCCACCGCGGCGAGTGAATAGAATACTTTCGGACACGATTTATGCCCGTTTGTGTTGATTGCCACACGCGCAACGCCCCGCCGGCCCCAGTGTGCGGCGCGGACGGGGCGTGTGCGGGGCGGAGACGGCTTAGTCGTCGATGTAGAACTGGCCGCGGAACTCCGGGTGCATGAGGTTCTCGACGGACAGGACCTTGTCGAGCGTGGCCTCGTCCAGCAGGCCCTTCTCCAGGATGAGGTCGCGCACGCCCTTGCCGGTCTTCAGCGACTCCTTGGCGATCATGTCGCCGTTGTGGTGGCCGATGAACGGGTTGAGGTACGTGACGATACCGATGGAGTTCTCTACGTAGGCGCGGCAGACATCGGCGTTGGCGGTAATGCCGGTGACGCACTTTTCGCGGAGGGTGTCGACGGCGTTGCCCATGATGCGGATGGACTGGAAGAGCGCCTCGCCGATGACCGGCTCCATGACGTTGAGCTGGAGCTGGCCGGCCTCGGCGGCCATGGTGACGACGTGGTCGTTACCGAAGATCTTGAAGCAGACCTGGTTGACGACCTCCGGGATCACCGGGTTGACCTTGCCCGGCATGATGGAGGAGCCGGCCTGGCGCGGCGGCAGGTTGATCTCGGCGAGACCGGCGCGCGGGCCGGAAGCGAGCAGACGCAGGTCGTTGCAGATCTTGGACAGCTTCATGGCTGCACGCTTGATGACGGAGTGGACGAGCACGTACGCGCCGCAGTCTGAGGTCGCCTCGATGAGATCGCGGGCGGTCTTGATCTCGAGGCCAGTGACCTCGGCGAGCGCCGCAGTGACCTGGCTGCGGTAGCCGGCCGGGGTGTTGACGCCGGTACCGATGGCGGTGGCGCCCAGGTTGATCTCCAGCAGGCGTGCCTGCGCATCGCGGAGCACGCTTTGCTCCTCGGCCAGGTTGTGCGCGAAGGCCTTGAATTCGTCGCCGAGCGTCATGGGCACAGCGTCCTGCAGCTGGGTGCGGCCCATCTTGAGGATGTCCTGGAACTCGTTGCCCTTGTCGTTGAAGGCCTGCTGCAGAGCGTCGATGCGTTCGATGAGTTTATCCAACGAGGAGTAGACGCCGAGGCGGAAGCCGGTGGGGTATGCATCGTTGGTGGACTGGGACATGTTGACGTCATCGTTGGGGTTGATGATGTCGTAGCGGCCCTTCTCCTCGCCGAGGTGCTCGAGCGCGAGGTTTGCCACAACCTCGTTCGTGTTCATGTTAAGCGAGGTGCCCGCGCCGCCTTGGAAGACGTCGAGCGGGAACTGGTCCATGCAGCGGCCCTCTTCGAGGATCTGGTCGCAGGCCCAGATGATGGCTTCGGCCTTCTTCTTCGGCAGGACGTGAAGGCGGCGGTTGGCCATCGCGGTGGCCTTCTTCACCTGCACCATGCCGCGGATGAAGTCCGGGATGGTGTTGATGGTGACGTAAGAGATCTGGAAGTTTTCCATGGCGCGCAGCGTGTGGACGCCGTAGTACGCGTCAGCCGGGACTTCCATGTCGCCGAGCAGGTCGGTCTCGGTGCGGGTTTTCTTCGAGGCAGACTTCTTCGCCGACTTCTCTTCCTTGGCGGCCTCAGGAGCCGGGGTCGTCACATCAGTATTCTTGGCCGTCTCAGCAGCCGTTGCTTCGACGTTCGCGGTGGTCTCTTCGGCCTTGTCGGACGAGGTCTTTGCGGCCTTCTTGGAGGTTTTAGCCATTTTTGGTCTACAACTCCTAGTACTCGAGGGTGGGTAAGTGTTTTGCAACCCCCACCATCGTAGTGTTATTCGTGCAGACCTAGGCCGCGATGGCCGGACTTCCCCCCGGATATGGGGTTTAAATTCGCGCAATCCGCAGGTCGGACGCGAGGATGGCTTCGGCACCGAGGGCGGCCAACTTGTCCATAATCTGGTTCGCCTCGCGCTTGGGCACCATGGCGCGCACGGCCACCCAGTTCTCGCGGTTGAGCGGCGAGACCGTGGGTCCGGTAAGGCCCGGCGTCACGGCCGCCGCTGCCGCGAGGTTGTCCTGCGCCACGTTGTAGTCGAGCATGAGGTAGTTGCGGGCGTGGAGAATACCCTGGATACGGCCCAACACGACCTGCTCCTCGGCGGTGACCTCAACGCCCGAGCGCTTGATGACGATCGCCTCGGAGGTGACGATGGGCTCGCCGAATGGGGCGAGGCCCTGCTGGCGCAGCGTCGTGCCGGTGGAGACGACATCGGCGATGGCGTCCGCGACGCCCAAGCGGATGGAAATCTCCACCGCGCCGTCGAGACGGATGACCTCGGCGTTGAGCCCGCGGTCTTTCAGGTCCTGGCGGACGATATTCGGATACGACGTGGCAATGCGCTTGCCCTCGAGCTTGTCCACGCTCCAGTCCTCACCAGCGACACTGGCATAGCGGAAGGTGGACGAGCCGAATCCGAGGTCGAGGATTTCCTGGACGTCGGCGCGCGAGTCGGCGGCGAGGTCGCGTCCGGTGATGCCCAAATCGAGCACGCCGGAGGCGACGTAGATGGCGATGTCCTTGGGACGCAGGAAGAAGAACTCGACATCGTTGACGTCATCGACAATGTTGAGGACCTTGTTCATGCCGCGGCCCTTGTAGCCAGCTTCGGCGAGGATGGACGTGGCGGCTTCAGACAGCGATCCCTTGTTGGGGACGGCGACTTTAATCATGGTTGGATGAACTCCCCTGTGGGTCTAGAAATGCTTGTACTAGAGATACTTGTAGATGTCGTCGGGGGTGAGTCCGCGCTTCACCATCATGACCTGGGTCCAGTACATGAGCTGGGACATTTCTTCCGCGAGCTCGGCGTCGGACTGGTACTCGGAGGCGATCCAGACTTCGCCAGCCTCCTCGATGATCTTTTTGCCAATGAAATGGGCGCCCTTATCGAGGGCGTCCACGGTGCCCGAGCCGGCCTCATGGGTGGCGGCCTTGGCGGAAATCTCGGCAAAAAGCTCATCAAAATTCTTCATAGTGCCTTATTATTGCACCCCCGCACGGGACCCGCAGTGATTGCCCCCGTATTTCTTTTGGTTTACCAAAAACTATGGCGTGGGCAGCTCGTCGAACCAGCGGTAGAGATCCGCCGCCGTCACGCCGTTAAGGTGGCGCGCCCGCGGGTCCTCCCCGCGGAGCGTCGCCATGGCCACGGCCGCCGCGGGCACGTTGACCGTGTCATCGAGGGGCAGACCAATCGTGCGGCAACCCGCGTCGACGGCAGCACGCATGCCCGTCGCGGAATCTTCGAACACGAGGCAGTTCGCGGGATGGGCGCCAGCGCGGCGCGCGGCCTCGAGGTACATCGCCGGGTCCGGCTTGCCCACGGGCACGTCGTCGCCGCAGATGACGTCGACGAAGTAGGACCGCCCGATGGACTCGACGACGTCGACGGCCACGGCGCGTGCCGTATTCGTGGTCACGAACATGGGCACGCCGTCCGCCTGCAGCTCCGACAGTAGCGCGCGAACGCCGGGGAACACGGTGTCCTCGGACTGATAGAGTTCGGCGACATACTCGAAAGAGTCGTCGCGGTAACGCTCATAGTCGCCGTGCGCGGGCGTAAAACCGGCCCATTCGCAGCAGATGCGGAAGGTCTCGGGGAAACTTGCGCCCACGGTGCGTGCGCGCACCTCGGGCGTGAGTTCGCGGCCGAGTAACGCGGCCATGCGGTACGTGGCTTTCTCCCACAGCGGCTCAGAGTCCGTGAGGGTGCCATCCATGTCCCAGAAGATTGCCTGCGGCCGCCCCATTAGTCGAGCTCGGGCAGCGCGCGCAGCGCCTCGTCATCCGCGCCAGTGGCCGCGGCTGCGTCATGCATAAAAGCCGCGAGGTCTTGCTTCTCCTCTGGCTCGATCACCGCGCCCGCGTGGGCCGCGTTGAAGGACTCGAGGGATTCTACGAAGGGCGCCGCAACGGCGGCGATGGTCTCCCCATCTGGGTCATCCGGCACCTTGTCGAGGTTGTCCAGGAAGCCCTCAAGCAGGCTGCGCAGCTGCGGCAGTACCGCCGGGTCAAAGGGCTGGTCCCAAAATTCCTTCTCGTCCTCCTTGAGGTACGAGCCGGTAGCGAAGGACGTGAGGTCGGCGATGAATTCGTCGACGGTGGGCTGGAAGTCGGCGCGAATGCTCATAAGCGCCATTGTCCCCTATTTTTCTTACACCCGCACGCCGAGGAGCGAATTAAGTGCCGCGCGTACCAGCTCGCCCGCGGTCTCCTCATCGGAGCCCCGGCTTGCCGATGCCCACTCGTCCACCGCGGCCAGAGCGCCCGGCGTGTCCAGATCGGCGGCGAGACGCTCACGCAACGTTGCGACGAGGGCATCGGCACGCTCGCGAGAGCCTGGATGGTTGAGGGCTTCGCGCCAGGTGTCTAGTCGGCGTTCTGCGTCCGCCAGGACGCTGTCGGACCAGTCGCGCTCCGTGCGGTAGTGGCCCGCGAAGACGCCGAGGCGAATCGCCGAGGGGTCGTGGCCGGCCTCGACCAGCTTGTGGACGAAGACTAGGTTGCCCAGGGACTTGGACATCTTTGTGCCGTCGAGGCCGATCATGCCGGTATGCACGTAGAAGTCGGCCATGCGCTCGGAGTGCAGGGCGGCCTCCGCATGCGCGGCGGAGAACTCGTGGTGCGGGAAGATGAGGTCGCTGCCGCCGCCCTGGACGGTGAAGTTCTTGCCCAGGCGATTGGTGGCGATGGCGGAGCACTCGATGTGCCACCCCGGGCGGCCCGGGCCGAACGGCGAGTCCCAGGACGGCTCGCCCTCGCGGCGGGCGCGCCACACCAGCGCGTCGAGGGGGTCGTGCTTGCCTGCGCGGTCCGGGTCGCCGCCGCGCTCGCGGAAGAACTCCATCATCTGCTCGCGCGAGTAGTTGGACTCGTAGCCGAAGTTCGCGGTGGCGTCGATGGATGCGTAGACGTCCGGGTACTCCGCGTCGTCCACGACGTAGGCCGCGCCGTTGTCGAGGAGTTTTTGAACCATGTCGACGACCTCGTCGATGGCCTCCATCGCACCGATATAGTCCTGCGGCGGGAATACCGAGAGCAGCTCCATGTCGTTGCGGAAGAGGTTGATCTGGGAGGTGCCCAGCTCACGCCAGTCCACGCCGTCACGCTCGGCGCGCTCGAAGAGCGGGTCATCGACGTCCGTGATGTTCTGGACATAGTGGACCTTGTGACCGTTGTCGAGCAGCTGTCGGTAGATAAGGTCGAACGTGAGGTACGTGGCCGCGTGCCCCAGGTGCGTCGAGTCATAGGGCGTAATGCCGCAGACGTACATGCCAGCGGTGTCGCCCTCGACCTCCACCGGTGCGATGGTGTGGTTCGCGGTGTCATAAAGGTGGAGCTGCTGCGGTGTGCCTGGCAGCGTGGTGAATTCGGGTACGGGCCAAGAGTGCATGGTCTCTATCCTATCGCTTTAAGCTTTAAACGTTTCTAGAAGGGCTGCAGCACGCCCAGGGCCAGCAGAATCATCACGAGGATGCCCACCGGGATGCGATAGGCCGCGAACCACTCGAAGGAGTGGTTGCCCACGAACTTGAGCAGCCAGGCAATGGACGCGTAGCCGATGACGAAGGCGATGAGCGTGCCCACGAGCAGCTGGGCTCCCGATGCCGCCTGTCCCGCTGCTGGGTCAAACGCGTCCGGCAGCGAGAAGAGCCCCGAGGCCAGCACGGCCGGGATGGCGAGCAGGAAGGAAAAGCGCGTGGCGACTTCGCGGTCGAGGTCCAGGAAGAGGCCGCCGGAGATGGTGCCGCCGGAGCGCGAGACGCCGGGGATGAGCGCGAGGCACTGGCATAGGCCCATGACGAGGGCATCCTTCATCGTGAGGTCCTCGAAGCCGCGGGTCTTGGACGAGGTGCGCTCGGCCACGATGAAGACGAAAGAGAACGCGATGAGCATGGCCGCAGTGATCCACAGGTTGCGGAGGTTTTCCCGGATGATGTCCTTAGCGAGCACGCCAATGATGCCGATCGGGATGGAACCCACGATGACCATCCAGCCCATCCGGTAATCCTGGCCGCGCTGCTCCTTATTGAACAGTCCACGGAACCAGCCGGTGAGGATTTGCCAGATCATCTTCGCGAAGAAGACGAGCACGGCGGCCTCTGTGCCGAGCTGGATGACGGCGGTAAAAGACGCGCCAGCGTCTTCGCCCCAGAAAAGCGTGGAGACGATGCGCAGGTGGCCCGAAGAGCTCACCGGCAAAAACTCGGTGAGGCCCTGCACGATGGAGAGAACAATGACTTGGAGCCAGGACATGTCGCTGGCGGCGGTTGCATCAATCACGACAGGACACCCTACCCGGCTTTTTCCTGTGCGAGCTACTCTGCCACGCGGGGTCGCGCTGCTAGACTAAACCGACGTGACTGTAGTGATGAAGAAGTCCGCTCCTGCCGCCCGCCGGTTCGCCGCCACCGCCCTCGCTGTGGGCCTGGCTGGCGCCGCGGTGGCCGGGTGCTCGGACATGCCGAATACGACCGCAGACGACAACGTAGCGGAGATGGGCGACGCCTCGCCTGCCCCCTCCCCGAAGGACGCTCACCCCGTAGGCGACGTCATCGACTTTGGAGATATCACAGACATTGAGGCCGCCGGCGAGTATATCGCCGTGCGCACCGCGGACACGCTCACCATCGGCTCCCCTGCCGATTTCAAGGCGAAGAAGGCCACAGCCATCGATGTCGACACACAGTGCGGCGACCTCACGCCGACCGACACCGAGTTCGTCCTCGCCTGCGGCAACCGCGTGCGCATCTTCGACGCCGCGGACCCCACCCAGGAACGCATGGTCAACACCGAAGAAGCCTACCCTGTCACCGCCGCCGCGCTGACCTCCTCCGGCGAGCTGTTCGTGTCGACGACGAACACCAACGAGGTCGCCGTATACAAGGACGACAAGCGGATCGACGACTTTAAGGTCCAAGCCCCCACCGACCAGCTCGTGGCCGTGCGCAACCAGGACGGCACGGACAACGTCGTGCGCGTCTGGCGCGCTGACACCACCATTCAGAACCTCGACTGGGAGAACTCCCGCGAGGGCGGCCGCCTGCGCGTCGGCCAAGGCGTGGGTCTTATCTCCTCCGGCAACCATGGCGTCCTCGTCGCCGCAGACACCAAGGGCAAACGCGTGGCCATCTACACCTCCGAGGACGTCATTCGCCTCCACCAGTTTGGCAACACCGACGGCACGCCGTGGGCCACCGCCTGGGACGACAGCCGTCAGCTCGCGTGGGTCACGACGACGGACAACAATAAGGCGCAGGCCTTCCGCATCGCTTCTGGTGTCCCCGAGCCTCAGGGACAGGTCGACACCGTCGCCGACGCCCAACACATGGCAGTCACCGAGGACGGCGTCGCGGTCTTTGGCTCCGCCACCGGCGCTGGCCTTCAGATCGTCTCCGACCCCAAGCTCGACGCCTAAACCCTTAAGGATTCTCCGATGACCTCCCCCCGCTTCCACGACGTTCGCATCAAGGCCTACCAAGTCGCGCTCAAGGGCATGTTCCAGCTCTCGCCCGAGCGCATTCACACCATCATTTCCCGGGGGCTCGCCGGGCTGCAGAAGCTCGGCCCCGTCAACCGCGCCCTGGGCAAGGCACTCGCTGTCGACGACCCAGTCCTCGCTCAGGACGTCTTCGGCGTCCACTTCCCGCGTCCGCTGGGCCTGGCCGCCGGCTTCGACAAGAACGGCTCCGCGCCGGATGCCTGGACCTCCGTGGGCTTCGGCTACGCCGAGCTCGGCACCGTCACCGCCATGCCGCAGCCGGGCAACCCTGCCCCGCGCCTGTTCCGCCTGCCCGCGGACAAGGCCATCCTCAACCGTATGGGGTTTAACAATGACGGCGCCTCCAAGGTCGCGCAGAACCTCCGCGCGCGCCGCTACAACGACGTCATCGGCATCAACATCGGCAAGAACAAGGTGGTGCCCGCCGAGGAGGCCGTCGCCAACTACCGTCAGTCCGCCTCCGTCTTGGGCGACCTCGCGGACTACCTCGTGGTGAACGTCTCCTCCCCCAACACCCCGGGCCTACGCGACCTCCAGGCCGTCGAGTCCCTGCGCCCCATCCTCGTCGCCGTCCAGGAAACCACGAAGGTCCCGGTCCTCGTCAAGATTGCCCCGGATCTCTCCGATGAAGATGTCGACGCCGTGGCCGACCTCGCCGTCGACCTCGGTCTGGCTGGCATTGTTGCCACCAACACCACCATCTCGCGCGAGGGACTGAAGACTCCGCGCGAAGAGGTCGAGGCCATGGGTGCCGGCGGCATCTCCGGCGCGCCCGTCGCCGCCCGCGCGCTGGAGGTCCTGCGCCGCCTCCACGCCCGGGTGGGCTCGCAGCTGGCCCTAATCTCCGTGGGCGGCATCTCCACCCCGGAGCAGGCGTGGGAGCGCATTACCTCCGGCGCCTCACTCCTGCAGGGCTATACGCCGCTCATCTATGGCGGCCCGGATTGGATCCGCGACATCCACCTTGGCCTCGCCGCCCAGGTCCGCGCGCATGGCCTTGCCTCGCTTTCCGATGCCGTCGGCTCTGGCCTTCCCTGGAAGGCCTAAGACCCCACGCGCGCAACGCCCCCGCGTCTTCCTTGCAAGACGCGGGGGCGTGTGGCTTTTCTCCTAGTCCTTAGGAATGAGCGAGCGTCGGATGACGAGCGCGCACAGGAGAGCGGCTACGGCATAGAGGAACAGCCAGTATTGCGCCATGTGGCCGATAGCCTGGGCGCTGACGAAGCGGCTGGCGATGACGAGCGCCAGCGAGACGACCAAACCAGTGACTTGAGCCGGCGAGCCGCGGTGTTCCGTGCTCGTGGTCACGAAGGCGCCTGCAAGCGCCGCCGCGGCGACGATGAGCAAGAAACGGGGCGAAACACCGTAGGGCACCATCCAACCGTCTGAGACGAGCGAGAGCACGCCAAAGAGCAGCAGGACGAGTGCGAGCGCCATGAACGCGCCGCCGACGCGCAGCGCCACGGGCACCGGCGCCGTGCCGGGCATGGTCTTGGCCATATCAGGCCTCCTCGATGGTCTCGTACCAGCCCCAGAGAATGGCGCGGCCGAGCGCGTGGAAATGCAGATTAAAGCCAAGCACGGTGGCCGTGGAATCCGGGTCGATGTCGAGCTTCTCTACGTCGACGGCGTGGATGACGTAGAGGTAGCGGTGCGGCGTGTGGCCTGCTGGCGGGTTGGGTCCGTAGTAGGTGCGCGCGCCCGAGTCGTTGCGCAGGCTCACCACGTCACCGCCCAGGCCGAGGTCTTCTGCGGCGCCTGCGCCAGTGGGCAGCTCCTTGACGTCGGCAGGAATGTTGAAGGCTGCCCAGTGCCAAAAGCCCGACGCGGTGGGCGCATCCGGGTCGTAGCACGTGACGGCGAGGGACTTGGTGCCCTCTGGCAGACCAGACCAGGCCAGCTCGGGTGAGACGGACTCCGGCGCACGGAAGCGCTCGGCAATCTCCGCGCCGTCTTCGATGTCCGTTGAGGTCAACTCGAACGACGGCACATCGCGCAACGGGGCGTACGGGTCGGGTCCGGGGAAACGGGGATCATCAGCGTAAGAAGTCATGCATCCTTTGTACCTCATGTCACACCATATGTGCGGGAGATTGGCCCACCACATTCTGCGCCGTTTTCGGGCCCCATCCGGCCCGCAGGCCGCCGCAGGAGTGCCCATTTCCCCACGCGCAGTGGGCAAAGTTGCAGCGTTGTAAGTTCTAGGCCTCAAAAATCACTCTTAAAGTGCGCAAAAATAGGCAATGACCTGCCGATTTGTGCTCATACTCTAAATCGGGCTATATTTTACGAGTGCCCAGCCGAGAGGTTGAAAGCACAAGCCAGGTCGAAAGACCGAAGCACCCAGCCCGGGTGGCGGAATGGCAGACGCGCTAGCTTGAGGTGCTAGTGTCCTATTAACGGACGTGGGGGTTCAAGTCCCCCCTCGGGCACAGAGCGAAGGCTCCGGAGAACTCCGGAGCCTTTCGTGGTTTTCCCGTACCCCCTTTCTGCCCTGTCGCCTTTGAATGTCGCGGCGCGCTTGCCATTGACGTGTATATGCTCTTGCACAAGAGCGACACTGCGCGGGCTTGGTCCCGTCTACGACCTCGTGTCCTTTTTTGTTGCTCACGGGGACCGTCACGTCTCCCCTATGCCTCGATAAGAAGGAACTGCTCTCGTGGACTCGCGCATCTTAGGATTCTGGATCATGAGTTGGATTCACTTTCCTGTGGATCCATTGGCCGCTAGGACTCTATCCAGTAGGCATCGCCTTAGCAGGGCTAGAATTCATCGCCGCTGCTGTATTAATCGTCCTGCGCCTCAATCGCCGGCGCCAACGGGTAACCCTGGCCACAGACCCTGTAGGTGCTGCAGACCACGCTGACCGGCGTGCGAACAACCGGATAGCGGCCGTGGCGTTCTGCGTCGAATTTCTCGTGATATGGGGCGCGGTCTATCTCCTCCGTACCATGAACGCCGATCTGATACAGCCCGCCATCGCCGTTATCGTCGGCCTTCACTTTCTCCTATTTTGTTTGTCGCCGGCGACTCGTTCCGTCGTGCATATCATCACCGCCGCTTTCGGCGCGGTCGCCGGTGCGGCGGGTATGTGGCAGATAAACACGCGCGCTGCTCCTGCCACGACGCATGCCGCAGTGGGCTTGTGTATGGGCACAATAACCTTGACCTACGCCTGGATATTTCTGCGGGTTGTGCCCGCTGTATCGCGCGGAGAAACCCCAGTTCTCCGTTAAGAACGGCTCCGGTGCTGAGGCGCGATGATCACCAAGCCCGCCGGCGCACAGCGTGCACACGGCGGGCTTGCGCGAAGGGCGACGGCTGTTACACCAGCATGCCCGTCAAAAATGCGACGAGGACAAGGATCACGGAGAAGCCCCACGCGAGCGGGAAGCCAATCTTGAGGTACTTGCCCATGTTTGCCCCCGCGAGGCCAAGGGCGAGCCACAGAGCCGGGGAGAACGGCGAGACGAACGTGCCGATGACGTTGCCGATGATGAGCGCCGACGCGGCACCCATGCCCGTGATGCCGTACGTTTCCACGGTGCCCTGAATGATGGGCAGCACGGAGAAGTAGTACGCATCCGTCGACGTGAGGAGATCGAGCGGCACGCCGAAGACACCGATGATGACGTGGAGGTACGGGCCGACTGCCTCCGGGAGGATGTTGACGAGCGTGAGCGCGATTTCCTCGAGCATGCCGGTTTCGTTGAGGACGCCGAGGAACATGGCGGCGGCGAGAATGACCCCGGCCATGGCGAGCGCATTCGGGGCGTGGCGACGGAGGGCATCGCTTTGCTCGGAGACGCCCTCGAAATTGACGATGAGCGCGATGGTCGTGCCGATGAGGAACGCCGGGGCTGGCGGCATGAGGCCGGAGAGCAGCGCCACGAGGATGAGCAGTGCGACCACGATATTGACGATGGTGACCCATCGGCCAGTGCGGTGACGGAAGCCGAGCGCCTCCTTATCGGCGGCCTGCTGCGCAGCGAAGGCCTGCGCAATCTGCTCGACATCGACGTTTGTGTCGCCTTCAAACTTACCCGAGGCACGCAGACGCGCGAGACGACGCCGCTCGCGCAGGCCCAGGGCCGCTGCGACGAGCAGGACCATGACGACGGCGACGCCTTGGATGGGAAGGAGGTGGACCCAGATGTCGTTGGGTTCCTGGGCAACGACGGCGCCCGCACGGCCGAGCGGGCCGCCCCAAGGCAGCATATTCATCACGGACGCCGACAGGGCGACGATTGTGATGAGGATGTAGCGCGACATACGAAGCGCCTTGTAGAGCGGCAGCAGCGCGGGAATGGTGAGCAGGAACGTCGTCGAGCCGGAGCCGTCGAGGTGCGCCACGATGGCGATCGCGGCCGTACCCATGGTGACCGCAATGACGTTGCCGCGCGTCGCCTTAATGAGTGCCTGGATGACCGGCACGAATAGACCGACGTCTTGGAGGATGCCAAAGAAGATGATGGCGAAGATGAACATCACCACGACGTTCATCACGGATTCGAGACCTGAGCTAAAGAAGTCAGAGATCTCCCCCAGCCCGTAGCCGCACAGGAGCGCACCAGCGACCGGCACGAGCGTCATGGGAACAATAGGGTTGGTCTTACCGCGGATCAGGATTCCCACCGTAAGAAAGATAATCACGAGGCCCATGAGGGTGAGGCCGAGTGAAGTTTGCATGCTCAACGTCCTTCACGGTCGTTGGACGACCTTGATCGATTCAGAACTTTCCTTTGGCCACAGTTGCGGCCAGCGCCGTAACGCTCCTTATGCCACACCTCACCGGTGCAGAACAGGTGTGATTCAGATTAATAAGGACATTCCGTAAATACACATTGGCACCCCGATCAAGGCAGCTTCTCCCCCTGTCATCGTGTTCATTCTCCGGCGACAACGCGTGAAAACTAACGCAACCGGACACCACGGCGGCGTCCGGTTGTGGGCATAAGCTGATGCTTAGTGTGCAGCATTATCGCTGTGTACGGCGGGAGTTTCCTCCATGATGGTGGCGCGTTTCTTTAATTTGTGGCGCTCGTACAGCGCCTTGATGAAGATCGGCGCGACTGAGATGAAAATAATAAGGAGCATGATCTTTTCGATCGAGTCTGCAATGCCCGGAATATTGCCCAGGAAGACTCCCACCAAGTTCATGGACAGCACCCACAAAGCGGCGCCCGTGACGTTCCAGCCAATGAAGTGGCGGTACGGCATCTGCGCCGTGCCCGCTGCGACGGGGACGTACGTGCGCACGATGGGCACGAAGCGCCCCAGCACGAGCGCTGCCGGCCCGTGCTTGGCAAAGAAGTCTTCGGCCGCGTGAAGATACTGAAGCTTGAGCACGCGGGCGTCAGCCTTGAAGAGCTTGCGCCCAAACTTGTGGCCCAGCCAGAAGCCCACCTGATCGCCCAGGAATGCGGCGACGAAGCCTACCGCAAGCAGAGCCCAAATGGAGACGTTGAGTTGTTCCCGCAGCACGGCTGCCGTAACAAGCAGCGAGTCGCCGGGCAGGAACGGGAACAGGACACCGGATTCAATGAAGACGACGAGCGCGATGCCGGCGATGACCCAAGGGCCAAAAGCCTCGAGCAACGTCGCGGCGTCGAGGTAGGAGGTGAGGTTTGACATGGCTGGTGCATCCACCTTTAGGGATTGAAGAAGGCCCAGGACGCGTGACCCCGGATGCACAAGCCCCGGAGCGCGGCTGCGTCCTCACGGGCGCCGAATGAACTCGCCGCTGCAGCGACGAGTAATGCGTTTCTTCAAGTATCCTCTTCCCCGCCGTGCGAACCTAACCCATACGCGCATGCCCCCGATATTGCCAGGAAGTTCACGGCCGCCTAAAAGAATTGCCGCCGTCACCGGCGGCAATGTTCTGCGTTTAAGTAATGTGTCGTTAGCGCGAGACGATTTCGTAGTTGCCCGCGGACGCCAGGGCCTTATTCATCTCGGCGACATTGGGGATGACGTCATCCTTGTGCTTGATAATGAGCTTGACATCGTCCTGCGCACGGATTTCGAAAGTCGCCTGGCCCAGACCGTGCTCAGCGAAAATATCGTAGAGGGACTGTAGCGCCTTGCGCACGTCATTGTCGTCGTGGACGCCGGTGACCTTGTAATGAGTGGAAACAATAATCGACATGACGGAAATTCTACACGTCTAGCCGTAGAAAAAGACGGCAACGCCGCCCCCGCAGGTGCGGGAACGGCGGCAATTCGCGGGCCGACTATTAGATGCGGCCGTTGAAAGCCTGCAGCGCGGAATCCTCACGGGTGCCGCCGCGACCGTCGCCAATTTCCTTGTAATCGGCGATCCATGCGATCTTGGAAACCCACTTCACGGCCTTGTAGCCGTGGTTAGATTCGACGCGAGCACGCACAGGGGCACCCAAGTGGATATCTACCGGATGGTCGTTGCGGCTAATGGCGAGAATCGAGTGATCCTCCATCGCCGTGTCGATGTCGAAGCAGGCGTAGAACGGCTCGCGCGGACGGTTGTCATACATCTTCTGCGCCAGGCCGTAGGACTCAACCATGACGTAGTGCGCGCCCGCCGGGCGCTCGCCGAGGAGTGCGAGCACATCCTTAATCAGCGGGCCAGCCCAGCGGGACGTTGCGGACCAACCCTGCATGCAGGTGTGGGTTGCGATGAAGGAGTGCTGTGGCAGCGCGCGCAGATCGTCGAGCGTGATGGTCTTCGAGACACCGTTGACGTCGTCGGCCACTTCAATGGCGTAGTCCTTGAAGTCGTTGTTGCGGAACGCGGTCCACTCCGGGGACTCCTCTTCCGTAGGCGGCAGGCCGTTAGTCCAATGGAACTCGGAGATATCGCGCTCGGTGTAGACCTTCTGCGTCGCTGCGGACGGGCGCAGCCAGTTGAGGAAGATCTTGCGGCCGATCTCGGTGAAGGCCACGACGAAGCGGTGTGCGCGGGCGCGGTCCGCGAGCGTCCAGTAGGACAGGCTGATCCAAAAGATAATGACCACGCCGATGGTGATGACCATCGTCGTAAACGCCTGGGCGTAGCGCTCCGGTGTGACGTCCCCGAAGACCATGTGCACCATGTTGTGCTCGCGGTGGACGAAGAAGACGAGGAAGACGTGGATGATGATAAACATGCACATCATGACCATGCCGATGAAGTGCAGCGAACGTGCCTTCTGGTGGCCACCAATGAACTTGAAGAAGCGCGGGAACTTCTCGCGCAGCGCCGGCGACATGGCCGCGCCGGTGACCATCATGAACGGAGCGATAAGGAAGACGACCGCGAAGTATGCGAGCTGCTGGAGTGCGTCGTACGGGTCGAACAAAGCCAGGTCCGGCGTCTTAAAGCTTAAGTACGTAAGCAAAGAGTTCCACGCTTCAGGAATAATGTCCCAGGACGTCGGGACGATGCGGCGCCACAGACCAGTGGCGAAGAGCAGGACGACATAGACAAAGCCGTTGAGCACCCAGAGCATCACGGACAGGCCGTGCCAGTGACGGCCCAGACCGATGTTCTCGCGACCCGGCAGGGCGAGCAGCGGCGACATGGACTTCTCATCCATGAGCGAGGTGTAGACGCCCTCTTCCTTCGGCAGTTCACGCTTGGTGAACTTGAGCCACTCGGTTCCGGGGGCGCAGTCGCTGCGCCACCACAGGCGCGGAAGGGAAGAGAGAATTTCCCAACCCGAACGCAGCAGCATGCCCATCAAGATGAAGTTGATGAGGTGCGTCGCGCGCAGCCACAGCGGATAGTCGGGGTTATCTCCCAAGGCAAGGAGGTAATCCATGGGGGTTCCTTAAGATAGTAGATCGAGAAAGTTATAAGACTTATGTTGCCAGATGCTAAGTAAAAAATACGAAGAAATCCGGATTAAAGATATGCCGCTCAGAGTTGCCGGTAAGGCCAGCACTCTGAGCAGCACGTATTCGCTACGCTTAGCGAAACCTGAGTGATGAAGTAGACACTGGTATGCATCGCCGCGCGCCGCCGTATCCGTACCCTTACGCGTGCATTAAGCTCAGTGACCGTGAAGAAACAACGGCAGCTTGCAGACTTTGTGCGCACCGTGCTTGCCGATGCCGCCCGCACCATCCAAGGCTGGAGCCTGAAACGTTGGCTTCAGGCTGCGATAATCCTGGGTATTGTCGTTGCTTTTATCGTCTTCGTGGACGTTCCTGATCTCTCGACCTTGCGTTCCTGGGCGACACGTTTGGATCCCTGGTTCCCCATTGTCTTCTGGCTGGGTTATGTCACGTTTACGTTATTCCCCTTGCCCCGCACTATCTGGACGGTCGCCGCCGGAATCCTTTTCGGCCCAGTCGAAGGCTTACTTCTCGCGCTCACGGCCCTCACCGTTTCCGCGGCAATGTCTTTCCTCGTGGTGCGGCGCCTGCTCGGAGACTGGATGCGCCCGCGGCTCGTGCATCCGGCGGTCTTCAAGCTCAATGCGCACTTGGAGCGCCGCGGGTGGTTCGCCATCGCGAGTCTGCGCATGGTCGCGGGCGTGCCCTTCTCTATCTTGAACTATGCCGCGGCGCTCACACCCGTGCCCTTTCTTCAGTTCCTCCTGGCGACCGCGCTGGGGTCCATCCCTACCACGGCGATGGGCGTGTTCTTTGGTGAGACGCTCACCACGGGACCCAACCCCTGGGTCATCACAGTCACCGTTGTCCTCGCCGCCGTCGGCATCGCAGGTCTCGTGCTCGACGCTAAGATTGCCCGCGAACTTCCCTAAATCAAGTCAAAAGGCTAGACTTAAGCGCAGTTTCTCGTCCTGTCCGAAAGAAAGTCAAGGAATCATGCTTGCCGTCCATGCCCGTTATCGCGGCCGTTCTGTGCGCCGCGCCCAGCTCGTTCAGCGCTCTGCGGAGGCGCTCGCGACGCTCGACGGTGTCGGCGAGTTTGAGATGCTCGGAGTCGAAGACATCTGCGCCATCGTCGACTCGGCACACAGCGTGTGCGACGTCGTCATGGCCCTGCTCGCTGACGGTGATTGGGCCATCGGTATCGGCGTGACCCCCTCGCTCGCCCCGAGCGCTGACGCTGGCGCCGCCGAGGATGAAGCCACGACCCGCGCGACAGCCACCGCATCCCTGCCCAAGAACGCACGCCCGGCGCAGGTCTACGCGAAGATCGGCGCGCGCGGCCGCGCATCGGAGGCTTCGGACATCGCAGCAGTCTTCGCCTTGCTCGGCTACGTGCTGCACAAGCGCACCATCGAAGGCCGCGAGGCCACGGCCCTCGTGCGCGGCGGTCTCAACCAGAATGAGGCGGCAGCCGAGCTCGGCATCTCCAAGCAGGCCATGTCCCAGCGCCTCCAAGCCGCGGGCTGGGCCGCAGAAACGGCGGGCTGGCAGCTTGCCATCAACGTCATGGAACGCGCAAATAAGCCAGCCTAGAGCAGGTCTTCCTTCCGCAGCTCCGGCGTCGTCACGAAGTCGACGAGCCGCTCCACCGCCCCGATGAGCGAGGAATCTACATCGCGGAAGCTGTGCACCGCGTTGTAGACGCGGCGCCACCCATCCTTGGGATCAGACCAGCCCACGCGCTGGCAGATACCGGTCTTCCAGTCCTCGCCGTAGGGCACGTCGGGCCATGCCTTGAGCCCCACGCGCGCCGGCTTCACCGCCGCCCAAATATCGATAAACGGGTGTCCTGTAACGAGAACGTCCGGCCCCAGCGCCTGCGTCATGCGCGTCTCTCTCGACCCCTTCACCAAGTGGTCGGCGAGCACGCCCACGCGTCGTCCCGGGCCCGGCTGGAACTCGGCGAGGCGTTCCTCCAGGTTGTCGAGGCCCTCGAGATACTCCACGGCGACGCCCTCGACGCGCAGGTCGTGACCCCAGATTTTCTCCACGATGGCGGCGTCATGCACACCCTCGACCCAGATGCGCGACGGCGCGATGACCTTCGCCTCGACATTCTCCACGCGACGCGAGCCGGAGTTCGACTTACGCGGCGCCTGCTTCGGCACGTAGCGCGTGAGTGTCACTTGCTGACCTTCGAGCCGGAATCCGCCCGGCACGAGATTGAAGACGCGCTCCACGCCGTGGCGGTCCTCCAAGCGGATGACCTGGCCGTAAACGGTCTTGTCCACGCCCATGACGGCGCCGACGAAGTCATCGCCGACAACCTCGACGACCATGCCCGGTTCTGCGGGCACGACCGGGTACTCTTTCGGGCGCGTGCGCTTGTGGCCTGCCAGAATGTCTCCACCGTAGGGATCGCGGGAATCAAAGCTCATAGCGGGACAGTCTATCTATTACACTGCCCGTGTTATGGATATGCGCGCCGACGTCTGGTCTCCACTGCAAAATTCTGCCGTCTGGCTCGGAGCGTGGCTCCACGGCCACGAGCCCGCGGACGAGCTCATTGACGCGCTGACGCAGCTCGGCGGTTACCCCGAGGCTTACGGCTCCGCCGCGTTCAGCGATATCCTTGCTCGCCTGCGCGCCGCCACCGATGCCCTCCTCGGCCAGGGTCCTGGCGAGCCTGTCCTCCGGCTCGTGCTCTCGGGCCCCGGCGAGCCGCCCGCCTTGCCCGCCGGCACCACATCCGCCGCCGCAGCCAGCGCGAGCCCGGCCGGCGCTATCGTCGTGCGGACCGCCGACCCGAGCGTCCATCTCGTGCTCGTGCCCCATGCGGGCCCCAATTACACCCAATGGCAGCTCATCGAAGAGACGCAGCCGCTGCCCGCGCCCGCGTGGCTCAGTCCCGGCGAGGCCGACGCATTGCTTGCCCAAGCGACCGAGGAATCCGCCCGCATCATTGAGGGGCTAGATTATGTCACAAAGGATGTGCCCAATCCGCGGCTCACCGTCGGCGCCCTCTCCGACTTCTACGACACGCCCGGGCTTCCCGATGCCACCCCGCCCCGCGCCGCCAGACTCTTCGCCCGCGCAGACCGCGTCGCCGCCATCATCGAGACCGTCACGGATCGCCTCCAGGAACACTCGCTTGACCCGCAACTGCTCCGCCTCTGGCGCCACATCAGACATGCCCGCATGGCCGGCGTCGCCTACGCCGTCGCCGACTTCGGCCGCTGACGCGAAAACCCTTAAATCAAGTCATTTGCCTTGATTTAAGGGTTCCTCTCGTCGCTAGTCAATATATTTAGCTTGACTTAATGAGGCTTGTGGAGACTCCAGATATCGCAACATCCCTCAGCGCACGGCGCACCATTGACTGTGCAGCCCTGCACGGTGACCGTGCCCAGCCCCTCCGGCTGGCGGTCGGTGACAAGCTCTTCGATGAGGTCCACGACCATCGAGGAGAACGCGTCGCTCGGCCCCGCGGTCCGCGTGCGGTAGATCTCCACGCCCTTCTCTTTCGCCGCAGCGACGAGCTCGGTGTCGAGGTCCCACACGACCTCCATGTGGTCCGAGATGAAGCCGACCGGACACACGACGAGCTGCTTTGCACCCTGCTCCGCGAGCGCTTCCATGTGGTCGACGACGTCGGGTTCGAGCCACGGCGTCGCGGGATTGCCCGAGCGCGAGTTCCACACCAGGTCATAGTCCTCGACGCCGGCGGCATCCGCGATGAGACGTGCGGCCTCGGCGACCTGGCGTGAGTAGAGGTTCTTATCACCTTCTGCTCCCCCGGCCGCGTCGTGCGCGGTGGGGATGGAATGAGCGGTGAAAACAAGGCGGGCATCGGACAGCTTGGCAAAGCCTTCGCGCACTCCAGCGGCCATTTCCGCGATGAACTTCGGGTGGTCGAAGAACTGGCGCAGCTTGGTAAAGCGAATCTCCGGGTAGCCCTTCTCTGCCGCATACTCGCGCAGCTTGACGATGTCCTCGTCATACTGCCGGCACGCCGAGTAGCCGCCCCAGGCGGATGTGGCGAAGACCAGGACGTTGGTCTTGCCCGCTGCGGTGAGCTCGTCCACGGCCTCGGTGCCAAACGGGTGCCAGTTGCGGTTGCCAAAGAAGACCGGCAGGTCCAGTCCGCGCGCGGCGAGCTCAGCCTCGATATGAGCAATGAGCTCGCGGTTTAAGCCATTGAGTGGGCTTACGCCGTCAAAGTGGAAGTAGTGCTTGCCCACGACCTTGAGTCGCTCGCGCGGGATGCCGCGGCCGCGCGTGACGTTTTCAAGAAAGGGAACGACCTCCTCGTTTCCTTCCGGGCCACCGAAAGAAAGAACGAGGAGGGCGTCATAATCACCGGCATGAGTGTGTGCGTCAGTCATACCAGTGACCCTACCAACCAAAGGTTGGAGATCTTGGTTGCCTTGACGATGGGGACCGGAATTGGTCAGCGTGATCTGCGACTCAAGGCGAAAAGGGCAGATCTAGCTCATGATGGGGGCGCATCTCCCCTGTTCTCACCACGCACACGTCCGAGACTTCGGACTTAAGGTGAGAAGTTGGCTTAGCCGATGAGGCGCACCGCGTACGGCGCCATGCCGCCATAGCGCACCGGCGAGACCCGGACCGTGCTGCCCGACTCCGGAGCCTCAATCATCGTGCCGTCGCCCAGGTAGATGGCTACGTGCTGGCCGCCTCCCGGACCGTAGAAGATGAGGTCGCCGCGCTTCATTTCGCTCGGATCCACCTTTGTGCCCTGGTTGTACTGGTAGCCGGTGTAGTGCGGCAGCGAGATGCCCGCGGCCGAGAACGCGTAGAGCGTGAGGCCGGAGCAGTCGAAGCCCACCTTGTTGTAGTCGCCGAAGCTATCGGCCACGCCGCCGTCGCGGATGCCCTTGGTTGGGCCGTTGGCGTCGCCGCCACCCCATGCATACGGGGTGCCCACCTGCGACATCGCACGCGCGATGACGGCTTCGATGCGAGCATCGGTGCCCTGGCTGGCCACCGCAGCGGACGCCTTCTCCGTGATGGACTGCGTCGTATCCAGCGACTCGAGGACGCCGTCCAGGTCGCCCACAAGGTCGCTATCTGCTCCCGATGCCGCGTTGGTCACCGCGCCAGTTTCCCCGGCCTTGTTCTGTTCGTTAAATGCGTCAGAGACGGCCGTGAGCGTGTTCTGGATGGCGGAGAGCTGTCCCTCGTCGAAGGAGCTGCCCTGGGCAAATGCCGTGTGATCTGGCTGCGAGGCCGCAACCATGGCGGCTGCCGCGCCGAAGACGCCTCCCGCCACAGCAAGTGTTTGTCCATCAACGCTAGAGCCCTGTTCGGTAGCGCCGCCCTGTGCGGCGTTCTGCGAGCTCATTTCCGTTAGCGCCTCGACGGTCTGTGTCGTCGTGTCAGAGGCGTCTGTGGTGCCGGACTGCTGGTCAATCGTGCCAGTGGTTGTCGGCTCCGTGGCGGCGAGCGAGGAATCCTGCGTCGGTGCCGTGACGGTGGGATGCGTGCCTTCCCCTGCAGCAGACGTGGTCACGGTATTGGTGTCGGAGCCCGACGCGGTGTCAGACGCGGTGGTCGACGCCCCCGTCGAGGGCTGGGATGTCGAATCGTTGGAGTTCCCAACAGTTTCTTTGGCCCCTTGATTACCTTGCGTTGCTCGCGCCGCTTGGGTTGCTTGCGTGCCGTTCGTCGCAGACGGGCCGGAGGCGCCTGCATTCGTGCGGGCGCGGGAGCCGCGAGCGGCATCGAGAGCAGCCTGGGCTTCTTCCTGCTGCGCAACGAGGGTCGAGCGTTCGCTCATGGCTTCCTCGACCGCGCTTTGGCTCGACCCCAGGATGGCCCGGGCCTGAGCCTCGGCGTCTGCCGCGCGCTGCTCACGGGCTGCCGCGAGTTCCTCAGCCTTGCGCAGCTGCGACTCTTTGTTGGCCTTCTCGGTGCGCTCCTGTTCGAGCTGATCGACGACTTCCTTCTGGGAGTCCGCCTGCGAGCGCAGGTACGACTGGCGCTGCAGCATCTTCTCGCGTGCGTCGCCACCAGCGGCGGTGGCAACGGATTCCGAGGCTGTCGAGCGACGGTACGCCGTGCGCGACAGTTCGTTGAGGCGCTCTTGTGCCTTCTCCACGGCGGACTGCGCATCATCAAGCTGCGTGCGCGCCGTCGAAGCTCCGCGCTTGGCTTGCGCCAGCTCGGTGCGAGCGTCCTGAAGATCGACGAGGGCGCGGTTAACGGCCTCTCGACGCTGGCCGATTTCAGCCTCCAGGCGCGCAATCTCGCCCTGGACTCCGGCGATGGCGCCAGCAAGGTCAGCAACGGAGCCCTTTCCGCCCTTGAAGGCGGCGGTGAGGTCTTCGATGGTGAGCGACTTCTCCTGCGCTACGGCAGGAGCCAGCGGAGCAATGGTAGACAAGCTCGCCGTGCATGCAGCAGCGGCGAGGTAGGAACGCAGGCGGAAACGCCCGCCAATGGAACGCCGACGCGTGTCGGCCGTCAAGGTGGTGGCCACGAGGTAACTCCTCTACGCACCTTCCCCTCGCCTTGAGCGCGCCCGCACTGACGGATAAAGGCGCGCCGATCCCGGCGTCGGGTATGACTGAGACTCCCGCGAGCCCACAAGGACTGCGAGATACGCACCACGAGTCAAGCCCTGGGCACCCTATGTCAATTCGCACAAGACATAGAAATGCCCGGGACCCAGGAGACGCCGCAGTGACGAGGATGTCGCACACACCTATGCTCACGCCGGCGACAGAGCGCCTCGACGGTCATCGAGGACCGACTCTCCCGCCGTATGCGAGCGCCCCGGCGGGTGGAAACTCCCGTCGGGACATCTGGTAGACCTTTGCCGCGGAGTGGTTCCCGGCTGCAGACCATTTCAGGGCTGCGAACGCTGGGAGCGTCCGTGGAGCACGGCCTTCCAGAAGGTATGCGAGCATCCGTCATCGTCTGCGTTCTCCTTCCGGTTGCCCACGCGCCGCGCGTGGCGGTGCGAGTAACCGGACTCGTGGAGTTGCGGGAATGCAGTCACGGTACGCCAGAGCCGGGCCCCAGACGGCCTTCCCCGCGGGGTTGGACGCCCAAGCGCGTGGAACACGCAGCCCGATGTGGCTCGCCGTGATCACATCCTCGCCCCAGTCACACAGATGCGTGTTTCTGAATAGAAGAACTTAAACGAACACAGTGCTGCCAACCGTCAAGCGACTCCTGCTCCTCCACCCCGTGTGGGCCCTTCCCCATCGAACTTCGTGACGCTCTCGGCCTGCTTCCCCACATGCCCGTGCGTTGTCGATATTGGGTCTGGATACCCCTCTCGCGGTAGCTGAGATAGAAATCAACTCTCGAGTTGACTCCTAAAGCTTAAGTCACTTACAGGGTCCAGTACACCTACTTGCCCATTCGCCACATGCGTCAAGGAGCGCCCCATGACTCACAGGTGAGTTCAACCTGCAATGATCTCGATATCAATTCGTTATGTGACACTGGTCACGATCGTTGAAAGTGCCGTAACACTCTCGGTGCCTGCCGAGATGGCGCCGTCCGCGACGTTATGTGAGTAGTGAACCACTTCTGAAAGAAAACGTGCAGTGGCGTCAACCCCTAGTGGTTGACGTCTGCCCCTCCTCCCCTCTCCCGGTGCATGCAGTACGAGCGGTAGTGGACTGGAGTATGGCGTCCTGAAACCGTTGCAGTGGATGTCGTGGATTCGGTCTGGAATCGTCACGACATTGGAATGGGCGTCGCGGTGTTGTTTCAAGTTGGGGATGTGCGCACGGGCTCAGGCAGCGGAGTTGGAGTGGGCCCTCTCCGGGTAGCTTCTGCCGGGAAATCTGACCGACATATGGAGGGTTGAGTACCACTCCTCGAGGGATGCGCCGGGGGTCCGCGGGTTTAGGAAGTATTTATGCGACTCTGTAGGGAGAGGTAAGACCTGACGCGGGCGCGCGGGTTGGGGTGGATGTCGTGTGTGGCTTGGGGCACGACGGACAACACGGCTTGCTGGGGTGGAGTGCCGGACCGTAGATGGCTCTTAGTGTGTGTCGTGCGGAGAGGCTCCCGCACGCGAACGGCGGCATGGCGTCGGGCTGCCTCTCGACCGCCGAACGCGGCAGGACAGTGCCGAGTAAGCGAGGCGTGCGATGGGGGCATCGGCAAGCGGGAGAGCGCGAGGGGGCAATTAGACCTTTTTGGAGGCGCGGGCGCGCGCGAAGGCCGTGGCGGCGCCGGCTAGCGCGATGATGGTGAGCCCGAGGATGAGCCACTCCGCGGACATGGTGGCGGTGCCGAGATGAGCGTGAAGCTGGTTCAAAGCCGTGACCTGATCGAGTCCCGGCGCCACCGCCTGTTGCGCGGATTCCAGGGCGGCGCGGGAGTGAGAGTCGCTCACGGCTGAAATGCCTTGGGGTGCCTGGACGATCACGGTGTCGAGATTGGAGGCTTCTTTGAGCACCTGTGCAAGATCGCGGAGATCGGCGAACTTCTCGGGATAGATATCGACGACCGCTATCCCTTCCCCGGGCTGCAGAGCGCCGGCCACAGTTTCTTGCAGGGCAGGATCGTTGGCGAGTCCCACGTTGGAGTATGCCACCGAATCTTCGTGAAGTTGCCGCGAGAGGTCGGCGATGTCTGCGTCGGGCGGGATCACTTTTTCTCCTTATATATGGGAGCGGGGTGCGTGGCGTACCCGCGATGCCCTCTACTTAACCTGATTACCCCCATTGGAGCGGGGATGACGCGCGGAAGAGTGTGAAAACATGAAAACAGAACGGACGTACTGTTATAGTTGCCCGCAGGCGAATCTTCGCCCGTCTAGTATTGAAGGGTGAACGTTCGCGTTCTTCTTAAGACGCCAGTTCGGTCGATCCGCGCCCGGAGCGCGCTGTCCCCAGCGCTACTCCTTCCACGAGTGCGGAATGATCGTGAGCGATTTAAGAGCCTCACAAGAACATACTGTTCAACAAACAAGGAATGGAGCTCCCTGTGACTGAAAGCCTGAACTCCTTCGGCGCCAAGAAGACCCTTGATGTCAACGGAAAGTCTTACGAGTACTTTGACATCAACGCGGTTGAGGGCCTGGAGAAGCTGCCGTACTCCCTCAAGGTGCTTGCTGAGAACCAGCTGCGCTACGAGGACGGCAAGAACGTAACCAAGGACCACATCAACGCCCTCGCCAACTGGAACCCGGACGCAGAGCCGGACACCGAAATCCAGTTCACCCCGGCCCGCGTCCTCATGCAGGACTTCACCGGCGTTCCCTGTGTGGTCGACCTCGCCACCATGCGTGAGGCCATCGTCGCCCTCGGCGGCAAGCCGGAGCAGGTTAACCCGCTCAACCCGGCCGAGATGGTCATTGACCACTCCGTCATTACCGAGGCATTTGGCTCCCCCGAGGCTCTGGAGAAGAACGTCGAGATCGAGTTCGAGCGCAACCGCGAGCGCTACCAGTTCCTGCGCTGGGGTTCTGAGAACTTCTCCAACTTCAAGGTTGTGCCCCCGGGAACCGGTATTGTCCACCAGGTCAACATCGAGTACCTGTCCCGCGTCGTCTTCGACAACGACGGTGTCGCATACCCGGACACCTGTATTGGTACAGATTCCCACACCACCATGGAAAACGGCCTGGGCATCCTGGGCTGGGGCGTTGGCGGCATCGAGGCCGAAGCTGCCATGCTGGGTCAGCCGGTCTCCATGCTCATCCCGCGCGTTGTTGGCTTCAAGCTAACCGGCGAGATTCCGGTGGGCGTTACCGCTACCGACGTCGTTCTCACCATCACCGAGATGCTGCGCCAGCACGGCGTTGTCCAGAAGTTTGTCGAGTTCTACGGCAACGGTGTCAAGTCCGTGCCGCTGGCCAACCGCGCCACCATCGGTAACATGTCGCCGGAGTTCGGCTCCACCGCCGCTATCTTCCCGATCGACGAAGAGACCATCAAGTACCTGACCCTCACCGGCCGCCCGCAGGAGCAGATCGACCGCGTCGAGGCTTACGCCAAGGCTCAGGGCATGTGGCTCGAGCAGGATGCTCCGGAGGCCAAGTACTCCGAGTACCTTGAGCTCGACCTCGGCACCGTCGTCCCGTCCATCGCTGGCCCGAAGCGCCCGCAGGACCGTATCCTCCTCTCCGAGGCTAAGGAGCAGTTCCGTAAGGACCTGCCGACCTACGCCACCGGCGACGTTGTGGTCGACGAGTCCACCATTGCAGCGAAGCGCATGGGCGCCGAGGGCGGCGACCAGACGCTCGAGGACGTCACCGGCGGTCTCAACAAGTCCCGCGAGGGCCACGGCGAGTCTGCAGCCAAGGGCAACGTTGGACGTCAGTCCAACCCAGTCGTCGTTTCCTCTCCGAACGGCGGCGAGTTCACGCTGGATCACGGTATGGTGGCCATCGCCTCCATCACCTCCTGCACCAACACCTCGAACCCGTCCGTCATGGTCGGTGCCGGCCTCATCGCCCGCAAGGCTGCTGCCAAGGGCCTGAAGTCCAAGCCGTGGGTGAAGACCATCTGTGCTCCGGGCTCCCAGGTTGTCGACGGCTACTTCCAGCGCGCCGACCTCTGGAAAGATCTCGAGGCCATGGGCTTCTATCTCTCCGGCTTCGGCTGCACGTCCTGCATCGGTAACTCCGGTCCGCTGCCGCAGGAGATCTCGGACGCCATCAACGACAACGACCTGGCTGCCACAGCAGTCCTGTCCGGTAACCGTAACTTCGAAGGCCGTATCTCCCCGGATGTCAAGATGAACTACCTGGCATCCCCGATCATGGTCATCGCGTACGCCATCGCCGGTACTCTCGACTTCGACTTCGAGACCCAGCCGCTCGGCCAGGACCAGGACGGCAACGATGTCTTCCTCAAGGACATCTGGCCCTCCTCCGAGGAGATCGAGGACACCATCCAGCAGGCCATCTCCCGCGAGATGTACGAGAAGGATTACGCGGACGTCTACAAGGGCTCCGAGGCATGGCGCAGCCTGGAAGTCCCGGAAGGCGGCCGCTTCGAGTGGGATGAGGACTCCACCTACATCCGCAAGGCTCCGTACTTCGACGGTATGCCGGCTGAGCCGGCCCCGGTTGAGGACATCCACGGCGCTCGCGTTCTGGCTAAGCTGGGCGACTCGGTCACGACCGACCACATCTCCCCCGCTTCCGCCATCAAGCCGGGTACACCCGCTGCGCAGTACCTCGACGAGCACGGTGTTGCCCGCAAGGACTACAACTCCCTCGGTTCCCGTCGTGGTAACCACGAGGTCATGATGCGTGGTACCTTCGCCAACATCCGCCTGGCTAACCAGCTGGTTGACGTCACCGGTGGCTACACCCGTGACTTCACCCAGGACGGCGCTCCGCAGGCCTTCATCTTCGACGCTTGCCAGAACTACAAGGCCGCGGACATCCCGCTGGTCGTCCTGGCTGGTAAGGAGTACGGCACCGGTTCGTCCCGTGACTGGGCTGCAAAGGGCACCATCCTCCTCGGCGTCAAGGCCGTTATCACCGAGTCCTTCGAGCGTATTCACCGCTCGAACCTCATCGGCATGGGTGTTATCCCGCTGCAGTTCCCGGCTGGCGAGTCCCACGAGTCGCTGGGCTTGGACGGCACCGAGACCTTCGACATCGAGGGCATCACGGAGCTGAACAACGGCAACACACCGAAGACGGTTCACGTCACCGCCACCAAGGAGTCTGGCGAGAAGGTCGAGTTCGACGCGACCGTCCGCATCGACACGCCTGGTGAGGCTGACTACTACCGTCACGGTGGCATTCTGCAGTACGTCCTGCGCCAGATGGTCAAGGCCTAAGGTCGTCCATCGCCGTGCACCCCTGCCCTAGCGCAGGGCGTGCGCGACACCGACGTAGATGAAGGGGCCGCGTGGCCATCGCACGATGGTCACGAAGGCCCCTTTGTCGTCCTTTCATTCCCTAAACTTTTGAACTTGTAGGAAGCGAGCGTGAGTCGGCTATGCCTATAGTTAGCGACGACGAACTCAATCGCAGGCGCCAAGACATCCTGGTGGGCGCCCGCCGGTGCTTTGCGCAGCACGGCTACGAGGGAGCGACCGTTCGCCTTCTGGAGGAGGCGACTGGCAAGTCCCGCGGCGCTATCTTCCATCACTTTGGCGACAAAGAGTCGTTGTTCCTGGCGCTCGCGCGCGAGGATGCTGCCCGCCAGGCCGAGACGGTTGCGAACAACGGTCTTGTTGAGGTGATGCGCGACATGCTCACGCACCCTGAGCGCCATGACTGGCTCGCTACCCGTCTGGAAATCACGTCCATGCTGCGCACGGACCCGAGCTTCCGTGCCCGGTGGAAGGATCAGCAACAAATCCTTGATGACGCAGTGCGGGCACGCTTGCAGGCTAACCGCGAGGAAGGCCGCATGCGTGATGACGTCGATATCGAAACGCTCGTGGTGTACCTCGAGACGTTCATGGACGGCTTCATCTCTCGCCTGGCACGCGGTGACCAAGCAGGCCTTGAAGAAGTCCTGTCGATTGTGGAGCAAACGATTCGTGCGCGGCGCTAAAACGCCGTAAAGCACGCCGAGTTGCCCGCTTCCCCTTGTGGGGAGCGGGTCTTTCCCGTTTTCAGTTAGTTGCAGGGGACGTCGGGTCCGAATTCCCGTCGCTTGTAGATTCGCCCGTCTGAGCCTTTGTAGTAGATGTCGCCGTCTCTCTTTTTCATGTTGTGGTATTCGCACAGCATGAGGATGTTGTCCAGGTTGG
>NZ_JBCJKS010000026.1:0-35169 GCF_039822565.1 Corynebacterium sp. SA-MJD20WY100 | reverse complement strand
AACGGCTGCGCGTACTGCCTTAACCCCCACACCAAGGTCGCACTCATGCTGGCCGAAGCCGCCGCCCAGCCTTCCGATGCCCCCGCACCCGCCCCGCCGGCACAACCCGACCCGCTGCCCGCATCTGCCTTGCTCAACGCACGGCTAAAGCTGCGCGGCTCAACGAAGGAGCAGACATGAGCGAGCAGAGTACATGTACGTCCGGCACGCAGGAAAACTCCCCGGCCTACGAAGTCCGCGTGGGCGACACCTTGGCGGTCTATACGGTCTACTTCGACGTCGATGGTGACGTCGACGGCGGCCAGCGCATCGTCGCCGTGTGCCCCTACGTGAAGCCATGGCTGACCAAGCACCCCGACTACCCAAAAGCACGTGGATAAGACCGAACCCCGGCACCTCGCGGCCGTGGGGATATAACGCACGAAAACGACGAAAGGGCCCACACAAACCGGGGCCCTGTCTGCGTTGTGTGCTACATCTTCAGATTCTTAATGGCCATGCGCACCGGCGCAGGCAGCGCCTGCAATGCGCTGTCCGGAATCTGGCCGAAGACAGCTGCCACGAACGGGAAGGCACCCACGAGCGCCAGCACCGCGAGCACAATGCCGACGATGCCGCCCGTGCCCAGACTCGAGGAATCCGCGCCGTCCGCGTCCTTGCCTGGCGTGGTGTCCTTGTCCGTCTCCTCGTCACCGGCTTCCTTCGGCACCTGGCCCGAGACCTTGACGTTCTGCTGCGTGCCATCGGTGAAGGTCACCGTGAGCGAGCCGTCCTCGTTGGCCTCGATGCTCTCGATGCCGCGACCGTCCTTGCCGTCGGCGCCGTCTTTGCCGTCGACACCATTGGTGCCGTCCTCGCCGTCCTTGCCGTCGGCACCGTCGCGGCCGGGCTTACTCTCCAGGCCCTGAATGTTGCCGGCAATTTCGGTGGTGCCGTCAGAGTAAGTGACTTCCAAGTCGCCGTTGTCGAGGACCTGCACCTTGGTCACGGAGCGACTGTCTGCGCCGTCCTTGCCATCGGCGCCGTCTTTGCCATCGACACCATTAGTGCCGTCCTCGCCGTCCTTGCCGTCGGCACCGTCTTTGCCATCGACACCATTAGTGCCGTCCTCGCCATCCTTGCCGTCGGCGCCGTCTTTGCCGGGCTCGCCACGGACGGTGCCGAGGTTCTGCTCCGTGCCGTCGGTGTAGTAGACGATGAGCTCGCCGTCGACGATCTTCATCTCCTTGACTCCGCGGGCATCGGAGGTGGTGTCGTCATCCTTCGGATCTTCGTCCTTGGGCTGGTCATCGTCTGAAGGATCGGTGGCAGACAGTGAGAAGCCGACCTTGACCGGGTCGTGGTCCGAAGCTCGGAACGGGGAGTTGTCGTAGAAGTCCACCACGTTGTAGTTGCGGCGGGAGTACTCGAAGGCGACCGACTCGTCCGAGTTGATGTTCCAGACCTGGGCGTCAGAGACCTTGCCGGAGGCAACCTCGTTGGCCGACACGTGGTCGAGGGTACCGAGGAGACCGTCGAATTGGTAGGACGGATCGGCACCGTAGGTCTCGGCCGGGACGGTGTAGCCGTTCGTGCGGAAGACGCCGAGGGCCTTCTCCATGGTGTACGTGTTGAGGTCACCCATGACGAAGGTGGCCTTGCCCTCCCAGTCCTCCTGCTTGGCAAGGTGATCGAGCACAGCCTGCGCCTGAGCGTTGCGGACGTTCGGGTTGTTGCCCTGGCCGTCGCCGGAGTCAGCGTCGCCCTTGGCGACGGAACCCTTGGACTTGAAGTGGTTGGCGACCGCGACGAAAGTTTCCTTCACGTTCGGATCCGTCGCCGCGAATTCCTGGGCGAGCGGCTCGCGGGCGGTGCCGGTGAAGCGGTCATCGGTGAAGATGCGGGACTCCCCCACTGGCTTGACGCGATCCGGGGCGTAGATAAACGCGGTGCGAATGACATCGCCCTTGACCGGGACATTCGACGGGGACTTCACATACTCCCAGTTGCCCCCTGCGGCGTTGAGAGCCTCGGTCAGTGTCTTCAGAGCGTTATCGCGCTCGTTGATGTCGCCGGTGACGGCGTAGCCGTTTTCGATCTCAGACAGGGCGATGACGTCAGCGTCGAGACCGTTGATGGCGGCGACGATCTTGGCCTGCTGGTCAGCCAGGGCCGAAGCGGTCCACGCACCACGGGTCGTGCCGCGGTTGACGGTGACCGGGTTGCCGTCCTTGTCCTTGTGGCTGGTGCCGCCAAACTCCTCGCCGAGGGAGACGAAGTAGTTAAGGACGTTGAATGCGCCGATGGTGTAGTCACCCTTGACGTCTACGCCGCCCTCGATGGCTGCGCGGGAATCTTCCCAGGAGATGGGCAAGTCAGCGCCGGAGGCGTTGCCGGTGACCGGTGTGGTGGGCTCGAAGCGCCAGGCGTCATGCGAGTAGTGAACGACGACGGGGTGCTGGAACTCGACCTGGTCCGTGGTACGCAGCGACTTGATGGTCGAGCCGCCGTCCTGCGAGATGTAGGGCAGTGGGGTGTTCTTGTCCGACTGCATGTAGTTCTTCGTGCGGGCGTCGTCGAGGATGACGAGGCGTTCCTTGTTGGACGCAGCGAGCTTTTGCAGATCGGAATTCGGCTCCTTGGAGGGCTCGTAGATATCCGACGGCTGGCGCAGGTACTCGGTGCCGCCGTTGAGGCCGACTTCGCCGAAGGTGTTGAGCGCGTAGTTATTCGTCACCGTGTGGGTACCCGGCTGGACGAGCATGCCCTCGAAGGGCTCGCGGGCTGCATCGCCGGCTGGTAGCTCATCGATAGCGACCGGCGTGACGGCAGGCAGTGCCTCAGCGAGCGAGGAAATCTCAGCAGCGGTGATCTGCGTGGCGTTGTAGAACTCAGAGACCTTGCCGGAGACCTGAACGGAGGCGCCGAGCTCTGGGTAGTCCGTGCGGGAGCCCATGTAGACGAAGATGCCGTGGGACGCCTCGCCGACTTTCGGAGCGGTCTCGCCGGTGCCGCCGGTCTGGATGGTGAAGCCGTTGAGGCCGCCTTCCTTCCATACTGCGGTGACGACGCCCTCGGTCGTCACAGTCTGATCAACGAGCGGGGATGCGGCGCCCGTGCCCTGGATCTTGGCGATGGGCGTGATGGTCGCGGGATCGACCGGAGTCGCGGGGTCAGTCGGGTCGGTCGGATCCGTCGGATCTGTTGGGTCGGTCGGCGCGGCGCCGGAGTTCTGCGGCGTGGGGGCGCCCGCGGTGAAGTCCGCGGCGTTGTTGTCGGTGTCGGTGCCTGCGGCATCGCGGGAGACCGACTGCGAGTTGGAGGCGCCAGCGACGGGGGAGCCCTCGTTGATGGTGGCGGAACCGTAACCGACGGTGTCGACGGTGGTGCCGGCGGCATCGGCAAGCTGGACCGCTCCGTTGGTGCCGGACATGGCGAGGCCGGCGTCGGCGTCTGGGGTGGGCAGCGCGGTGGTGCCGCCGTTGCCCGGGCCGCCCTGGATGAGGAAGTGGCCGCCGGCAGGAATAGAGCCCGTGAGTGTGGCCTTGCCACCGGAGCCGCCCTTGCCGGAGAAGTACTCAACGGTGTAGCCGGTGAGATCGATGTCGGCGTTCGTCGGGTTATACAGCTCGATGAAGTCGTGCGTGTACGTGGCGCCGGAGTTTCCGCCGCCGCCATAAGCCTCGGAGATGACGACCTGGGAGCCGTCCGTCGCGGCGTGGGCTGGAACGGCGGCGAGGGAGGAGACGAGGGCAGCGATAGCCAGCGTGCCAATGCGTCGAGAATGCATACAAATCCTTGAGCTCGATGAGGAGAAAAGCGAATGGACAGAGAGCATTTAACGCGCAAAAGTCGTGGGTGAAAACAACCGAATCACTCGTCACCTGGAAGTTTGTTTGGTGCTTTAGAAATGTTCGCGCAGTTTTTACCACGTGGTCACTTCATGTGGGGTGCAGCGCTACTCCAGTCCGAGTGCTGGAGCGATGGTTGAATCCCACGCTGCGTGCAGCTCTCGCTCGAACAACGCGTACGAGTGTGCGCCAAACGTCGTGTGAAAGCGCTCGACGTGGACGCCGCGCGCCTGGGCCGCGCGGGTGAAGTAGTTCGAGGTGACTTGGGAGACTGCCTCGAGGGTGAGCCCCCACGTCCAATTGCCGCCCAATTCCTCTGCGGTGGGGATGCCATAGGCGGTGCCCACGAACACGTCGGTATTACGCAGCGCCGCTGGGTCGTAGGAAGGATCATTGAGCTGCCACGCATCGCTGCTAGACAAGCCGAAGGCGTCGACGGAGCTGCCCTCCGAGCCTTTGAGGATGCCCTGGCTGACAATGCGCCCTAGGACGCCGGAGGTCGCGGGAAAGCCGGAGAACGATGCTGCCGCGGCGAACCGCTCGGGGTTTTCCGCCGCAATGTGCAGCGCGGGGCCGCCGGACATAGACAGGCCAGCAATGGCGTCCTGGCCGGTGCCATTGAATTCTTCTTGGACGACGCGGGGGAGTTCCTCGCCGAGGTACGTAGCCCATTGATTGCGGCCAGCAGGCGAGTTCGTGTTTTCCCAATTGACGTACATCGACGCGCCGCCGCCGATGGGGGTGACGACGTTGACCTGCTTATCGGCAAAGAATTCTTCGTAATCAGTCTCCGTGTGCCAGTTGGCACCACCTGCGCCGCCGTCAGCGCCGGACATGAGCACGAGCGTCGATGCTGGGGTGTCGGTCTGCGGGGCTCGCAACAAAAGATTGGTGACGATGCTCTGATTCGCCGGTGACCAGACATCGATCTCGACGAGGTTGCCTTCGACGGGGCGGGTGTCGAGCAGACGCGGCTCAGGACCGTAATCGACAAGGGAAGGTTCGCCTCGTTCTTCCTCACTGGATAGCTGAGCCGTGGCAAAGGAGTCTCCGCTCGACGAGCTGCCGGCCCCGTTGCTCGAGAGACCTTTGAATGCCGGAACAGAACTACCCAGCCATTGTCCATCCGAGCTGCCGTCACCTGAGCCGAGGGCGTCAGGTAACTGGGCGGAACCACGCGGCGCGACGAGGGGATCGCCTAGGCGTGAAGAGCCAATGGAACTGAGGGCAGAGTCATCGGAAATCGCCACCGAGCCTTCGGTGGCGGTGCGTGCAGATTCGCTGTCGGCACTGCCTTCAGTAGAGGAGTTCTCTGCGGATTGTGCGGAGGCTACGGCGGGGTCGATCCACGCCGCGACGAGGAGCGAAGTGATGGCCGCGGCGATGCACAGCGCACGCAGGCGGGCGGAGGCAGGAGAAACGGTCATGGCTTCACCCTAGTGTCCTGAGTCACGTCCTAGGGACGTTTTCGCTCTTGTGTCTGCGCGACGCTGCCCTCAGACGGGGTCTTTAGAGATCCGCGGCGCCGATAGTGCGTGCGATGGTTTGAGCCCAGCTCACCTTCATCTGGTGGGAGAAAAGGCCAAAGGAATGAGAGCCCTGTGGCGTGTAATAGCGGTTGACGTCGAGCCCGGCGCGGCGCGCATTATTGGTGAACTGCTGGGTGCAGTCGTTGGCGACGATTTCGACCTCGGCGGGACCGAATGCCTGGCCGGCGGCGGAGCTTAAGTTGCCGATGCCGTCAGGGCCGCCAGGTTGGCCGGAGGCGGAGGCGACGAAGACCTTGACGCCGCGCAGACGATCCAGGTTGGCGTTGGGATCATGCTCGCGCCACGAGGCATTGCCGGGCATGCCCCACGCGTTAAACGAGGAGCCGCCGCCCAAGGCGATCATGGCTGTGGAGATTGTGCCGCCGTAGGCGCCGGAACGAATGGGGCAGCCGGAATACGAGGCCGCAGCAACGAAGCGGCGCGGGGCATGGCCTGCGATGTCGAGCGCCGCGGCGCCCGTGGAGGATAGGCCGCCGATGGCGTCGTGGCCGGTGCCATGGAATTCTTTGTCAATGAGCGGAGGAAGCTCCCGCGTCATGTAAGTGTTCCACTTGTTGACACCAAGGATGGGATCCGTGGAATCCCAGTCCGTGTAGAGGGAGTATGGACCGCCCAGCGGCATGACGACGTTGACGTTTTTATTGGCGAACCAGCTTTTGACGTCGCTGTGGGACATCCAGTTGAGGCCTGCCTGGCCGCCCTTGATCCCGGGCAGCAAGTAGAAGGACGGTCGCGGCTGGTCACCCGAGGGCAGCAGGACGTTGTTGTCGACGACGGCGCGGTTGGCCGGGGACCACACGCGCACCTTCCAGTGGTTGCCGTCCACGTGTTTCTTCGAGACGATGAACGGCGTATTACCAAGCCACGGCTGCGGGGCAGCGGTGCCCGTAAGTGACGGCCCCGGGGCAAGGGGGTCGGCCTGAGCCGGAGCTGCAAGGCCGGTGACGAAAGCGGTAGCTGCCAAAGTGGTGGCCGTCAGAGCGGTGGCGGCGACACGAGAGAGAGAAAGTCGCATTCATTAAGTTTAACTTTTCTTCATTCGAGAAACTAGTTGAGGATGGGTGGCGACTACCGCTGCGCACGCCCGTGGATCCTAAAACCCGGCCGAAAAGTGGGTGACTTATGCCCCGAGCGCAGGGCCAATGACCTTCGTCCAGCTTTTGCCAAGGGCGTCTTCGTAGTACGGCCAATCGTGAATGCCATAGGCCTCGCGGTCATAGGTGACGTCGACGCCCGCGCCACGTGCCTGGGCGACGAAAGGATCGTTGGTGAGGCGTACGAGGTACTCCATGACGCCGTTCCAGAACATGCCGCGTTGGACGGTGCCGAAGCCGTCTTTTTCCAGGCCGGAGCCGGAATAGAAGTAGACCTTCGTATTTTTGAGCTTGTCCACGTGGAGGATTGGATCGTAGTGGAGCCATTCCGGATCATCCGGCCATCCAAACATCCCCCACACGGGCGCCATCTTTGCAGCCGTGACGCCGAGCGACATGATGCGGCCCATCGTGGAGGAGACCGCCGTGTAGCCAGACAGCGACGCAACGGCGACGTACTTATCGGGATAAGCCTCTGCGATGTTGAGGGCCGGTGCGCCGGAGGCCGAGAGGCCTGCGATGGCGCGTTTGTCAGTGGCATGAAACTGCGTCTCCATGATGAACGGCAGTTCCTGCGTGTAGTACGTCATCCACTTCGCGGTGCCCACGGGCGTGGTCGTGCTCTTCCAGTCATAGAAGAGCGTGCCGTCGCCACCGATGGGTGAGACGACGTTGACGTTTTTACCGCGAAAGAGGGATTCATAGTCTGTGGCTGTCGCCCACGTGTCGCCGCGCTCGCCACCGTAGGAGCCCTGCATGAGATAGAACGTGGGGCGCGGCGTGGTGTTGTCGGGCCCGCCCGGCGGCAGCAGCAGGTTATTGGTGATGACGCGGTCCATCGATGCCGAGTAGATGTCTATCTCATAGAGATTGTCGTGAATATGGCGCGTCGCGGCAAGCTTCGTGTCGGACGTCGCGACATCGCTTGCGGGCACCTCCGCGGTGCCCTCGACAGCGGGCAGCGTGGTGCTCGACATCTGGGGGAAGGTGAGTGGTGTCGTGAGAGGGTCTGGCAGGGCTGGAAGCGCGACGAGGAGAGCCGAGAGGAACGAGGCGATGACATTCATGTTAACGATGATAATATCGCGGGTGCGCTGGGCAAAGAGCTTACTGTGTGAGATGAATTCGACTGGGTGAGGGGGCCTGCCGCTCGCTCATGCATGGTGTGAAGGCCGACTGTGGGGAGTGGTGCTCTGGTATGGTTACGGTAGCGTAGGTTAACTGAATGGGAGGCACCACGATGGACGAGGGCCTGATTACCCGCACGTATGTCATGGCTGACCGCGGCCAGCGGCCAGCGGGGCGTGGATGGTTCCACTTCGGCGCAGCTATCGCAGCACTTGTGGCCTCGACGGTCCTTGCTACCTTCGCGTGGATGCGCTTGCCGTGGGGCGCGGCTCTGGGGGTGACGGTGTACGCAGTGGGACTCATCGGGTTGTTCGGAGTTTCCGCCGCGTATCACCTCGTGCCTTGGGGCAAGGTTTCTACCGTGGCGTGGTGGCGGCGCGCAGACCACTCGACCATTGCGGTGTTTATTGCTGCGACCTACACGCCTCTGCTGTGCATTGCGGTGGACAACGCGTGGTGGTTGCTCGTCATCGCGTGGATAGGCGCCATCGCTGCGGTGGTGCTGAATCTCGTGTGGATTTCTCACCCGCGGTGGCTCGACGTCGTGGTCTACCTGGGTCTGGGGTGGCTCGTTGTGCCCCTCATTCCGCAGTTGTGGCGCGAGGCGGGCCCAGCAGTCGTGTGGCTGCTGTTCGCCGGAGGAATTATCTATTCACTCGGCGCGCTCATCTATGGCTTCAAATGGCCCGGGCGCAACGCCCAATGGTTCGGCTATCACGAACACTTCCACACCGCGACGGTGGCCGCGGCTATCGTGCACCTCATCGCTGTGTGGATGGTCGTCGTGTCAGCGACCTAGCGTGCTGACCGCGCTGGCTGCCTGATGTGCGAGAGCCGCTATGCGCTCGGGATGTTGACGGACCAGAAAAGCCGAACTTGTCCTCGACTTGGCCGTAGACATTACCCCACTGCTGCTTGCCCATCGGCAGGACGACGCGGCCGTCGGAGCCCATGAGGGTCCAGCCGTCCGCGATTTCCAGGTGGGCGTTCATGATGCGGTCGGCCTGCTCGGCGGGCAGGCCGAAAGCAGCGCCGTCGTGCACTTCAGCAGTCTAGCGAAATGTTGTGGTTTAGTCCGTGGTGTCGTGGAGGTCGATGCCCGGCTCGGTGAGCATGGGCACGTTGGTCACCTCGGCGGGGCTGCCGAAGGCGTCGACGAGGACGTCAGACCACGGCGCGAGCGAGTCGACCAAGTCGTTCATCGCGGCGCGGGCCGCCTTGACGCGGCCGCCCGGCAGGAGGTTGTGCTCCTGGTACCACCCGGCGTGCTGCGTGATGATGTCGAAGGCGAGCAGCGTGCGCAGCTGTTCCATGACCTGGCGGGCCATCGAGCCTTCCTCGAGGGAGCGCTCGGCCTCAACCATGGCCTGGATGAGCAGCGCGTCGACTCGTGCCCAGCCGACGGCGATGAGGTGGTCTTGGCACTTGTCCATAATTGCTGCGGCCTGGATGCGGTCGGCCTTGCGGGCAGGCTGGACGCGGCGCACGAGCGAACGCAGGACCGACTGGGCGCGGTCATCGATAAGCCGCGTCTGGTAGGCGGCATCGAAAAGCGAATCTGCATTGACGAGGTCACGAATGTCCTGCAGGCGCGTAGTGAAGCCGGTGCGGCGACGCACGACGTCCGAGGCAGTAGTCGCCGCGTACTTCACGGTGTCCCACGGGGTCATGTCGGCCATGTCGCGGCCGTAGGCAGTGAGCAGATTCTTGCCCACCATCTGAATGAGTACCGTGTTATCGCCTTCAAAGGTCGCGTAGACGTCCGAGTCCGCGCGGTAGGTGGTGAGGCGGTTTTCCGTCATGTAGCCCGCGCCGCCGCAGGCCTCGCGGCATTCCTGGATGGTGCGCGTGGCGTGGGTGGTGTGTGCGGTCTTGATGGCGGCGGCGAGCGACTCCATCTCGCGGGAGGCGAATTTGTGCTCGTCCGTGGGCTCGGTGACGGACCATGCGCCGGAGCTCTGCTGTTCCACCTGCTCCTGGTAGCGGTCCAGGATCTGGTTGTGAAGAAGCTGCAGTGCGTAGGTGCGCGCGAGCGGGATGAGCAGGCGACGGCGGTGCTGGCGGTGTTCGATGAGTCGCTTATCGCGGCCCGTGGCGCCGGCGAACTGGCGGCGTCGGTTGGCGTAGCGCACCGCGATGGTGAGCGCGGATTGCGTGGCGCCGCCGGCCGCGCCGGAGACGCCGATGCGACCGCGGATGAGCGTGCCGAGCATGGTGAAGAAGCGTGCATTCTTATTCGCGATGGGGGAGGAGTACGTGCCGTCCTCGGAGACATCGGCGAAGCGGTTGAGCAGGTTTTCGCGCGGAATGCGCACCTTATCGAAGGCGATGGTGCCGTTGTCTACGCCGAGCAAGCCGCCCTTGGAACCGTGGTCGCCGAGGGTGATGCCGGGTAGCGGCTGTCCGTCCTCGTCGCGGATGGGCACGATGAAAGCATGGACGCCATTCGCGCGTCCATCGGAGTCGGGGGTGATGAGCTGAGCGAAGACTGCGGCGGCGCGGCCGTCGTTGGCGGCGTTGCCGATGTAGTTCTTCACTGCAGTGGGGCTGGGAGTATCAATGACAAATTCTTGCGTATCCGGGTCGTAGGTGGCGGTGGTCTCCAGAGACTGCACGTCAGAGCCGTGACCACGTTCGGTCATGGCAAAACAACCGGGGATGGAGAGGTTAGCCGCACCCACGACCCACTCGCGGTGGCGTTCGGTGCCGAGCTGATCGAGCGCGCCGCCCCACAGGCCCCACTGCACGCCGGACTTGATGGCGAGCGAGCCGTCGACGCGGGCAAGCGCCTCGAGCGTGGTCATGGCGTCGCGCGGGTTGGTCGCGCCGCCGTTGGACTCCTGGAATCCCTGCTGGAAGCCACCGAAGTCGCGCACGGCCGCGAGGTTGGCGAAGGTGTGCGCGCGGTGCTCCTCGAGGGAGGCACCGGGCAGCGGGTAGAGCGCCGGATCATTCAAGAACTCGCGGGCCGCAGCGCGGAACTCCGGGTTGGAGCCGTCCAGGAGGGCCTGGAGCTCGGGCGCGACGGTGGGATCGGGGTTGATGGGCAGGCGCGCGGGGCTGTCGGACTCCGGCCGCGCGGAATTAGCGCGGGGCTCGGGGGCGGGCTCGAAGTCGGGACGGGTAGCAGTCGGGGTGGTCATGATGGTCTCCTTCGGTAAGTAGTAGTTATGCTTCGACAATCGCGGCGACGCCTTGGCCGCCGGCGGCACAGATGGAAATAAGCGCGCGGCCACCGCCGCGTTGGTGAAGCGCCTTCGCTGCAGTGGCGAGGATGCGCGTTCCGGTCGCTGCGAACGGGTGGCCCGCAGCGAGCGAGGAACCGTGAACGTTGAGCCTTTGCTTGTCGATGCCGCCGAGCGCGCCGGGCAGCCCCAATACATCGCGGCAGTACTCGTCCGACTCCCAGGCGGACAGGGTGGCGAGGACCTGGGAGGCAAAGGCCTCGTGGATTTCGTAGAGGTCAAAGTCCTCGAGCGTGAGCCCCTGGCGTGCCAGTAGGCGGGGCACCGCGTGCGTGGGGGCCATGAGCAGCCCCTCCGAGCCATGGACGAAGTCGACGGCGGCGGTCTCCGAGTCGACGAGGTAGGCGAGCGGCTCGAGGCGGTACGCGGCGGCGAATTCCTCGGTGCCGAGCAGCGCGCAGGACGCGCCGTCCGTGAGCGCCGTGGAGTTGCCCGCCGTCATCGTCGGCTCGTCTTGTTCCTTGCCAAAGACTGGCTTGAGCTTGGCGAGGGTCTCTTCACTGGTGTCGCGGCGCAGCACGCCGTCCTCGCGCAGGCCCTGGAATCCGGTGACGAGGTCGTCGAAGAATCCGGCGTCCCACGCGGCCGCAAGGTTGCGGTGCGAGGCCGCCGCGAGCGCGTCTTGATCCGCGCGGGTCACGCCCAACTCGGCGGCGGTGCGGGCTGCGTGTTCGCCCATGGACAGGCCGGTGCGCGGCTCGGCGTTGCGTGGCTGCTCCGGCGCAAGCTGGTCCGGGCGCAAGGAGCCCACAAGTTTGAGGCGCTCGGGCACGGAGCGCGCCCGCGTGAGCGCGAGCAAGGTGCGCCGGAGCGAATCGTTGAGCGCGAGTGGGGCATCGGATGCCGAGTCTGTGCCGCCGGCGATGCCTGCCTCGATGCGGCCGGCGGTGATGGCGTCGGCTACTGTGACCGCCGCAGTGAGCGAGGTCGCGCAGGCTTGCTGCACATCGAGCGCCGGCGTTTCGGGAGCGAGCGCCGAGCCGAGGACGGACTCGCGCGTCAAGTTGAAGTCGCGCGAGTGCTTGAGCACGGCGCCGGCGGCGACGAGTCCGAGACGGGCGTCCTGCAGACCGTAGCGGGCGACGAGTCCGTCGAGCGCTGCGGTGAGCATGTCCTGATTGGAGGCCCGCGCGTAGTGCTTGTTCGCACGGGCGAAGGGGATACGGTTGCCGCCGAGGATGGCGACGCGAGTGCGGGTCATGGGGTCTCCTTCATTAGCGAACCGGAATTAGTATGTTGTGAATCACACTCTAGCGTGTATCGTATGGATTGTCACTAACGAATTTTTGCTTTTGAGGAGGAAATAACCATGTCAATAGCGCAAAAGATCTTCAGTTCCCCCGTCGCGGCGAAGGCCGGCGTGCCGCAGGGATATCCCCTAAAACGCTATGAAGTAGGCGAACCGCCGCTCGTAGGATCGGTTGAATGGAGTCCCGGCGCGTGGTCGGACGGCCTGCGTGCGCTCCTGCCTTCTGGCACGGGCGAGACCGCCGGACTCGTCTTCGATGCCACCGGCCTGGACGGGCCTGAGGATCTGCGGAAGCTCTATGACTTCTTCCATCCACGCCTGGGTGGGCTTGCGCCGAACGCGAAGCTCGTCGTCCTCGGCGCAGCACCGGAAAAACTTGAGGGAACTGCCCGCATTGCCGCCCGCGCACTCGAGGGTTTTACTCGTTCGCTTGCTAAGGAACTGCGCAAGGGCGCGACGTGCAATCTCGTTTACGTCGACCCGGCAGGCGGACCAGGGCACGCTGCCTCGACGCTCGCGTTCCTGCTCTCGCCGCGCTCGGCCTTCGTGGACGGCCAGGTCTTCCGCGTCGGCACCGCGGACGCCCCGACGTGGGAGGCACAGCGTCCCCTCGATGGCCGTCTCGCGGTGGTCACGGGTGCGGCGCGCGGCATCGGCGCGATCATCGCGGACGTGCTCGCGCGCGACGGCGCTGACGTTATCTGCGTTGACGTGCCCAGCGCCAGCGAGTCGCTTACGGAGACAGCTAACCGCGTCAAGGGCACCGCTCTGCCCCTCGACGTCACGGCTGCCGATGCCGCCTCCCGCCTTGCCGAGCATGCCCGCGCCCGTTACGGTCGCACACTCGACGTCGTCGTCCACAACGCGGGCATCACACGCGACAGGCTGCTGTTCAACATGGAGCCCGGCCAATGGGACGCGGTGCTCGCCGTTAACCTCGGCGCGCCCGTGCGAATTACCCAGGAGCTCCTCGAGTCCGGCGAACTCGCCGCGGGTGCGTCCATCATCGGTGTGTCCTCCATGGCAGGTATCTCCGGCAACCGCGGCCAGACGAACTACGCGACGACGAAGGCAGGCATCATCGGCCTCGTGGACGCACTGCACGGCCCGCTCGCGGAGCACGGCTCGACCATCAACGCGGTCGCGCCGGGCTTCATTGAAACCGCGATGACCGCCGTCATGCCGCTGGGCCCGCGCGAGATCGGCCGCCGCATCAACTCGCTGCAGCAGGGCGGCAAGCCCGTGGACGTTGCCGAGACCGTCGCCTACTTCGCGGCCGCCGCCTCCCGTGCGGTGAGCGGCAACGTGGTCCGCGTCTGCGGCCAGAACATGATGGGAGCGTGACACACCCATGCGTGAACTCGACCGCTTGCCCGACATGAACGCGCTCTACCCGCGCCTCGTGGCCTCGGCTGCCCGGCGCGGCCCGCGCTCCGGCGACCCCGAGGGCGTGCGCGTGCGCGACGTAACTGTGGACCCGGCCCAGCTCGCGCGTTATGCCCGTGCGACCGGAATGACCCTGCGCGACGAGGCGCCGATTACCTTCCCCTTCGTCCTCGCATTCCCGCTCGTCATGGACGTGATGGCCACGCCCGAGTTTCCCTTCGCCCCGCTCGGCGCGGTCCACATCGCGAACTCCATCCGCCAGTCCGCGCCCCTGCGCGTCGGCGAGACCTATGACATTGAGGTCTCCCTCGAGCGCACCCGTCCGCACAAGCGCGGCACCCTTGTAGATATGCGTACTTTGTTCTTTCCCAGCGGCGAACGAAGTGAGCCGATTGGGGAGCAGACGTCCGTCTTCCTCGGCAAAGGAAGGCCCCCGGCCGGCGAGCCGGAAGGGGGACGCGTCGTGGGGGAGGGGGAGACATCGGCAAGCGTGGCCGAGTGGCGCTTCACGCGCGCGGACGTGCGCGACTATGCGGAGGCTTCTGGCGATCGCAACCCCATTCACGTGAGCCTTGTGGGTGCCAAGGCCTTTGGGTTCCCCGCACCGATCGCGCATGGCATGCTGCTCGCCGCGCGCCTGGCGGGGTGGGCGGACGCGCGCCGGGAGTTCGACATCGACTTCTATAAGCCGGTGGTCCTGCCCGCGCGGGTGACGCTCCACGCCGGGGACGTGCTCGAGCTGCGACGCGGGGAGAAGCTCCACGCGCGGGCGCGGGCGGTCTAGCTGCCGAAAATCGTGCTGAGCCCGCCCCGCAGGTTTTTAAAGATTGTCGGCAGGACCGCGGCGCGGGCACGCATCCTGGCCCAGTGTCTGGTCAGAATTCCGAGACCGCGGCATTACGCCCTGATGGTAAACGACCAGGTCACACCGAAGCAGTCCAAGAGCTGGCCGTAGTAGGCGTTCTACTGCTGCAGGGTGAGCGGCAGGTTCACGGTGCCGTCGGCGGCCAGGCCCTCGAACTGCGCTTGACCTCGCCGCCGAAGATCTCGTGGTAGAACGCGAAAGCCGCACGCGTGGTGCCGTCGAAGAAGAGATGAGGCTCGATGATCGCGTGCTGTTTTGGCCCAGCTGACGGGATAAGGGGGCATCGGAAAGCTAGTCGATGTGCTGAACCTTCGGCGCCACGATGAGCGGCTGTGGGGAGTACTTGCCGCGCAGGCCACGCAGGATGTGGGCATGCTCGGCTAAGCGAATGTCCTCTTCGGTGCGCGGGGTGAATTGGCGGGCGCCGAGGGGCTGCCAGTCGTTATCGATCGCCATGTAGGACACCGTCGCGTGGATGGCGGTCTTGAGGTTCGCACGGCCCTCGGCAGGCGCGCCGGAGCGCACGTGGACCGACAGCTGCATGGTGCGGGTATCCGTGACCATCATGCGGGCGTCGACCTCGATGAGATCACCGATGGAAATGGGACGGTAGAAGCGAATGCCGCCCGCGTACGTGGCGATGGTCTGCTCGCCGGACCACTCCATGGTGCAGGCGGTGCCGGCCTCATCGATCCATTCCATGGCCGTGCCGCCGTGGACCTTGCCGCCCCAGTTGACGTCCGTGGGCTTGGCGAGGAAGCGGTTGACCATGCGCGGGGCATCCGAGGGCCCGTCGTAGGTCTGCGTTTCCATCTCTGCCTCGATGGCCTTGCGCAGCTCGATGCGGGACTTCGCGGCGGCCTCGACGCGCAGCTCGTCATCCGTCTGCGGGACGAAAGAAGGCACTGGGGTCGGCTTGCCGGTCGTCGGGTCCTGGGCCACGAAGATGACGAGGCAATCGCATGCGCGGGTGAAGAAGCCGTCACGCGGGTCGGCGGAGAGCACCTCGTTGACGATGTGCATGGAGGTGCGGCCCGTCATAGCAATGCGCGAGCGGACCTCCACGATGTGACCAGAGGGAATGGGGCGCGTGAAGTGGATGTGGCCGACGTAGGCGGTCACGCAGTACGTGCCGGACCACTGCGCGGCGCAGGCGTACGCGGCCTTATCGATCCATTCGAGGACGCGGCCGCCGCCGATGCCCTGGGCGCCCGCGATAAGCAGGTCCGTGGGCGCGGCCATAAAGCGCAGCGTGAGGGACGGGGACGGAGTTTCAGCGTTAGCCATGTCACTACCTTAAGGTTCGTGGATCAGATTCGCAGGCAAAGGGTATAAGTCGTCGCGACGGGTCTACAATCCGGGGGTATGAAGAAGGTGCATGACCCCGCCGCCACCCGCGCCGCCGTCGCTGCCGTGGAAGCCTGGGTGCGGGACCCGGCGTTGCCGGCTCCCTCCCGCGCACAGCTTGCCGATGCCGTCCGGCGCACTGCCCGTGCCGTCGAACACGACGCGCCGGGGCACAGCGTGGAGCTGCGTGTTCCCCCGTTCGTGGCCGTCCAGTGCATTGAGGGGCCTCGTCACACGCGCGGCACGCCCCCGAATGTGGTCGAGACGGACGCGCGCACCTGGCTGGAATTGGCGCTGGGTGTGACGCAGTGGTCCGCGGCAGTGGAGGCGCGTCGCATCGACGCCTCGGGTTCGCGCGCGGGGGAAATCGCGAAATGGCTCCCCGTAATCTTTTAGTTTTCTGTGCCTGTAGCGGCTAGGATGGGGCGCGTGATTAACCCTGCGCATGCTGCTGTCACTACCCACCCCGCCCCACTGACCGATCTTGACGATCAGGGGGAGACTGAACCGCGCGAGGAGTGCGGCGTCTTTGGCGTTTGGGCCCCGGGGGAGGACGTTTCCACTCTCACGTACTTCGGCCTCTTCGCTCTCCAACACCGTGGCCAGGAAGCCGCCGGCATTGGCGTCGGCGACGGCGAGCGAATCGTCGTATTCAAGGACATGGGCCTCGTCGCCAATATTTTTGATGAATCCATCCTGGGCTCGCTCAAGGGCAACGTCGCCGTGGGGCACACGCGCTACTCCACGGCGGGCGGCAAGGAATGGTCGAACGTCCAGCCGATGTTTGAGACGTCCTCGTCCGGCGTGGACATTGCACTGTGCCACAACGGTAACCTCGTTAACTACCTCGAGCTGCGCGCCGAGGTCGTGGAGAAGGGCTTGATTAAGCCCACGCAGGAATCGGTCTCGGACTCCATGTGCATGTCCATGCTGCTTGCCGAAGGCGTGGATGACAGCACCTCCGTCTTCGACTCCGCTCGTGCGCTGCTGCCGCGCGTCAAGGGTGCTTTCTCGCTCACCTTTACCGATGGACACACGCTTTACGCCGCGCGCGACCCGCACGGCGTGCGCCCGCTCGTCATCGGCCGCCTGGAGAAGGGCTGGGTCGTCGCGTCTGAGACCTGTGCGCTCGACATCGTGGGCGCCCAGTTCCTCCGCGAGGTCGAGCCGGGCGAGCTCATCTCCATCGACGAGGCCGGCATCCGCTCCGAGACCTTCGCCGAGCCCACCCGCCACGGCTGCGTCTTCGAGTACGTCTACCTGGCACGTCCCGACACCCAGATTAAGGGCCGCTCCGTCAACGCCGCCCGCGTGGATATCGGCCGTCGCCTCGCGCGCTCGTGCCCGGCCGACGGCGCCGACATGGTCATCCCGGTGCCCGAGTCCGGCAACCCCGCCGCCGTGGGTTACGCCCGCGAGTCCGGCATCACCTTTGCTCACGGCCTGGTGAAGAACGCCTACGTGGGCCGCACCTTCATTCAGCCCACGCAAACGCAGCGCCAGCTCGGCATTCGCCTCAAACTCAACCCGCTGCGCGAGGTCATCAAGGGTAAGAAGCTCGTGGTCGTCGACGACTCCATCGTCCGCGGCAACACGCAGCGCGCCCTTATTCGCATGCTCCGCGAGGCCGGCGCCGCCGAGGTCCACGTGCGTATCGCGTCCCCGCCGGTGAAGTGGCCGTGCTTCTACGGCATTGACTTCGCCTCGCCTGCGGAGCTCATCGCGAATGCCACGCCGTCCGATGACCCGGAGACCGTCGCCGAAGTTATCCGTGCAGCCATCGGCGCGGACTCCCTAGGCTTCGTGTCCGTCGACGACATGGTCGGCGCGACCGAGCAGCCCGGCAGGGAGCTGTGCACTGCGTGCTTCACCGGCAACTACCCCCTGGGCCTGCCAGCGGGCAACCCCAATGCCGAGGCCGTGCGTAAACTTCAAGGCACCGACGCCTAAACCCCTTCCGACCGACTTTTAAGGAATCCCACCGCGATGTCTGAAAACCCCACCGCTTCCTCTGAGACCGCCGCCGAGAACTCCGGCACCACGTATGCCGCTGCCGGCGTGAGCATCGAAGAGGGCGACCGCGCCGTTACCCTCTTCGCCCCGCACGCCAAGCGCGCCACCCGCCCGGAGGTCATGGGCGGCCTCGGCGGTTTTGCCGGTCTGTTCAAGCTGGGCGAGTACAAGGAGCCCATTCTCGCTGCTGGTTCGGACGGCGTGGGCACGAAGCTCGCCGTCGCCCAGGCGATGGACAAGCACGACACCATCGGCATCGACCTGGTCGCCATGTGCGTCGATGACCTCGTGGTCTGCGGCGCCGAGCCGCTGTTCCTCCAGGACTACATTGCGGTGGGCAAGGTCGTTCCGGAGAAGGTCGCCGAGGTCGTCAAGGGCATTGCCGAAGGCTGCGTCCAGGCAGGCTGCGCTCTGCTCGGCGGCGAGACCGCGGAGCACCCCGGCGTCATGGACCCGGAAGAGTACGACGTTTCCGCCACGGCCGTGGGCGTCGTCGAGGCTGATGGCCTCCTCGGCCCGGACAAGGTCCGCGATGGCGACGTGCTCATCGCCATGGGTTCTTCTGGACTGCACTCCAACGGCTACTCGCTGGCCCGCTACGTCCTGCTTGACCAGGCTGGCCTGCCGCTCGACGGCCACGTGGAAGAGCTCGGCCGCACCCTCGGCGAGGAACTCCTCGAGCCGACCAAGATCTACGCGCTGGACTGCTTGGCGCTCGCCGCCGAGTGCCAGGTCTCCACGTTCTGCCACGTCACCGGCGGCGGTCTCGCGGGCAACCTCGAGCGCGTCATCCCGGAGGGCCTCACCGCTGAGGTCAACCGCGCGACCTGGACCCCGGCCCAGATCTTCCGCACCATCGCTGCCGTGGGCAAGATCGCCCTGTCTGAGATGGAGAAGACCTTCAACATGGGCGTTGGCATGATCGCCGTCGTCTCCCCGGAGGACCGCGACCGCGCCCTGGCCATGCTCACCGCCCGCCACCTTGACGCCTGGGAGCTCGGCACCATCCGCGAGTCCGACGGCGACGAGCCGCGCGTCATCATGCAGGGTGAGCACCCGAACTTCTAAGCTCGCGCCTCAGACCCACGCCGCCCGTGCCGCTCCGGCCGGGCGGCGTTTGCGTGTCCGGTTCCTTGCGAAAATCGTGTCGGCGCATGCGCCGCGCGGAGAATTATCGCAAGGAACGAGGCGGCGGAACGCGCCTGTGTGTCGCGTGGAAACGGTATCGCGGATTTCACGACAACGAAGGCTCAGATTTCCGCGGGTTTGGCGGCCTTCGTTGTCCTGAAGTCCGCCGCTAGTCGCGCGCCGGACGGAAGAAGCGCTGACAGCGTCGTGACGGACGCGGTCAGGATGGGGACATGCAAAAATCCGCCGCCGGGCGGGCCGGCGGCGGAATAAGAGTCTTAGGACTTAGCGCTTGTCCGAAGAGTCGGTGTCATCCTCAACGTCGTCTTCATCGTCATACTCGTCGATGTAGTCGGCGTATTTGTCTTCGTAGTCCACCTCGTCTTCGTCATCCCAGTCGTTGCGCGGCTTCTGAGCGGCGAGCTCGCGCTGGAGCGAGTCCAAATCCATCTCAGGTGAGTTGTACTTCAGCTGGCGTGCAACCTTGGTCTGCTTCGCCTTCGCGCGTCCGCGTCCCATGTGCATGACCCCCTTGAGGTGTGTGTAGGCATTCCAGGGAAGTTCGGATGCCCCATCGAATTTCAATAACAGTATGGTCCTGTTAGACACAATAGCCTGTGTGCCGAAAAAATTCCGCACCGCCCCCTGTTACAGGGCAAAGAAGGCTAGCGGCCGCGCAATTTCTCCACCGCGGCGCGCCCGGCCTTGGGGCCTTCATCCGTGGGGATGGACTCTGGCTCGACGCTCGCGGCGACGTTCGCCTCGCCGCGCAGCGGGCCGGTGACGAGATCGGTGCCCGTGAGTGCAGAACGCTTGACCAAGCCGAGGGCGATGGGGCCGAAGTCACAGTCGTCGACGACGGTGCCCAGGCGGCCCACGCGGCGCCCACCGGGGCCGGACAGGATATCGGCGCCCGGCTCGGGGCGGTCCGGCGCGGAGCCATCGAGGTACAAAAGGACTAGCAAGCGCGGCGAGCGACCGAGGTTCTCCACGCGGGCGACGGTCTCCTGGCCGCGGTAGCAGCCCTTGTTGAGGTGGACGGCGCCGGGGTGTTCGCCGCGGCCGATCCACTGGGGAACCTCGTGGGCGATCGCCTTATCGTCGAGGTCAGCGGCCAGTTCCGGCTCGCGGGCGCGGACGCGCTCGGCGGTAAACGCCATGAGTCCAGCCAGGTGGGCGCCGGCGGCTTCGAGGGCCTTGACCGCGTCGACCAGTTCGGCCCGCAGGACGGCGAGATCGCGGCGCGGGGCGCCGAGCCAGTCCACGGTGCGATCAAAGGCTATGCCCGCGGCGGCCGCGTCGAAGCCGTCGACCGGCTTGCCGAGCAGCGTGAGGATCGCAAGGTCCGCCTCGGCCACCTCGACCTGGGACCAGAAGATCATCTTTGTGAGGTAATCGCGCAGCGACTCGAACTGCGCGTCGGGCACGTCGAGGTAGATCTCGGTAGGGGAGACGACGGCCACGTCTGCGGCGTGGAGGATATGCCCCTGGATGTCGAGGTCGAGGGCGGACGCGGCGTAGCCCGAGGGGGCGTCGTCAAGCTTTTGGGAGAGCAGATTATTAAGGTATACCGCGGCCTCGGGGCCAGTGACGGCGAGCACGCGGCGCTGCGAGCGGTCGATGACGGCGGTGCCGTTTTCGACGTAGCGTTGCTCCACGAGGGGATCGCCATAATGCCAGGCCACGCCCTCTTTATCGAGGAGGCTGCCCCCCTGGAAAGCGGCAGCGCGGGGACGGTCAAGCAACGGCGAAACGTAGGTCATGGTTCCCCATCGTAGGGCATAATTGAAGTCATGAGTATTGCGCCTGTCATCTACGTCGTCGAGCCTTTTGGCGGGTCTATTCGCCGCCATAACGCGAACCTCCCGCTGCTCTTTGCTGACGATTTGGGCGTCACGCGTGGTGACGGCATTTTTGAGGCCATGCGCGTTGAGGGCGGACAGGCTCATAACGTGGAACGCCACCTCGAGCGGTTCCGGCGCTCGGCCGAGGCACTCGACCTGCCGCTGCCCACGCCCGAGAAGTGGCAGGAGGCCACGGAGGTCGCACTCGAGGAGTGGGGCGAGACCGAGGGCAAGTGCACGTGGACGCTCACGCGCGGGCGCGCGTCGACGAGCATTCCCACTGGTTGGGTCGCGGTCGAGGGCATTGATGCGGAGACGCTGCGCGAGCGTGAGAAGGGTGTGAAGGCCATCACCATGGAGCGCACGTGGCAGCTGCCCACGGAGTTCCCGGCGAAGACGGTGAACTACGCCGCGACGATGGCGGCGCTGCGCTACGCCAAAAAGCAGGACGCGCAAGATGTCATTTATCTCAACGGCACAGGACTCGTGCTGGAGGGCTCCCGCTCGTCGGTCGTGACGACCAAGGGGCGCAAGCTGCGCACGCCTGCGGCGCCGGGAATTTTGCCGGGCACGACGCAAGCTGCCATCTTCGCCTGCGCGGAGGCAGAAGGCTGGCGCTGTAAACGCAAAGAAATGAACGTTGACTACCTGCTGGGGGCGGACTCGGTGTGGCTCGTCTCCTCGACGCGCGGGCCGGTGCGCGTGACGCACCTGAACGGACAAAAGCTCCCGAAGCCCGCCAATGTGGAGGAGATTCGGGAGCTGATGCGGTCCGCGCTCTAAAGCTCTAGCCCGCGATGCGCTTGAGCTCCGCCGACATGTAGGGGCGCATCTCGCCGTCGACCATGCGCTCGTCGACCCAGCCCAGGTTGTTATTCGGCATGAGGCCGTACATGCGCTTGCCGGGGCCGAGGTTCTTCGGGCCGGTCTCCGTGACCATGGTGGACGCGGATTGGAGGGACCAGGCGCGCTCGTTAAAGGGCTCGCCGTAGAAGATTTCCACGATGCCGTTATTCGAGGTGTAGGTCATTTCGATCTCGTCCTTGGGGGAGATGCGCCAGAAGCCGGACTCGCGTACGTCGGGGCCTACCGGCTTGCCCTCGGAGTCGATCTTCCACGTGCGGGAGGTGTAGGTGAGGTAGTGTTCGCCGTCGTGGGCGATAACGAGCTGCTGGCCGAACGTGTACTGGTCGCCGTTCGAATCATGCGCCTGGCCCTCGCCCTGCCACACGCCGACCAAGGGGAGAAGTCCCAGCAGCGCGTCGTGGAGGGATGGGCCCTGGCGCAGGTTCGCCGTGTCATCGGGAACCGGGACCTCGTCGAGGCCGACGGCCGGAATATTGCGGGAGGCGGCGTCTTTCCAATCCTCCGCGGCGCGGTTGACGGCCTCGTTGCCGTCCAGCTTGTTGGGATCGTTTTCGGGGTGGGATGCGTTTCGTTCAGACATGCCCATCAGCCTACCGTTTAGCGCTAGGCTAGAAACCCATGCGCGCCTTGCTCATCACCAACCCGAATTCGACCAGTCAGAGCGAACTCATGCTTCGGCAGGTCTACGCCCGCCTGCGTGAGGTCCCTGACCTGCATATTCTGGTGCGGCAAAGTCACTATCCGGGACACGCGGCGGAGATGGTGTCCACCCTCACGCGCGCGGAGTGCGACGTGGTGATCGCTGTCGGCGGAGACGGCACCGTCAATGAAATCGTGGGCGGGCTCCTCGGATCCCCTGAGCACCCGCGTGCGACTGACGAGGTTCCCTTGTTGGCTGTCATCCCCGCGGGCTCGGCCAACGTCTTCGCCCGGGCTTTGGGCTTTCCCGCAGAGCCTGCCGAAGCCGCCCAAACCCTCGCCGAGTGCATACTCTACGATCTGCGCCGCACCATCCGCCTGGGCACGTGGGAGCCACTCGGAGCAGACGGTGAGGCCGAGCCAGACGAGGCGCGATGGTTTGCCGTCAACGCTGGCTTTGGACTCGACGCGGACGTTCTCCACGCCGTGGACAAGGCACGTGCGAAAGGACTTGCGGCGACGCCGCTACGCTACCTGCGCGCGACGCTGCGTGGTTGGGCGCGCGCCCGTGTCCAGCCGCCACGCATCGATGTTCACGCGCGGGCGGGGGAGCGCACGCTCGAGCTGCGGGGCGCGCAGCTCATCTTTGCGTCGAATACCAACCCGTGGACCTTCCTCGGTCCGCTCCCCGTGGTGACGAACCCCCGCAATTCCTTCGATAAGGGCCTGGGGGTCTTCGGGCTGACGGATCTTGGGGGCATCGGCGGCTTCGCGGGCCTCCTGCACCTCTTTGGCGCGTACCGGCTCGCGCGGGGACGCGTGATTCAATTCGACGACGCGGAATGGGTAGAGCTGCGCGTGCCGGAGCTCCACCGTTTTCAAGCGGACGGCGAGTCAGAGGGCAAGCTCGAGCACGTGCGGCTGCGTTCTATCCCCGACGCGCTCGAGGTCTATTCGCCTTAGCTCGTGATCTGTTTGCCGTCCTTGTCGTAGTCCCCGTCGATTTCCAGCGGAGAGAGGAGATCGAGGTGGAGCTCGACGTTGCGGCGCTGGACCTCCACGTTGATGGTGCCGCCACGCAGCGAGACCTTCGTCGCCTGGGCTGGCAGCGGCAGCCGACGCGTGTCGAGTTCCAGATAGAACGCGTCGTGGACGTGGCCTTCTGGCGCATCGATGGGCCGCATATAGAACATGGGGCCTTCCAGACGCAGCTCTACCTGAACCGTCGTGGGCAACTCGTCGCCGGGGATGGTGCCCGTGAGCTCGGCTTCTGCGGAATTGCCGCCGGAGGGCGAGATATTATTCGGGTTGTTGATATTGAGGTCTGTCATGCCCAGCAGGCGGCCGAGCGCCACGCCGTCGAGGCTCAGGCTGCGCGAGAGCGTGGAGGCCACCGCGCCGTCATAGTCCCCGGTCCACACCTGTTGCGGGGTGATGTGCACGTCGCGCAGGGTGGTTTGCGCGTTGACCATGCCTAGCTGTGGCACTTCGACGTCGGAGGAGCGCACCTCGAGCAGCGGCACGGTGCCCGTGACCGCCGCGGCGACATAGGGAAGCCCGCCAATATAGACGTCCGGCGGAGTCTCGAGCCGCGTGAGTTCCTCCACGCGGGCGGACACGGCGTGTTCCGCGTGCATGGCCACGGCGGAATCCGCCAACCAGAGCGCGCCCACGCAGCCCACCGCGACACCCGCGGCTTTCAGTGCCTTCATGTCTTTATTTGTACCGCACGCACCCGCGCGTCACTAAGGTGGGGGCATGAGCTTGAACCAGGACACCCGTGACCAGATCCATGCCGTGCTCGAGGCCGCCCGCACGAACGATGGCGTAGCACCCTTCTCTGAGCAGTATTTGTTGGGGCTGAGCGATGAACGCCTGGGCCATCAGCACTTCGTGCATAGCGAGAATGGCCAGGTCGGCGCGATCATTGCGCTTGATGGGGCGTCCGCAGAGCTCGTCGTAGCTCCGAACTTCCGGCGACGCGGCATTGGCGAGGCCTTGCTTGCCGATGCCGCCCGCTCGCTCGACGCTGGTTCCTCCCTTCAGGTGTGGGCGCACGGTAATCTCCCGGCGGCACAGGCCTTCGCGCAGGCCCAGGGGCTCAGCGTCGTGCGGCGCTTGCTCGTCATGGCCGTCGAGGGCGAAGCGTTGCGCGCGGCCGCAACCGTTCCTTCTGCCGAAGGATTTGAGGTCCTCAACTATGAGGAGTCGGTGGCGCGCTGGAGCGCGGACGCGGTGGACGCCGCCTGGGTAACCGCGAACAACGAGGCCTTCTCGTGGCACCCCGAACAAGGCGGGTGGGATGTCGCGCGTTTGCGCCGCGGCATGGAGGCTGAATGGTTCGATGAGAAGGACGTAATTCTATTCTGGGACACGTCTACAAATGTGACTGGCGTTACGAATGGGGGCAGTGATAATACCCCCAGCCTGGCCGGATTTCACTGGACCAAGTGGCACACGGAAGACGTTGAGGACGGTGGCGAGGCCTTTGGCGAGGTCTATGTCGTGGGGTTGGCGAATGCCTATCGCGGACGTGGATTGGGGGCACCGCTTCTCCATGCGGGGCTACATCGAATGGTAGAAAAGGGCGCGCGACGTGTGATTTTGTATGTCGAGTCCGATAATGAACCGGCGGTGCGAGCCTACGAAAATTTGGGTTTCGGGGTAGCTGAGGAACATGCCGTGTATCAGCGTCAATGATTTTCATTAATCAACGGTGATAACTGTTTACCTTGTGTTCACTGAAAGTGACCTTTTCGGTTAACCCAGGCTCGTTAGGTTATGTCGCTGTGAGTTCGTGGCCCCCGCCAAAGAATGAAAAAGGGTGGTCATCCAGGCTCCCCAATGACCTCTTTCGAATCTGCTCTACATATCTACATAACTGGAAGGTTTCCCGTGATTCGCAACTTCAAGCGCACCGCAGCTATCTTCGGCCTGATCGCTGCTTCCTCCACCGCTCTGGTGGCTTGCTCCGAGTCTTCTGACTCCGGTTCCTCCGACTCTGCTCAGGGCGACTCCTCCGTCTCCGGAACCCTGGTCGGCGAGGGCGCTTCCTCCCAGCAGAACGCCATGTCCGTGTTCCAGAAGGCCTTCATCGAGAAGTACCCGGACGCTGACCTGTCCTACACCGCTTCCGGTTCCGGCGCCGGCGTTGAGGCCTTCATCAACGGTACCGCTACCTTCGCTGGTTCTGACTCCCCGCTCGACGAGGAGGACGGCGAGGTCACCTCCGCTAACGAGCGTTGCGGCGGCAACGACGCATGGCACCTGCCGTCCACCATCGGCCCGGTTGCTATCGCCTACCACCTCGAGGGTGTCGACCAGACGGTCAACCTCACCACCGAGTCCATCGCCAAGATCTTCAAGGGCGAGATCAAGAAGTGGAACGACCCGGCTATCGCTGACGCCAACGAGGGTGTTGAGCTTCCGGACAAGGACATCACCGTCGTCTTCCGTTCTGACGAGTCTGGTACCTCGGACAACTTCCAGAAGTTCCTCAAGGCCGCTACCGGCGAGTGGGACTCCGAGGGCAAGCAGTTCCCGGATGCCGTCGGTGAGGGTGCTAACGGCTCCTCCGGCGTTGCTGACCAGGTTGCTTCCATCGACGGTGCTATCACCTACGTCGAGGCTGGCTTCGCTAAGCAGAAGGAGAACGTCTCCACCGCTGCTATCGACTTCGGCCATGGCCCGGTCGAGCTGTCCAACGACTCCGTCGCCAAGGCTCTGGACAACCTGGCCTTCAAGGAGACCAACTCCGAGCACGACATGGTCGTCGACGCGGACGCGCTCTTCTCCTCTGATGCTGAGGGTGCTTACCCGCTCATCCTCACCACCTACAACATCGTCTGCTCCGCTGGTTACGACGAGTCCGAGGCCGCCCTGGTCAAGGCCTTCTTCGAGACCGTCCTGGACAACCAGTCCACCGAGCTCGAGGACGCTGGCTTCATCCCGGTCTCTGGCGCTCACCTGGACCGCCTGAAGGCTGCTGTCGAGGCTCTCGCTTAAGAGTTTCGCCCGTGAAGGCCGCTCGCTTCGGGTGACCTTCGCCGCGTCGCGCCGTGATAGGCGCCGCGCATGCTGCCCCCAAAACGTTGCACAAACGTTTGGGGGTTATGGCATGTTTCCCAAAACTTTGCCGTTATAGCCCGCTGCGCGGGCGTAGCACCCCTCGCACCCGCTAACTAAAGGATTTCGTAGTCTCATGGCAGACAACAACCTCACCACGGCGTCCACGCCCGAGGCGGAACCAACGACTGTCGCTCAGGCGACCGTTGCGAAGCCGACGAATGACGTGGCTACTGTAGACCCAGGCAAGGGCGTCCGCCGCCCTGGCGACCGTGTCTTTGAATTCCTGTCCACCGCGTCCGCGACGCTCATCACGGTGATGATTGCAGCCATCGCGCTGTTCCTCCTGTGGCGCGCCGTCCCGGCCCTCAACGTCAACGAGGGCGGAATCGTTGGATTCTTCACCTACGGTGAGCGTTGGAATACGAGCGATACGGATGCTATGCAGTTCGGTATCCCCACGCTGTTCGCGTCGACCGCTCTCATCTCGGTCCTCGCGCTTCTTATCGCCATGCCCATCGCACTGGGTATTGCCATCTTCCTGTCGAACTACGCTCCGACCCGCGCCGTAAAACCGCTCGGCTTCCTCGTCGATATGCTCGCGGCAGTGCCGTCCATCGTCTACGGTCTGTGGGGCTGGCAGGTCCTCGGCCCCAAGCTCTCCGGGTTCTACACCTGGCTCGAGTCCTGGGCCGGCGGCTTCTTCCTGTTCAAGGTCTACGACAATTCGCCGTCGTTTGAGACCGGCCGCAATATATTCACGGGTGGCATCGTGCTCGCCGTCATGATTCTCCCGATTATCGCGGCGACCGCCCGCGAGGTCTTCGTGCAGACCCCTCCGGGCCAGATCGAGTCCGCTCTCGCACTCGGCGCGACCCGCTGGGAAGTCATCCGCATGACCGTCCTGCCGTTCGGTACCTCCGGCTACATCGCGGGCTCCATGCTCGGCCTCGGCCGCGCGCTCGGTGAGACGATGGCGCTGTACATGGTCGTCTCGCCGCTTATCGACTTCCGCTTTACGCTCTTCGACGGCGGTACGACGTTCGCGACGGCCATCGCCCTGGCCGCCGCCGAGTTCGGTAATGAGATGCGCGCTGGCGCCTACATCGCCGCCGGCCTCATGCTCTTCCTCCTGACCTTCCTGGTCAACGCCATCGCCCGTTCCATCGTGAAGAAGAAGTAAGGAGGAGCCCAGCATGACTACAACTACTGCAACTCCGTTACAAAACGGCTCTGCGTTCCAGCACATCTCCGGCTCCCGCAAGATCGCAAATAGCATTGCGACCGCCGTCGTGTGGGGCGCGATGATCATCGCGATGATCCCGCTCGTGTGGGTGCTGTGGGAGCTCATCGCCCGCGGCTCTGGCGCCATCTTCAACCCCGAGTGGTGGACGACGTCCCAGCGCGGCATCATGAACACCGAGGCGGGCGGCGGTGCACTGCACGCCATTATCGGTACCTTCGTCCAGACCGTCTTCGCGACGCTCATCTCGGTGCCCATCGGCATCTTCACCGCCATCTACTTGGTGGAGTACTCCAAGGGCGGCTTCCTCGGCCGCATGACGACGTTCATGGTTGACATCCTCTCTGGTGTCCCGTCCATCGTCGCAGCGCTGTTCGTCTTCGCTATGTGGATTACGCTCTTCGGCTTCGACCGCTCCGGCTTCGCCGTGGCGCTTTCCCTCGTGCTCCTTATGATTCCGCTCGTGGTCCGCAACACGGAAGAAATGCTCCGCGTCGTGCCCATGGACCTGCGCGAGGCGTCCTACGCCCTTGGCGTCCCGAAGTGGAAGACCATTGCACGCATCGTCCTGCCCACGGCATTGTCCGGCATCGTCACCGGCATCATGCTCGCCGTCGCTCGCGTCATGGGCGAGTCCGCTCCGGTCCTCGTGTTGGTTGGCTCCTCGTCGTCTATTAACTGGGACTCCTTCAAGGGCCCGCAGTCCTCGCTGCCGCTCATGATGCTCGATATGTACAAGGCCGGCGCGCAGCCTGCCGTGCTCGACAAGCTCTGGGGCGCTGCGCTCACGCTGGTTATCCTCATCGCCGTCCTCAACGTCGCGGCCCGCTGGGTGTCTGCGAAGTTCTCCGTTAAGAAGTAAACCCGCCCCCAGACTTATCCACTCACAGGAGTAAAGACCCACATGTCCAAGCTTTCGCTCAACGACGTGAACATCTACTACGGCGATTTCCATGCCGTGCAGAACGTCAACATGCAGATTCCGGCCCAGGCCGTGACCGCCTTCATCGGCCCGTCTGGCTGCGGCAAGTCCACCGTGCTGCGCACCCTCAACCGCATGCACGAGGTTATCTCGGGCGCCTCCGTCAAGGGCGAGATCCTCCTTGACGGCGAGAACATCTACGGCTCCAAGGTCGACCCGGTATCCGTGCGCAACACCATCGGCATGGTCTTCCAGAAGCCAAACCCGTTCCCCACGATGTCCATCGAGGAAAACGTTGTCGCTGGCCTCAAGCTGTCCGGCGAGAAGAACAAGAAGAAGCTCAAGGAAGTCGCCGAGCGTTCCCTGCGCGGCGCCAACCTCTGGGACGAGGTTAAGGACCGCCTGGACAAGCCGGGCGGCGGCCTCTCCGGTGGTCAGCAGCAGCGTCTGTGCATCGCCCGTGCCATCGCGGTCGAGCCCGAGGTGCTGCTCATGGACGAGCCTTGCTCGGCTCTGGACCCGATTTCCACCCTCGCTGTGGAGGACCTCATCCACGAGCTCAAGGAGAATTTCACGATTGTTATCGTGACGCACAACATGCAGCAGGCAGCCCGTGTGTCCGATAAGACCGGCTTCTTCTCCCTCGAGGCCACCGGTAAGCCGGGCCACCTCGTTGAGTTCGATGACACGAAGAATATCTTCGAGAACCCGTCGAAGAAGGAGACCGAGGACTACATCTCTGGCCGCTTCGGCTAAGCCTCCCTCGCAACCGTTCTGCGCCCCAGGCAGCGGTTCCATTGTGCTGATTCAGGTGCATGGAACTGCCGTCCTGGGGCGTTTCTTTTATAGACTGGTCGGCATGACCGATCCCCGCGCTTTCGGCGACCACCAGCATTCCCTCGGCACCCAGCTCGTGCACACTGACGCGGAGGTGATCGTCGTGGGCCACGCCGCCGCACGCGAGATCGCGCTCGACCCGGCCTCCTATTCTTCCGGGGTGTCTGCGCACCTCCAGCTGCCCAACGGTCTCGATGGCGAGGAACACGCACGCTTCCGCGCGCTGCTTGATATCTACCTCAATGCTGAGGTCGTGGCCGAGATGGATTTCCGCCCCGTCGCGCGTGACGTGCTCGACCGCGTTGCGGACAGCCTCGACGCCGATCGCCTGGCAGCGCTCTTCAGCGTGCGCGCCATGCGGCACTGGCTGAGCTGGCCCGTGTCGCTGGAGGACCGTCTGCTGGACTGGGTCGCGGAGAACGCGCGCGCCGCGCGCTCGGGCGACCGCGCCTGGACGGCACGCGTCGCGGCGGAATACGACGAGATCATCACGGCCGCCCTCCAGGCCACTCCCGAGGGCTCCGTCACGTGGCATCTCGCGCACGACCACGGCCTCGAGCATGCTGAGATCGTCTCCATCCTGCGTAACTGGACGGCAGGGGACTTGGGCTCCATGGCCAAGTGCATTGGCGTCATTGCGCGTGCTCTCGCGGATAACGCACCGCTCCAGGAGCGCCTGCGCGGCGGGGTGAGCCATACGGAGTTCGTTGCCATCGCGGACGAGCTGCTGCGTCTCGACGATCCCTTCGTCTCCAATCGCCGCGTAACCACCTGCCCGGTGCATGTGGCGGGGGAGGAGCTGGACGCCGGCACGCGTGTGCGCCTGCACTGGACTGCGGCCAACCGCGACCCCCACGCGTTTAGGGGCTTTGACCCTGAAGGCCACGCCGCAGACAACCTGGTGTGGGGCGTGGGCGCGCATTATTGCCCGGGGAAGCCGTTATCTATGTACGAGCTTCACGCTTTCTTCGCGGAGCTGCTGCCGCGTTTCGATCTCGTGCCTTCCGGCGACGGCGAGCGTGACCCAGCCGGCGGCTGGGCCCGCACACCGGTTGAGTTGCGCGCTCGTTAAGGCGCGCCGATGGGGCGGCTGCGTGCCGCTGACTAGTTACGGAACTGCTTCGTGATGTCGGCGAAGCGTTCCTCGAAGTCCTCGGCGCGGGCTTCCTCATCCTTCTTCGCGAGGTAGCGCTCGGGGGCGAGTCCGGTGACGAGGAAGACGATGCGCGAGTTGACGCTCACGGCGTGGTCCGCGAAACGCTCGAAGAAGCGGGAGAGCAGCGCCATGTCGACCGCAGCGCGCGTGGACTCGGTCCACTCGCGTTGGGTGAGCACGGACATGAGGTGGCCATTGATGTCATCGACCGCGTCATCATCCTTGGCGGCCTGGATGGCGAGGTCAGGGTCTGGGGCGATGAGATTGTCACGCGTTTGCTCCAGGAGGTGAATGCACAAGCGCGTGTATTCCTCGAAGAAGCCACGGTAGGCGTCCGGAATGGCAGGTTCGGGATGGCGGCGGCGGGCGGCGGTCGCGATGTGCTTGGCGAGGTTGCCCATGCGGTACAGGTCTTCCACGATGTAGATCGACGACACGACCTGGCGCAGATCCTTGCCCATGGGATTTTCGAGCGCGAGCAGGCTGACGGCGCGCTCCTCGCACCGAGCGCGGGTCTCCTCAAGATCGTCCTTGAGGGACAGGGCTTCTTCCGCCTCTTGAAGATCAGCGGTGAGCAGGCCAGATGAAGCCAGTTTCATCATTTGCTCGACGCCGTCACACATGCCAATGAGGTCGTGGGAGAAGTTGTCGAGATGTTCGCGGTATGCCGTACGCATGACTGTCATCCTATTACGCCACAGAAAGGATTGCACGGGAAGGTGGGTCTACCCCCAAGAAATTTATGTCCAAAGAGGTAGGCGTAAGGAGGGCTATTGCCCATGTGGGGCTACTAGGGGGGTGTTCCTATATAGGTTGTCAACTCCGTGGGTGAGGTTGTTGGGGGTGTGAAGGGTTTCTGCTTCACGCTGCGGATCTTGTTTTCGGGCATGCTGAAGTCCCGATTGGGCTTCCTGCACAATCGGCTTCGGGGTTTGGAGTGGTTACGGCGTGTCTCCTAAGCTCGTGCGGGCCCGGCCTGCGATTCTGGGTAGATGAGCCGACGAAGCGTGTTGTCCGACGCCCAGTGGGAGACGATCGAGCCCTTGCTGCCTGCTCAACGTCCCTGGTCAGGAAGGCCTCGGCGGGATCACCGGCAGGTCGTCGAGGGGATCATCTACCGCTACCGGTGCGGGATCGCCTGGCGCGACGTGCCCAACGATTTCGGTCCCTGGCAGACGGTGTGGAAGCGCCACCGGGCCTGGGCTGCGGACGGGACCTGGGATCGCATCCTCGACGCGCTGCTGGTCCGCGCCGACGCGAACGGGGAGCTGGACTGGTCGGTCGCGGTCGACTCCACGATCTGCCGTGCGCACCAGCACGGCACCAACCTCGAGCGCACCACAGGGGCGCTGTGGAACCACAAGAATCTGCGCGAGGAGCCTCCTGACCACGCCCTCGGTCGCTCCCGCGGCGGGCTCTCGACCAAGATCCATCAGCTCGTCGACGGCCACGGCTTGCCCCTGGTGATCCTGTGCGGGCCCGGCCAGGGCGGGGACTCCCCAATGCTCGGCCCTCTGCTGGACGGGCTGTCCGTCGCCCGGCCAGGGCCTGGCCGGCCACGCACGAGACCGGACATGCTGCGCGGCGACAAGGCCTACTCCTCCCGCGCCACCCGCAAGACCCTGCGGCGTCGCGGCATCAAGACCGTGATCCCCGAACCCCGCAACCAGCAGCAGCACCGTCGCAATCGCGGGTCACGGGGAGGCCGACCGGTCAACCTCGACGTCGAGGCCTACCGCGGCCGCAACGTCATCGAACGCGGCTACAGCGACGTGAAACAGTGGCGTGGCCTGGCCACCCGCTACGACAAACTCGGCCTGACCTACCGCGCCGGAGCCGTCCTCCGCGCCATCGTCCAGTGGCTCAACCACCTGCTTTAGAGACGTGCCCTAGGCGTCCTCCTCCCACGCGTGCAGCGCCGTCAACGCCATCCGGGCCGGGTCGACCGTGGCTGGCAGCAGGCTGGTGATCTCGGGATCGCCACGGCCGACGAGGGTGCTGACCGCCATCGCGTGATACCCGTCGTACCCGGTGTCAGGGGTATCGGTGTCGGGGTGGGAGTCGATCCAGATGACCGCGAGGTCATCCCCGTGCTGCTGGGCGAGCTTCGCGAACGGGGCGACGCTCACCGAGCACTCTCCACCCAGGGTCAGCACACGGTCGGCATCGTGCCTCCCCAGGGCCTCCAGAGCAGCACGCAGGGACTGTGTCACCGCCCTGCGGGACTCGACGCCATCGGTTGAGGCCTCGTCGTCGGCATCGGGCACCGGCACGATCTCCGTCGGGCCGGCGTGGGAAGGGAGGATCGCCTCCAGCACCCGAGCCCCGGTCGCGTAGCCGCGGCGGGCACGCTCATAGGGCACCTCGGGCAGGAGGGCCTGGATGTTGTCGCGACCGGCGCCCTGCCACTGCGGCCACACCAGCCGCAACGTGCGCGGATCATCGAACCCAGGGGCGTTGCTCACCAGGACGTCCTCTCGATCGGAGACGAGGTACGAAATCCATCGTAGTTCGATGAAAACCGTACTACTAAGGCTGGCGTACAATCAAAAGCGCCAGAACCAGGTTCGAGGGAGAGGCGGACGGTGCGGAGGCTGGAGCATCCCGAGCGGGAGGACATGAGACTCGATACGGTGCTCGCCGCTCTCGCCGACCCATTGCGCCGGCAGATCGCGTGTCGTCTCAACGCCCACCTGGACAACCGCGCCTGTGTCGCGTTCGATCTGCCCGTGTCGAAATCGACCGCCACGCACCACTTCCGAGTGCTGCGCGAGGCCGGGGTCATCCGTCAGGAGTACCAGGGAACCTCGATCATGAACACACTCCGCAAGGACGACCTCGACGCGCGCTTTCCGGGCCTTTTCGAAGCGGTCTTCACCGCACAGGACATCGAGACTCCCACCCGCACAGCCGGCGTCTGAGATGCTCTGGCGGCAGCGGTCTCGAACCCTGTGAAGCCATTCATCGCGCAGTCCGTGATTGCCGTGAATCCGTTCCCAGGAGGCGTTCGACGTGGTCTGCGGCCGTCTCGGCCCCGCCTCCCTCGTGGAGGGTGGCCGCGAGGGAGCGGGCGCAGGCGGTGTAGGACGGCTCGTGCAGCAGCGACTCGACCGCCGCGCTGAGCTGCCCGGTGGGGATGCCCCGTCGGCTCAGGTGTGGACGCAGCACGCAACCCGCCCCGCGGTCGGCGACGGTCAGCCCGATCAGCAGCTGCTCGACCTGCTGGGGGATCACCACCATCGGCACCCCGAAGTGGAGAGCCTCCAGCACGCTGTTCATACCGCCGTGCGTCACGAACACGGCAGCGTGCCGCAGCGCTTCGAGCTGGGGAATGACGCGGCGCACGATGATGTTCGAAGGGGCCTGCCCGAGGACGGCGGGGTCCGTGGAGACACCGACGGCCAGCAGCACGTTCGCCGGCAGCGGCGCGAACGCCTCGATGCAGGAGCGGAAGAAGTCCTGGCCGCCTGCGTGCAGCGTGCCCAGGGAGACCACCACCAGAGGGTCCGCTCCGCTGAGAACCGCCTCGAGGTCGGGATCGGATTCCTCAGTGCGTGCCGCGGCTTCGATCGACGGGCCGACGAAGTGGCAGCTCGCGTCCCGGCGGGGATCGGGAGCCTGCATCCACTCGGGGATCGGGAAGAGCGTCAGCTCGCCCCGGGTCGGGAACACCGGGCTGGCGGGAAGCAGTCCTGGGTCGACCCCTCTGAGCAGCCGCCGCCGAGCCCGGAGGGTGCCCGGCACGGCAGTGACTGACTCCCGGACGGCGGAGAGCAGTTCGCGGGCCCGCAGAGCACGGAGCGTGGCGGAACCCACGAACATCGTGGTCATCAGGGAGATGGCGGGGCGATCCAGGCTGGTCGCCAGCATCCGTCCCCACAGGGCGTTGGAGTCGAACATGACTGCGTCCGGGGGGTCCTCGTGCAGCTGGGACTGCAGGAACTCCAGCAGGGTCGGCGTCGACTCGAGCAGTCGTTGCACGACTTTCGTCGAGCCGCCCTCGATCGTGGCCTTCGCGATCACCGCCGAGGAGATCGTGTCCTCGGGGTATGCCCGGAACTCAGCCCCCAGGGACTCGGCGAGGGGACGGAACTGCTCGGTGGCGTAGAACTCGACATCGAAGCCGCGATGGATGAGTTCCCGGACCAGGGGCGCGCTGGGGTTGACGTGGCCCGACGCGGGCATGGCGGTGAAGACGATGCGAGTCACGGGCGCCATCATATCACCTGACGGTCTCACACGCGATCCGCTCACTCACGTGTCCGATTGAGTCCGAGCTCCGCGATCCGATCGGCGTTCGCACGTTGCTCAGCCATCTGCGGCACCGCCACCATCGGGACCTGATGCGACAAGGCCTACTCCTCCCACGCCGCCCAGCGGGCTCTGCGCTATCGAGGTATCAAGACGGTGATCCCCGAGCCCCGTGCTCAGTAGCAACACCATCGAAACCACGGCCACGCGGCGGCCGTCCCATCGGTCTCGACACCGAGGGCCACCTCGGCCGCAACGTCATCGAACGCGGCTACGGCGACGTGAAGCAATGGCGCGGCCTGGCCACCCGCTAGGACGAACGCGGCTTGACCTACCGCGCTGGAGCAGTCCTCCGCGGGATCATCCAGTGGCTCAACCACGTGCTTTAGAGACGTGCCCTAGGCTGCTGCGGCTTCTTGGGCTGTGGGGATGTCTCTGTAGTGCTCTCCGCTGCGCATCATGGCGAAGAGGACGTTGAGGCGTCGGCGTGCGAGCGCGACGACTGCGGCG
>NZ_JBCJKS010000025.1:0-38596 GCF_039822565.1 Corynebacterium sp. SA-MJD20WY100 | reverse complement strand
CGTCGTGCCACAGTAGTCATTCTGGCTTATCTCCTTATGCGGGATGGATTCCCACACACAAACCATCAGACACCCTCGCAGTTCGCGGTCGGTGACGGTTGCAGCCAAGGTGAAAGAGATGGAAGGGCTTGTCCCCTACTTCTCTAGTGCCACCTGGAACTAGATGGATCCTGCCTTCTCGACCTCCACAAAGCCGAGGCTCGGAGCCTCGACCCCAAAGTCAGCCCACGTGACAGGGGATAGAACCTGCGACCATGAGAGTTCCGTCTTTAGCCACGAGCTGAGCTGGCACCTTCTACAACCTTCCACTGTCCGTTCACGTCGAGTGCTTCTCCCCCGGCGCTATCAGCCGGAGCTGACGCCAGTGTAGGAGCGGCGACGTCACTCGACTCGTTGGCCGCATAGATACGAGGAATGACGAGGGCTGCGGCGACGAGGATGACGATGGCGATAACAGCGCCAACAATAATTTTCGGCTTCATTTCTATCCTTTTATCTAGTTCTAACTTCAAAGTTGAAGGCTATAGGGAAAGTTTGGCCGCCGAAAGCGCACGACCACCATCCGGGAAAATGTCGAACGAACTTCCAGTTGACTGCCCGCAAGTGAAGTACATTCGACAGCATGACTACCGGTGAGAATTCGAACGACATCCAGTGGCTCAAAGCCTGCTTCATCCGAGGGGGCACGTCGAAGGGCGTCTTCTTCACTGCGGCAGACTTACCGGCTAACCGAGCAGAACGTGATGCCCTCTTCTGCGCAATGATGGGCTCGCCGGATCCGAACGGACGGCAGCTCGATGGAATGGGCGGCGGTATTTCTTCTCTGTCCAAGGTCATGATTGTGGAAACGGCGAGCGACGATGAGCATGACCTCGCGTATACTTTCGCCCAGGTCGCTGTCGATAGTGCGTCGGTGGATTATTCGGCAAATTGCGGTAATCTCTCCTCCGCTATTGCACCGTTCGCGCTCGAGACAGGCCTCCTGACGTTACCCGATGGCGAGCATGCCGTTCGATTGCTCAATACGAATACCTCGAAGACAGTCATCACCCGTCTCACGGTTGTTGGTGGCCACGCCCAGATACATGGAGACTTCGCGCTGCCGGGCGTTGCGGGCACTGGCGCTCCCATTACCTTGGAATACCCCGATCCGGCCGGCAGCCGCACCAGCGGGTTGCTGCCTACGGGAAATGCCACGGATATTGTGCACGATGAGGACGGCGACATTGAGGTCTCGCTCGTCGACGCATGCCTGCCCATGGTCTTCGTGCGTGCTTCGGACATAAACGCAGACCCAACGCAGTTGTCCTTCGATGGGACCGAGGTTATGGCTCGACTCGAACGGATCCGTGCCGCCGGCGCGAAGCTCATGGGGATGGAGCCCGCGCAGGCCGCGCCGAAGATTGCTGTCGTGGCGCCACCGACTGCGGCACCGCTGCTGGATGGGACGCAGCTCGAGGCAGAGGGTCACGACGTCCTCGTGCGCACTCTGAGCATGCAGAAGACGCACAAGGCAGTGCCTGGCACGGGCGCAATGTGCATCGCCGCGGCCGCATCCATCGAGGGGAGCATCATCGCCGAAGCGATTGGCTCGTCCGAGCTGCGTTCAGTACGCATCGGCACGCCGTCTGGTGCGGTGACCGCTGGCGCGCGCTATGACGGCAACGCGCTCGCGGCGACCCAGCTGGTGCGCAGCGCCCGCATCCTCATGCGCGGAGAAGTTGCCGTGCCCTAGAGACTCACCGCATGCGAAAGCCCTCCGTGTTCATGCTGTGAACGCGGAGGGCTTCGTTGGTGAAGGGATTACTTCATCTTCGTGGTTTCACCCAGGGTGTGAACCTGAACCATGTTGGTGTTGCCAGCAATTCCCGGAGGCGTACCAGCGATGACGACAACCATGTCGCCTTCGTTGTAGCGATCCATCGCGAGGAGGGCCTCGTCAATGGCGGTCATCATGTCATCAGTGGACTTGACGGACGGTGTGAGGAAGGTCTCCGCGCCCCAGGTCAGAGCCAGCTGTGAGCGCACCTCAGGGTTCGGCGTGAACGCGAGGAGCGGCAGGTGCGAGTGCAGGCGAGCCACGCGCTTGGCGGTATCACCCGACGTGGTGAAGGCGACGATGGCCTTGGCGTTGAGACGCTCTGCGATATCGCGTGCCGAGTAGGACACGATGCCGCGCTTGGTGCGCGGGACGTGAGACAGCGGCGGCACGGTGCCATCGGTCTCCGCGGAGGAGACGATGCGGCCCATGGTGCGCACGACGTTCTGCGGGTCGATACCCACGGAGGTCTCGCCAGAGAGCATGACAGCATCAGCACCGTCGAGGACGGCGTTGGCAACGTCAGAGGCCTCAGCACGCGTCGGGCGCAGGTTGTTGATCATGGAGTCGAGCATCTGCGTGGCAACGATGACCGGCTTAGCGTTCTCACGCGCGATCTGGATGGCGCGCTTCTGGAACAGCGGCACCTGCTCGAGCGGAACCTCGACTCCGAGGTCGCCGCGGGCAATCATGATGGCGTCGAAGGCAAGGACGATGGACTCGACGGCGTCCACGGCCTCCGGCTTCTCAAGCTTGGCGATGACCGGCACGCGGCGGCCTTCCTCGTCCATGATCTGGTGGACGAGGTCGACGTCAGCCGGGGAACGCACGAAGGACAGGGCGACGAGGTCGACACCGAGTTTCAGCGCGAAGCGCAGGTCGCGGATGTCCTTCTCGGACAGGGCCGGTACGGAGACGTCCATGCCCGGCAGGGAGACGCCCTTGTTATTGGAGACCGGGCCGCCCTCGACGACCTCACAGACAACGTCGTTGCCGTCAACTTCCTTGCAGACCACGGCCACCTTGCCGTCGTCAATGAGGAGGCGGTCGCCCGGCTTGGCGTCCTGGGCGAGGTTCTTGTAGGTGGTGGACACGCGGTCGTGCGTGCCTTCGACGTCGTCGACGGTGATGCGAACGATCTCGCCGTTGTTCCACATTTCCTCGGTGTTCTTAAAGCGACCAAGGCGAATCTTCGGTCCCTGAAGGTCGGCGAGAATACCGACGGCGCGGCCGGTCTCATCCGTAGCTTCGCGAACCCATTTGTAGTTCTTCTCGTGATCCTCCGGATCACCGTGCGACATGTTGAGACGGGCAACGTCCATGCCGTCTTGGACTAGGCGGAGGATACCGTCCTTACTCGCGACGGCGGGGCCGAGCGTACAGACAATCTTGGTTCTTCTGTCCAGCATTCTTTTCTAAACCTTCTCGGTTGGGAACTGTAACGAGTCCCAACGTACCCGCGTTTGATGTTTCCAGCCAATAAAAATGCCACAACAACTGTCTATTCGGACACAAAACCACAAAAGCCCAGTTCCAAACGGGCGGAACCAGACTCAAATAAGGGACTATCTTTCGGGCTTCGATGGGCTCGATGCGGGAGACGCGAAAAGCTCCTGGGACGCGCCTGAGGGGGCATCGGCAAGCTCTGCGTGATAGCGCGGATCGACCTCCGCCGGGGTCTCTTGGCCCCGGCGCAGGCGGAAGAAGATGACGAGCGCCACGACAAAGCACACGACGGAGACAATGACGTTGATGCGCAGACCAAAGACGTGCGTGGCCTCGTCCGAGCGCATGTTCTCGACGACGAAGCGCCCCAGCGTATAGCCGGCGACGTAGAGGGCAAAGACGCGGCCGTGCCCAAGTTTCCACTTCTTTTGCGCCCAGATGAGGAAGAGACACACGGCGACATTCCACAGCGCCTCGTAGAGGAAAGTGGGATGGACGCTGGCGATGACCTCGCCCGTGGAACGACCCGTCACCGGGGCGTACTTGCCGGCTTCGTCGACGCGGTAGTAGATGTCGAGCGCCCACGGCACGGTGGTCTCGCGGCCGTAGAGTTCTTGGTTAAACCAGTTGCCGAAGCGGCCAATGGCTTGAGCGAGGATGAGTCCGGGGGCCACGGCGTCGGCGAAGGGCGCGAAGGGCACCTTCTTCACCTTGAACATGACCCAGAGCGCGACCGCGCCCAAGGCTACCGCGCCCCAAATGCCCAGGCCACCGTTGGTCACCTTGAACACGTCCATGGGGTTGCGGCCCTCGCCAAAGTACTTATCGTGGTCCGTGATGACGTGGTACAGGCGCCCGCCAATGATGCCGGCGGGGATGATGACGATGGCCGCGTCCCACACGGTGTCCGGGTTGCCGCCGCGCGCGGTGTAGCGACGCAGCGTAAGCCACAGCGCGACGAGGATGCCGAGGATAATGCATAGCGCATAGGCACGGACAGGAATGGGACCGAGGTGCCATACGCCCTGCGACGGGGACGGGATATTAGCCAGGATCATTTCTTGCACACCGATAGTGTGCCAAATCGTCGCCTACTGCGCGCGCTTACCCCTTGCGGGAGGGGCAGGCCGGGTGCTGGCCGGTGGCGACGAGGCGGCGCGCGAGTCCCAACGGATCGGTCGCCGCCATAATGGACTCCCCCACGAGCACCGAGTCCGCGCCATGCGACGCGTAGTCAAAAAGGTTGCGGGAGTTCTCCACGCCACCCACGGCGACGCGGACGACGGACTCGGGAAGTCCGGGAACGATGGTGGCAAACGCCTCGCGGTACAGCTCATCCGAGGCGAGCGTCCACGCGTTGATGCCAATGAGTGAGGCGCCGGCCTCGAGCGCTCTGTCAGCCTCTTCAGGACTGCGGACCTCGGCGAGGGCACACATGCCCAGCGACTCGATGCGGTCGAGCAAGGATTCCAGGCGAGGCTGCTCGAGAAGCTCCACTTGGAGAGGCACGACGTCCGCGCCATAGCAACGCGCCTCATGAATCTGATACGGGTCGATGATGATATCGCGGCAGATCATGGGCACCGTCGTGGCCTCGCGCACGTGGGCCATATCGGCGAGCGATCCGTGGAAACGGTGGCGCTCCGTCTGCACGGCGAGGAGGCGCACCCCCACTGACTCCAGATTGTGCGCGAGATGCGCCATGGCTTCTGGGGTGTCGAGGTGCACGATTTCGCCGCGATAGGGCACGGCGCGCTTGAGCTCCGTGATGATGGAACAGCCGGGGGCGAGGAAGGCAGCCTTCGCGTCGCGCGGGGTATCCATGGCACGGGAACGGGCCTTGATGTCGCGGAAGCTCACCAGTGCCTCGCGGGCGTCAACGTCCTTGCGCACAGCAGCGACGAGCCGGTCTACGACCAGAGACCGGGGCGCGTGAAGTGGGGCACTCACCGTTACCTCCCGTCACCTGTCTCAGCAGGACATCGCTACCGCCTGCCGCGGGGTCCACGGTCAGGCCTGGAACTGCAAGGAATGAGTCTTAGCGTAGCGGGCAGGAGCGCGCACATAGAAATCACGCCCCAGCGCACTGCCCCCGTTTCGGAAACTCCAGGTAAACACGCATGCCTGCGCAGGGTCTGCCCGGCGAGAGCACAACGACGATGAATTTAACGGTGGCCAGTCGGGTCCGTGGGATCGATATCCTCGTCAAGGGCGTCCCACATGACGCGCCCGGAGTCGGGCGCGGTCTCGAGTTCTTCTTCGAGCTTTTCCGCGCGGGCTGCCTTCGTCTCATACTTGGTCGAGCGCACGCCGTCAGCACCGGGACGCATGGCGAGCAGGATGCCGCCCACGAGTCCGAACGCCGCGGCGATGAGCGCCAGCACCGGGCCGAGCGGGCTCACGGTCGCGTCGCGAACGACGGCCCAACTGGAGATAGCGACGGACTCCACCGCGTTGTCATTAGACTGCTGCGCCTGAAGCAGCATCTGCAGGCGGGCGAGATCCACCTGCGAGGTCAGTGCCGCCATGGGACGCCAGGACACGCCGATGGCCGCGAGCGCCACGACGGCGCCCACGATGCGGCGGGCGGTGCGGCGCAGCGCGAGTCCCGCGATGACGCCGGCGAGGAAGAGCAACGCGATGGCGGTGAGTTCCAGCGACCACGTGCTGCCCTGCACGGCGAGCTCCCCCGTGCCCGCTTTATCGTCGTCCACCGTCGCCGTAATCCACGTCGTCTGCGAAGAAAACCACAGCACAATCGCGGCCACAGCCATCAACAGCGGTCCGAATTTTCTGCCCACAGGGCACGCCTCCTCGGTACGACGCGTTACGCGTCTTTGGTTCTAGTCGTGCTCGCCGAGCAGCAGATCCGCGTCAAAGCACGTGCGGTCGCCTGTGTGGCAGGCGCCGCCGGTCTGCTCGACCACGAGCAAAATAGTGTCGCCGTCGCAGTCTAGTCGCACGGACTTCACCGCCTGCACGTGGCCGGAGGTAAGCCCCTTGATCCAGTACTCCTGGCGCGAGCGCGAGTAGTACGTACCGCGTCGCGTGGCCAGCGTATACGCCAGCGCGTGGTCATCCATCCACGCCATCATGAGGACCTCGCCCGAGTCCGCCTGCACAACGGCGGGTACAAGGCCCACGTCATTGCGCTTGAGACGCGCGGCGATCGCGGGGTCGAGCTCGAACTCGGCCGGGTCGTCAGAAACCTGTGCAGTCTCAGTATTCATCGACGCACCTCGAATCCGGCGTCCGCGAGAGCGTCCTTGACCTCAGAGAGGGCAACATCGCCGAAGTGGAAAATGGAGGCGGCGAGCACCGCGTCCGCACCGGCTGCAACGGCGGGCGGGAAGTCTTCCGCCTTGCCCGCGCCACCAGAAGCAATCACCGGAATGTGCACGGCCGCGCGCACGAGCTCGAGAAGCTCGATGTCAAAGCCCTCGCGCGTGCCGTCACCGTCCATGGAGTTGAGCAGGATCTCCCCTACCCCGAGCTCCTCGCCGCGGCGCGCCCACGCGACGGCGTCAAGCCCCGCCGAGCGGGTGCCGCCATGCGTCGTGACCTCAAACCCCGACGGGAAGTCGCCGGACGCCAGCGCCTCCAGGTCCTTGACGCGGCGGGCATCGACGGACAAAACGATGCACTGGGAGCCAAAGACGTCCGCGAGCTCGCGCAGCAGCTCCGGGCGCGCGATGGCTGAGGAGTTGACCGACACTTTATCCGCGCCGGCGCGCAGGAGCTCACGCACGTCCTGTTCGGAACGCACGCCGCCGCCCACGGTAAGCGGAATAAAAACCTGGTCCGCCGTGCGGCGCACGACATCGAGCATGGTGCCGCGGCCGTCCTTCGAGGCGGACACGTCCAAGAAGGTCAGCTCGTCCGCACCGAGTTTGTCATAGCGGGCGGCGAGTTCGACCGGATCGCCTGCGTCGCGCAGGTTTTCAAAGTTCACGCCCTTGACCACGCGTCCGTGATCGACGTCGAGACAAGGGATAACGCGCACTGCGAGTGCCATGAAAACTAGATCCTATTCTTATCGATTGCGTCCATGAGGGTGGCGTGGACCTGCGGGGTGCCCACCACGAGGCCGCGCGAGAGCGCCGTCCATTCGTTGCCCTCGGGGTCCGTGGCGATGCCGCCGGCGGCCTTGACGAGCAAGGCACCCGCCGCGTTGTCCCACGGATGGATGGAGAAGTTGAGCGCGCCGTCAAAGACGCCCTGGGCCACGAAAGCGGTGTCGAGGCCCACCGAGCCGGTCATGCGCGGGCGCAGGCCGGTATGGCGCAGATGCCGGTAAATGTCGGTGCTCAGGTGCGAGGAGCAGCCAATATGGCCGCGGGAGTCCTCAAAGCCGAGGGCATCGGGTCCCCCACCAGAGCCACCACGCGGGCCGCCCACGGAACGCAGCGGCGTGCCTTCCGCAGCCGCGACACGGCGTCCCAGCAGCGGGAAGTCAGCGACGGCGGCGACGGGCTTGCCCTCCATGAGCAGCGCGACGAGCACGCCGCACAGCGGGTTGCCCGCCGAGTAATTCGCCGTGCCGTCGATGGGGTCAACGACCCAAACGGGGCCGGAGGTGAGCGCCTTGATTCGCGCTGCGCTTTCCGATGCCGCCGCGTATTCCGCCGCGCCCTGGTCATAGGTCGACCCCGGTGCCGCGGCACCGGTTTCCTCGCCAAAGACGTGAATGCCGGTGAGCTGCGTGAGCGACTGGCGTAGCTCCGATTCGATGGCAAGGTCCACCTCGGTCGCGAAGTCGCCTTCGCCCTTGAAGCGAGCCGGGCGCGCGCCCAAGCCGTCGATGAAGGCAGGGCTCACGGAATCAACCGTCGCCTCCGCAATGGCCAACATGTCTACCGGTGACAGCGCGTTATCCATCGATGGATCCTTCCCAGCCGTGAGTGCGGCTTAGATTCCCGCTTCTTCGGGGTACGGTTCGACCTCGGCCACGGCGGCGAGCGCCTCGGTGAGCGTGAACTTCTTTTCGTAGAGGGCCTTACCGATGATCGCTGAGTCGATACCCTCATTCTCGTACAGGGCCAGCTCGCGCAGGTCGTCGAGGCTCGAGATGCCTCCCGATGCCGTCACCTTGGCGTCCGTTGCCGCCGCGACCTCGCGCAAGAGCTCGACGTTCGGTCCGGTGAGCGTGCCGTCCTTGGTCACGTCCGTGACGACAAAGCGCTGGCAGCCTGCGGCGTCGAGGCGCTCGAGGACCTCCCACAGATCGCCGCCGTCGGAGACCCAGCCATTACCGCGCGTGCGCCACTCGCCATCACTCTCGCGCACGGCGAGGTCCACCGCGATCTGGTCGCCGTGGCTGGCGAGCACCTGAGCAATCCACTCCGGGTTCTCGAGCGCGGCCGTACCGATGTTGACGCGGCGCGCGCCCGTGGCGAGCGCGCGCTCCAGCGAAGCGTCGTCACGGATGCCACCGGTGAGCTCGACCTCGATGTCGAGCTTCGCCGTAATCTCCGCCATGAGCTCGTGGTTCGAGCCACGGTTGAACGCGGCGTCGAGGTCCACGAAGTGCAGCCACTGGGCGCCCTGCGCCTGCCACTCGAGGGCCGCCTCGAGCGGCGCACCGTAGGACTTCTCGGTACCGGCCTCTCCCTGGTCGAGACGAACAGCCTGGCCATCGACAACGTCGACCGCGGGCAACAACGTAAAGCTCATGGGTGATTTTCCTTCTAGGACGATACGACAGTGGCAATGACTTTGGATTTTACAACGCGGCGGAATGACGCGCGGCGGAAAGCGACGCAGCGCTAGAGCGTCTCGAGCCAGTTCTTCAGCAGCTGGCTTCCGGCGTCCCCGGACTTCTCAGGGTGGAACTGGGTGGCCCACAGCGCACCGTTTTCGATGGCAGCGACGAAGCGGTCTCCGCCGTACTCGGACCACGTCACCTTGGGCGGTTCCGTAATTTCGGTCTCGAGCGTCCATGCGCGCACGCCGTAGGAGTGCACGAAGTAGAAACGTTCATCCGCGTCGAGCTCCGCAAACATCTGGGAGTCCTGCGGAACCTCGACGGTATTCCAGCCCATGTGCGGCAGCACATCCGCATGAAGGCGCTCCACGAGACCCGGCCACTCCCCGCAGCCTTCCGCATCGACGCCATGCTCGTTGCCGGCGTCGAAGAGAACCTGCATACCGACGCAGATGCCCATGACGGGGCGTCCGCCGGCCAGACGCTGTCCAATAACGCGAGGGCCGTGGACGGCACGCAGGCCGTCCATGCATGCCGCGAACGCACCCACGCCGGGTACGAGCAGGCCGTCGGCTTCGACCGCAATCTTGGGGTCTGCCGTGACGGTTACATCGGCGCCCACGCGTTCGAGGGCGCGCTGTGCCGAGCGCAGATTACCTGCGCCGTAGTCGAGAAGGGCTACCTTCTTGGTTCCAGTCATGGATTACACCTTACGCAGTCGCTTGAGTCGTGTCTTGATGTTGCCGTACTCGGTCACGCGGTGTGCGCCAAGGTAAAGGTCGAGACCCGTCATGGCCACGCCGCCGATGATGATGAACGCGCCCGCACCGTAAGCACCGGCGTAGCCCCACAGCGGAACGAGCGCAGCAAGAACCACGGAACCCAGCCCGGTGCCGGAATCATAGAAGATATTCCACACCGCGGAGGCCTCCGAGACGTTCTCACGCGGCAGGCGGTTGAACATAGACAGCAGCGCCTCGTTTTGGATGACGCCAAACGCACCACCAATAGCGACGGCGGCGAGGACGAGCCACCACACCGACCAGCCGAAGGCGACGGTCGCGGCCATGAGCCCCATGCCCGCGAAGCCGATGAGCTGCGCCGGGATGGTGAGCACGCCAGGGCGTCCCGTCCGGTCCGCGAACTCACCCGCCGCATAGCGGAAGACCATGGCGGCACCACCCACGATGGACAGCATGATGCCGCCGAGCACCGCGCCCGTCACGGGATCGATCTCGCGCACGGAGGCTGGCAGGAAGGACGAGACGAGGCCGTAGCTCATAGACAGCGTGGTCACAGAAAGCGCCGGCACGAGCACAAGCTTCCACATCGCCACGCGCGGCGGGCCATCAGTGTGCTCGCGCGCCGCGGCACGGTCCGCCTTGGATTCCGGTCGCACGCGCGGCAAGCGGATGCACATGATGGCGGCGAAAAGCCCCATTGCGGCCGCCAGGATATAGACGGCCGAGAATCCCCATGCTGACTCGATGGCAAGGCCCGCAGGCAGGAATAACATCTGGGACAGGCCGATAAAGACGCCCATCATGCCGGTCGCCTTGCCCAAGTAGCGCAGCGGAACGAGTTCCGCGATGAGCGCTGACTCGGCCACGGTGAGCGCACCGAAGCCCACGCCGCGCAGTGCACAAAAGAGGAGCACGAGCCAGGGCTCCGTGCCGAGGAGATGCCCCAGAGCCGGGACGCCGAGCATAAACGCGGCGCCCGCCATGACGGGACGGTAGCCGAAGGTACGCAGCAGCCGCGGAGTAACGATCTGGGTGAGCACGGTCGCCGCCATGAAGATACCCGTGGTCGCGCCGGCCAACCCGGCCGAGCCGCCGTTGTCGAGCACCGCAAGCGGAAGCAGCGGCAACAGCAGTGACCACGCGCCGAAGGCCGCCGCGATAGCCGCCATCGTTTCCAGATAGCCAGGAACCCGCCACAGGCTAAAAGCCGTGCCCGTAGCGCTCCCCTGTTGATCGACCTGCGGCGTCTCCTGCGACACCACCTCACCCGCCTTTCTCCGTCTGCCTGTTGTAGCCGCGGCACGCACTCATGCCACGCCGCGCCCAGCGCAAGCGTCTCAGACGGAAGTTTTCTCCCGCTGCGGCATGAACAGATACGTGCCGGAGCCTTAATCTGTAGGAACCTTTATGTATAGACGTTCACCAGCGTAGACGGCAAACGCAGGCCGGGCTACCGAGCCAGCTGCTGAACATACTGTGCAGTGAAACTATCCGTGCATCTGCGGGATCATCCACGCCACCGACGCGGCAAAGGCGATCGCCGCGAGGAAGCTTGCGATAATCGTCCAGAATTTCGAGCCATTTTGATACGCTGCCCACGCACCGCCAGCGAGCAAGCCAGCAATGAGGAACAGGATCCACACCATAAAGAACACGGGTCTAGAGTGCACCCTTTGTCGAAGGAATGCCACTCACGCGCGGATCTGGCTCGACGGCCTGGCGCAGTGCACGGGCTACTGCCTTGTACTCGGCCTCCGTAATGTGGTGCGGGTCGCGGCCGTAGCGGACGTTGACGTGAAGCGTCACGTCAGAGTGCATGGCGAAGGTCTCGAAGAAGTGGCGGTTAATGACGGTGGCGTAGTGACCACCGATGATCTGCCATTCCATGTTCTCTGGCTCGCCATTCATCACGAAGTAGGGGCGACCCGAAATGTCGACCACGCCCTCGACGAGGGTCTCGTCCATGGGCAGCAGCTGGGAGCCGAAACGACGAATGCCCTTCTTATCCCCCAGTGCCTCGAGGAACGCGCGCCCCAAAACAATGGCGGTGTCTTCGACCGTGTGGTGCGCGTCGACGTCGAGGTCGCCCTGCGCGTGGACCTTAAGGTCAAAGGAGCCGTGCGTCGCGAACGCGGTGAGCATGTGTGCAAAGAACGGCAGGCCGCAGCCGATATCGGACTTGCCGGTGCCGTCGAGGTTGATCTCCACGGTGATCTGCGACTCGGAGGTGATGCGCTGGGCGGTACCAATGCGCTGCGGACGCGCCTCCATGGTGCCACCGTGGGCGGCGACGTCAGGAGCCTTCTCAATCCGGGAGTCCGTCACGGTGTCTTCCGCGCGCTGCGGTTCGAGGGTGTTGTCGTTCATGGTTGCAAAGATAGCTTTCGTCGAGGTGGAGTGGGGTCGAACAGCGGGCTAGCTGCGCGGCGTGATGAAGCCGGTGAGCTGCTGCGCGGCGGAGAGGAACGCGTCGTTTTCTTCCGGGAGGCCGATGGTTGTGCGCAGGAAGCCGTCCACCCCCACGTCGCGGATGAGCACGTCGCGATTCAAGAACTCCTCCCACACCTCGTGCTGGTCCGCGAAGCGACCGAAGAAGACGAAATTAGACTCGCTGGGCACGACCTCATAGCCGAGCTCCTCAAGACGGGAAACAACGCGGTCACGCTGCACGGCAAGCTTGGCCACCGTGCCCAGCGTGTCCTTGCTGTGGCGCAGCGCCACGCGCGCGGCCGCCTGGGACAGGACGGAGAGGTGGTACGGCAGACGCACCAACATGACGGCCTCGACGAACGCAGGATGCGCAACGAAATAGCCCAGGCGTCCGCCAGCGAAGTCGAAGGCCTTCGACATCGTGCGGGAAACCACGAGCTTCGTCGGGTACTTCGCCAGCAGCGTCGTGGACGACGGCGAGTCCGAGAATTCCATGTAGGCCTCGTCGACGATGACGATGCCCGGCGCAGCATCAATGAGCTTCTCGATGTCCTCGAGCGGAGTGACGTCACCCGTCGGGTTATTCGGCGTCGTAATGAAGACGATATTGGGCTGCTGCTCCGCGATGGCGGCGAGTGCCGCATCCAGATCAATGCGGAAGTTCTCGTCACGTGGGCAGTTGAGGAACTGCGTCTGCGTGCCCGCCGCGAGGATGGGATGCATGGAGTAAGACGGCTGGAAGCCGAGCACCGTGCGGCCCGGGCCACCGAAAGCCTGGAGGAGCTGCTGGAGCACCTCGTTTGAGCCGTTAGCGGCCCACACCTGCTCGTAGCTCACCTCGACACCGGTTTGCTCGGAGACGTACGCGGCCAGGTCACGACGCAGCTCGACGGCGTCGCGCTCCGGGTAGCGGTTGAGCGTCGTGGCCAAGCGAGCAACCTCGGCGACGAGATCGTCGACGAGTGCCTGGGACGGCGGGTAGGGGTTCTCGTTCGTGTTGAGCTGGTTGGCGACGGTGAGCTGCGGGGCGCCGTAGGCGGACTTGCCGCGCAGCTCGTCGCGCAGGGGCAGGTCCTCGAGCGTGATGCCCGAAGCGGAGGTTTCGTTCGTTGCGTTCGCGGTCATGGTGATGGGGTCTTTCTCTGGGAGTCGGGGTATGCGACTAAGACGTAACGCGGGGTGCTCGTTGCCGAGTACCCCGCGTCGGTCGATGGTGCGATGCGGGGCGGGTTAATGCGCGAAGCGGGCGCGGATGGCCTCGCCGTGGGCCGGCAGGGCCTCGGCGTTAGCGAAGTGGACGATCTTGTCTGCGATCTCGCCCAGCGCGTCCTTGTCGTATTCGATGAGGTTGACCGGGCGCAGGAAGGTGTGCGTGGACAGGCCTGCGCTAAAGCGTGCGGAACCAGAGGTGGGCAGCACATGGTTAGAGCCTGCCATGTAGTCACCCAGCGGCACCGGCGAGTAGGAGCCCACGAAGATGGCGCCTGCGTGCTTGATGCGCTCGGCGACCGCACGCGAGTCGGCAGTGTGGATTTCGAGGTGCTCCGCGGCATACGCGTCAGCGACCTTGATGCCGGCCTCGAGGTCGTCGACGAGGACGATGCCGGACTGCTGGCCACGCAGGGCTTGCTCGGCGCGCTCGGAGTTCGCGGTGACTTGATAGCGGGAAGACACCTCGGTCTCGACGGCATCGGCAAGCTCCTGCGAATCCGTGATGAGGACGCTCGCCGCCATGGGATCATGCTCGGCCTGCGAGATGAGGTCGTAGGCTACGAAGACCGGGTCAGCCGTCTTATCGGCGAGGATAGCGATCTCGGTCGGGCCAGCTTCCGCGTCGGTGCCGACGACGCCGCGCACGAGACGCTTAGCCGCAGTGACAAAGATATTGCCGGGACCCGTAATAATGTCGACGGGCTCAAGGGGTTCCTCCCCCGCCGGGTTATCGTCGCCGTAGGCAAGAAGGGCGACGGCCTGGCCGCCACCGACGGCCCAGACCTCATCGACGCCGAGGATGTGGCAGGTGGCCAGCACCGTGGGGTGCGGCAGACCGCCAAAGTCCTTCTGCGGCGGGGAGGCCACGACGAGCGTCGAGGCGCCAGCTTCCTGGGCCGGAACCGTATTCATGATGACGGAAGACGGGTAGACCGCCTTGCCGCCCGGGACGTAGAGACCCACGCGCTCGATGGGCGCGAAGACCTCCGTGACGGTGGCGCCCGGCGCGAGCTCCGTGGTGTGGTTCTCCGGCTTCTGCTCCGCGTGGACCTTGCGCACGCGGGCAATGGATTCCTCAATGGCGGCGCGGACCTCAGGACCCAGCTCTGCGGCAGCCTTGGCGAGTTCTTCCGCGGGCACGCGCACTGTAGCGGGGCGTACGCCGTCGAATTTCTCGCCACAGTCGAGCGCCGCGGCGGCGCCGCCGTCGCGCACTGCGTCGACCAAGGGCTGGACCTTGTCGAGGACGGCGGCAACATCCGTGCCGCCGCGGGGCAGGGCGCGGCGCACAGCCGCTGTGGTCATGGTGGTTCCGCGCATGTCGGTGACCTGAAGCACGAGACGTCCTCTCATATCCTTCGGCCGCGGGAAGCTCCCGCGATCAGCGAATGTGAATTTATGTACTGTACCTATTTTTATACTCCTACAGATAATCGTTCATTCCACCGGGTAGCCCCATATCGAATGACCGAAACTGCGGACAGCACCCTAGCCTACGGGTTAGACTCGTGGGCAGCTGGGGATTTTGCCCGTTTTCTCCTTTCGGCCCCCTCATTTTGAGCCCCATCACCTCGGGAGGTGACCGCAGTGAATACCTCGAAGGCCGCACGCCCTGTGACCCTCGCACGACTTGCTCGCGCGGCACGGCTCGCCGGACATAGCGCCGTTACCCAGAAGCCCACACTCCTTGTCTTCGACCATGGCTCGATTGCGACCACCACCATTGAGCCGGATGAAGGCGATCCGGAATCCCCGGAATACATCGTGACGACCACACACCACACGCCGCTGAGCTTCGACGCGTTGCGCGACGCCGCGGAGCTCGTCAACGACTGGAACCACGACTGTCTCACGCCCACGCTCGTGCTCAACTTCGACAGCACGGACGAGGTCGCAATAACGGGAACCACGGTCATCGATGGGCGCCAGGGCATGACAGACGAACAGCTGGTCGCCGCCGCGGATCAGGCCATAGATAACGCCTCGGCCTTTGTGCACAAGCTCGTGGAGCGCTTCCCTACCGTCACGCTCACTCCGCCGGTAACGCTGCGCGATGAGGGACTCACGTCTGAACCGGACGAGGCCTTCGATAACCAGGCCTACGCCGTGGACACCGACCGTATCGCCGCGTCGCTCGCGTCCATCGGCATTGACAAACTCCAACGGACCGACGCTACCGAAGGCAAGGCCATTTACGCCTGGATTAACGAGGTCCTCTTCGCCTTCGTCCTCGATAATGGTCCGTCGCTCGTGGTTAAGGGGCACTGGGACCCGAATCTCCCCGGCTCGGAGTTCCTCCGTGCCTTCCTCGTGTGCAATGACTTCAACCGCATGTCTGACTCACCAGTGGCCTATTGCCACAGCAACGTGGACGGCCTGCAGATTCGTCTCGACCTCGCCGTGACCGTCGCCGCCGGCATGACAGACCGCCAACTGCGTTCCACGCTGGGCACCGCGCTCAAGACCATGCTCCACGGCGTAGACCACATCGCCAAAGAAGTCTCCGGGCAATCGCCCGTCTCCTGGCCCTAACCCGCGCCAGCCCGGCCTGTGTGAGAGTGTTCGACGGTGTTCGAGAGTGTTCGAATACTTTCGATATAGCCGGGGCTCGTGTCGAGGGGGCCGCTTAACGTATCGGGGCGTGGGAGAAACCCCTACTTCTCCCCGCCATTGCCCCTACGACATTCAAGGAGGCGGTCTCCATGACCCCCGATGCGTCTTCAGTAGCTTTCCCTGCGACCGCGGATACGGCTCGCCCGTTAACCTTCGAGCGCGTCGTAGACGTCGTCGACGAGCTCATTGACCACTTCACGACTGACGCGGACGAGGCGGAGATTACTTTCCGCCTGCCCAAGTTCGATGTTCTCATCGGCGTGGCGGGTAAGTGGGGCGAGGTACTCCTCGTCAAAGGCACGCTTAACACGAGTGTCGAGCCGCGGTTGGCCGGGTATCTGGCGCAGACCATCAACGACATGAACACGCGCCGCATGGTGCCCGTTGCCTACACGTCCGTCACGGAGCGCGGTTATCTCCTTACTCACCTGCGTGCGTCGCTCGACGCGGAAGCGTGGGTCACGGATGCCCAACTGCGCGATTTCCTTGATACCGCTATTGGCACGATGGTAGATGCGGTGCGCGAACTCAGCGAAGCCGTCCCCGAGGTCGTCGGTCCGCCGGACGGGTACGCGGAGGCCATGGGCGAGGCTCCTACGACGACGCCCATGCCCGTCACGGCTGACCGTATCCGCGCGGCTCTCAGCGCCGAGGACATCGTGCACACGGAGGTCTCTGAGGACGAGATGACCGTACGCTGCCGTATCGACGGTAGGTGGACCTTCTTCCGCATCATCAACGATGGCCGCTGGCTGACCATCCGCACCTTTGCCCGGGAGGCGGGCGAGCTCTCCCAGCTCTTCGCCATCTCGACGGTACTCGATAACTATAACGCGGGTGATGCCTCGCTGCTTGCCAGCGCCAGCGTCCACGAGGACGAGGTGCAAGTCTCGCTCGCCCGCAACTGGCTCATTGGCAACGGCATGACCGCAGCCCAGTTGCGCTATGCCGTACACACCGCAGTCCACGGCGCCTACATCTCTTTCGAGTCCCTGGAACCGCAGCTCGCCCCGTTGCTCGCGCCGCAGCTGCCGGAAATCACCCGCACGGAGGAGGCGGAAGACGCAATCCAGCTCTTCACTGCGGACTCGGACGCCGCAGACGACCCCGCCGAGGACGAGGACTGGGACGACGAGGACTGGGAGGAGTGGGAAGACGAGGACGACGTCGAGCACCCCGTCGATCCCAATCAGATGGGTCTCGACTTGGGTCTCACGGATGATGAAGCAGAGAAGACCGAGGACGCGGCAGAGGAAGAAGAGCACGACGAGGACGGCACAACCCCGCAGGCCGAATAAGCCTCGCAGAGTGGCCTCACTGGCAGCGCGTGCTGCGTAGGGTAAGTCACATGCGCAACCTCACAGTGCGCGCTATAGAAGGCTGCCTGCTCGAAACTGCGATGATGCTCATCAGCGACTGTTAGAAGGTCACGCTCATTCAGGCGTTGCTCGATGCGGACAATCCGTTGCGCTACAGCGAGCTGCGGGACGCCGCGGGCGGGGTCTCGGGCCGTACCCTCACCCGGCAACTGCGCGAGCTCGCGGACGATGGGCTCGTGCTCCGCGAGTTTAACCCCGAGGTCCCGCCGCGCGTGGAGTACGCGCTAACTCCCATCGCGCGGCGGCTCGAGCCGACTATCGCCGAGCATCAGGCCTGGGGCGCCGACTGGGCCACAGAAGGTGCCGGAGTGGGCGGCGGGGTGGGTGCCGACGCCGGAGTCGGTGCAGGAGTCGCCACGCGGTAGTGCGAGTCCGGGCCTACAGCGTCCGGCACGATGCGCTGCGCGTCGAATTCGTCCAGGGTGTGGTACGCGGGCGCAGGGCAGGCTCAGGGCGGCTTCAGCTCTGAGTTCAGGGCTCCGAAGGCTCGGAGTTCACTTCCTCTGGGGTGTCTGGGGCGTCGTCTTCCCAGTCGACGTCCGCGCTGATAAACGCCGCAGACCAGTAGGCAAACATCGCCATAAACGGCGCTGCGGCCCACCCGATGTGGGGCTGCATGGGCGGAGTCCATTGGACCGTCTCCCCGGGATCGGTGGGCAGGTGCGTTGCCGTGAGGGAGCCAGCGTAATAGAACGCCACCGCGCTCGCGAGGGCGGCGACGCCGACCCACAGCAACATGCCTAACCCGCGCTGGCGTGCGCCGCGCAAATAGGCCCCGAGGGCAAGGAGCACTCCCCCGAGTCCGGTGAGGAGAACGAACGAGACGAAGGAGCCGAACTCGATATCGGCGAGGGTCTCGACCGCGTAGCCGCCATCGTCGACCTCATGTCCGGTGAGCACCGGCCGGAAGTGACCCCACACGGCGCCAGCAGCCGAGAATGCCACGAGTGCACATGCAAGCAACCCCGCACCGAAACCGACGGTGCGGGGTATGGACGGGCGTCGAGCCCGAGTACCGCGAGTAATCATAGGCCTTGTAGCCTACTCCGGCCGCGCGAAGATAGCGTAAGCCACGTGTGCGATTAGGACGCCGGGTTGCAGAACTTCCAGGCGCCGCCCTCGTTTTCAAAGACCATGGTGTTGGTCTCGGACCCCGCTGGGCTATTGACGGTCACGCTGGCCGAGGCCGTGTTGCCGTTAACGCGCACGTCCTGGATGTCCGTGGTCGTCTTGGAGAAGTTGTCGCGAATCTGCTGGTTGTACGGCTCCAGGATGGCCTTCTGGTCTGCCGGCAGGTTATCGAACTGAGACAGGTCCAGGTTGGCGAGCGAAAGCTGCTCACCGTTGGGGCCCACCTGCTGGTTCTCGTTGACCACGCGGGCACATGTGTTATCGCGGGTGTACTGCGCCAGCGAGCGCACATCCTGCTGCTCGTAGGTGCCGTTGATGAGGTTGGTGATGGTTTCCTTCGTCGCGTCATCACCAGCATCGCCCTCGACCGGAGCGAAGGTGGTGGCCTCAGCAGCGGCGCCGCCCTCGAACGGGTTGACCAGGGTGGACGGTGCAGCCTCAGCATTCGTGTCCTCCGCGTTATCTCCCTCCGCCGGCTGCTTGTCCTTCTCCGGCGCAGCGGACTCTTCCTTCGGCTTCTCCGAGGACGGAGCCTCAGACGACGGGGCGGCGCTCTCAGACGGAGCTTCCTTCGAAGACGCGGTCGTCTTAGCCGTCGTCGAGCCGGTAGCGGCGTTGTCCTCCTCGTCGTTACCGCACGCTGCCAATGTCAGGGGCAGAACAAGGGCGAGGGCAGCAATGGACTTCATGGCGGGGGTTCGAAGGGACAAAATGACTCCAGACGTGTAAAAGAATTGTATTCACTCACAGCGCACTGACACGGGCGCAGGGCCGTAGGGTATCAGTTTCCCTTCCCTAGCTGGGAAGGAGGAACCTGGCACCACACGCTCGTGAGGGTGACAGCGTTACTGCATGAGAGCGCGCCGCACTCGCGGCGTGACGTGAGTAGTCTATCAATCGGTTCATTGGTTAATAGTGGAGACAACCTCAAAGTTCCCTGTGAAACCTGAGGGTAGGGCTTATGGATCGCTGGCTCACCGCACGCGCCTGTCCGCACCTGAGTTCTCCCCTCGCCGTCGCGCTGCTGTCTAGAATGGGCAAGCGTGCACTTAAACCGCGAAACGATCATCGACACCGCACTCCAGCTTTTGGATGATTATGGGCTGGCAGACATGACCATGCGCCGTGTCGCCACAACGCTCGGCGTCGCCCCCGGCGCTTTGTATTGGCACATCGCGAACAAGCAGGCGCTCATCGCCGACATCGCCGAGGCCATCGTCGCACCGATCGACGGTGACTCCCCCACAGCCCTCGCGCTCGACCTACGCCGGTGTCTGCTTGCCCACCGCGATGGCGCCGAGGTCACCTCCGCCGGCTTGTCCCAGCCTGGCAATGCCACGTGGGAACGGCTCGTAGACCGGTTCGTCGCCGCGGTCCGCGCGACGTCGTCCGCACCGGAGGAAGAGTTGCTTACTGGCGCCCACGCCATTATTTACCTGGTGCTCGGCTCAGCCACCATGGAACAGGCACGCACGCAGCTCGCGGAAGCCACGGGGGCATCGGAAGCCGCAGACACCGAGCCCGCGGACGGTATGACTGAGTCGCAGGACGCACGCGTCCCTGAAGGGACAGACGATCTCTTACGGGGCGTGGGAATCATTATCAGTGGGCTAGGCGCGCGCTAGTCCATTACTCTGGTGCATTATGACTGAGACTTTTACTGTGAGACCGGGCCAGCCCTACCCGCTGGGCTCCACGTTTGATGGCACGGGCACCAACTTCGCAATCTTCTCCGAAGCCGCAACGAAAGTCGAGTTGTGCCTCATTGATCCACGCGGCACAGAAACCCGCGTTGAGCTCAAGGAAGTCCACGCCCACGTGTGGCACGCCTACCTCCCCGAGGTTGGCCCCGGCCAGGCTTATGGCTACCGCGTCCATGGCGAATACGCACCGGAACGCGGCCTGCGCTGCGATCCCTCCAAACTCCTCGTCGACCCCTACGCCCGCGCGTTCCAGGGCGAGTTCGACGGCGACGCCTCACTGTATTCTTACGACATTCACGCCGAGCCCGCCGGGACCGGGCGCAATGAGGATGACTCGCTCGGCCACACCATGCTCTCCGTTGTCATCAACCCCTTCTTCGACTGGCAGGGCGACCACCGCCCCAATGTTCCGGATGAGGAAGCGGTCATTTACGAAACGCACGTCAAGGGCATGACTATGACTCATCCGGACATCCCGGAGGCCATGCGCGGCACCTACGCGGGTATGGGCCACCCCGCGATGATCGACTACCTCAAGGACCTAGGCATCACCACGGTCGAGCTCATGCCAGTCCACCAGTTCCTCCAAGATGATCGTCTGCGCACTATCGGCCTGCGCAACTACTGGGGCTACAACACCTTTGGTTTCTTCGCGCCCCAGGCGGACTACGCCATGGCGAATAAGCCGGGCGAAATCGTCGCCGAGTTTAAGTCCATGGTGCGCAGCCTTCACGCCGCGGGCCTGGAGGTCATCCTCGATGTGGTCTACAACCACACGGCCGAGGGCAACCACCTGGGTCCCACCATCGCTTTCCGCGGTATCGACAACAAGGCGTATTACCGCGTCGTCGAGGGCGACGAGGCGCACTACATGGACTACACCGGCACCGGTAACTCCCTCAACGTCCGTCACCCGCACTCGCTGCAGCTCATCATGGATTCGCTGCGCTATTGGGTCACGGAGATGCACGTCGACGGTTTCCGCTTCGACCTCGCCTCTACGCTCGCGCGCGAATTGGATGATGTCTCCAAGCTCGCGACCTTCTTCGACTTGGTCCAGCAGGACCCGGTGGTCAGCCAGGTCAAGCTCATCGCCGAGCCCTGGGATATCGGCCACAATGGCTACCAGGTGGGCAACTTCCCGCCCATCTGGTGTGAGTGGAACGGCAAGTACCGCGACACGGTCCGCGACTTCTGGCGCGGCGAGCCCGCCACCCTGGGCGAATTCGCCTCGCGTCTTACTGGTTCGTCCGATCTCTACGCCAACAACGGCCGCCGCCCCACGGCGTCCATCAACTTCATCACGGCGCATGACGGCTTCACGCTCAAGGATTTAGTGAGCTACAACGAAAAGCACAACATGGCCAACGGCGAGGACAACCGTGATGGCGAGTCCCATAACCGTTCATGGAATTGCGGCGTCGAAGGCCCCACCGAAGACCCGGAAATTCGCAAGCTGCGCCGCCGCCAACAGCGTAACTTCATGACGACGCTCCTGCTCAGCCAGGGCACGCCGATGATCTGCCATGGCGACGAGTTCGGCCGCACCCAAAACGGCAATAATAACGCGTACTGCCAGGACAATGAGCTCGCGTGGATGGACTGGTCCATGCTCGATCTGGAAAAGAACTCGGAGTTCTTCGGCTTCGTCAAGCGCGTGCTCGGGATCCGCAGCAAGCACCCTGTCTTCCGCCGCCAGCGCTTCCTCACCGGTGGCCCGCTGGGCTCCGACGTCCGCGACCGCGATATCGCGTGGATGGTGCCGTCCGGCAAGCTCATGACCCAGGACGACTGGGACCATGACTTCGGCCGCGCCATCATGGTCTACTTCAATGGCTCCGCCATTTCAGAGACGGATCAATTCGGCCAGCCCATCAAGGATGATTCCTTCATCCTCATCTTCAACGCGCACGACGGCGACATCGAGTTCACCCTGCCGGGCCGCGAGTTGGGCGGCAAGTGGAAGCTCATGGTCGATACGGCCGATTCTGGTGGCTACCCCGCAGAGGACACCTTCATTGAGGCGGGCGGTACGCTTACGTGTCAGGACCGCACCACGATGGTGCTCAAACAGGTCGAGCCCCCGCAGTTCGACGAGGATTAGAAAGGCCAAGACCGAAGTTCCGTGACGTCGCCTAGCACTCCCACCATTTATGCCCACGGCGCGACCGTAGAGCTCACGCCCACCTCCGCGGTCATCCTGCGCTCCCAGCTGGCCGCCTCCCTCGGTGCGCCCGCGCGCGAGGTTGTCGCCTTCGAGGACCTCCAGTCCGTGGAGTCCACCGAGCCTGGCCCCGCCGCCTTCGGCGCGCTGCGCCTTGTCACCGCGCAGGAAACCATCACCGTGCGCTTTGCCCCGCGCACCGGCACGACGACCCCGGCTGCCGATGCCGCCTCGCTAATCGAAGCAGTCCGCCACGGCGAGGTGCCTACCGCCGGCGTCGCCGTCGAGGGCCTGGGCTTCACCGTCATCGACGTGGAGACCGCCAACGACAACTGGGGTTCCGTGTGCGCCATCGGTGCGGTGCGCTTCCGCGATGGCCTCGAGGTCGAATCCCGCTCTTGGCTGTGCACGCCCCCGCCCGGCATGGAGAACTTTTCCGAGTTCAACATTGGCATCCACGGCATCACGCCGGAGGATGTCAAGGACGCCCCGTCCTTCGCCACGGCGCTGGGTGAGATGCTCGAGTTCCTCGGCGACGACGTCTTCGTGGCGCACAACGTGCAATTCGACTCGACTGCACTGCGCGTCGGCGCGGCCGCTGCGGGCGTAGAGCTGCCCGCTATCACGCTTGCTTGCTCGCTGGCGCTCTCGCGCGACGCCTCGAGAGCGGGGCGCATCGACGTGCCCAACCACAAGCTCCCCACCATGGCCGCAGCCGTGGGCGCACCACGCTTTCACCACCACGACGCGACCGAAGACGCCCGCGCCGCTGGCCTCATCATCACCGGTCTAGCCCAAGCCTTCGGCTACGCCGGCGATATCCAGGGGCTCTTCCACACCCGCGAATTCGCCCTGGGCACGCTCACCAACGACGCCGTCATGCCGGTGCTGCGCGCCCGCACCGCGCCCACGTCCCCTGCCGATCTCGGCGCCGGTACCGACTTCCGTGACCAGACGCGCCACCGTGGCGCAACCACGCCCTCCGGTGCCCACGAGACTGCGCTCTTCGATCTCGATGGCGCGCTTCCCCCCGCTGCTTCCGCTGACTCCCACGCCGCACGTGAGAAGGCGGAGAAGCGCTCCCGCAACCGCCCGGCTCCGTGGGATGCCGTCGCGACGCCGAATACCGTGCCCGAGCCCAACGAGGACGCGGACCCGAACGGTCCGCTCTTTGGCCAGCACGTCACACTCACCGGCGACTTTGATCCCTTCGACAAGGGAACACTATGGAATGGCATCGCCGAGCGCGGCGGCCAGGCCGCAAAGTCCGTGACGAAGAAGACGACCATCCTCGTTCTCGGCACGTGGGCCACGAAGACCTCCAAGGAGAAGAAAGCTGAGGAGCTCATCGCCAAGGGCCAGGACATTCAGCTCTGGCCTAAGGACAAGCTGCTCGCCGAGTTGGGACTCGACGAAGAGCCACCCTTCTAAGCCGAAGCAGCAGCCTCCGGTGGGCGCAGGATTTTTTACTGGGCTCAGGGAACCTTTCTGGGATGCGGACAGTCCAATATGAGTGACTCTCGTATCTCTCGCAGTCACTGTCGGCTGCGCACCGAAAGGCTCTCTCATGTCCGTCTCCTTGCTGGAAAGGCACACCTCTACCCCGCTGCTCGCTCCGGAACTCCTCTTTCCTGCGCTGCGCCCGCACAACGTCTCGACGCGGCCGCGGCTGAGCGAAGATGGATTCTTCGATTCCGTCGCCACCGTCGGCCTCTGCGCTGGCCATGACATGCAGCTGCGCTGCGGCACGGGGCTTACCGAACTTGGCGAATCCCCCGCCGTGGGAGTGAGCCTGCGCGCCCTCTCCGAATGGGACATGACGGTCAACCAAGCCTGGACGACCGCGGCGCACAACGTACTGCGCGCGGCGCACACCTCGCGAGGCTACCGCTTCCAATCCCGCCCGGCGCGCGACGTCCTCGATACCCGGGCGCACGGGGTCCAAGTACGTTCGCCTGGCGTGCCCATCACGGCGTGGCTCACGCATCCGCTCACCTTCAATATCCTGCACGAGCACTTCGCTGCGGAATTGGGCGTCGCTCCCTCCGCCCGGCGCGCCCAGCCGAAACTGGGCTCGGGCTACGCCGGCCGCCACATCCACGGCGGCCTGGTCTATCTCGCGCCGGCACCCGACGTACTCTTTATCTTCCGCGGGCTCGCCGCCCACCACGCGGACGGTCTCCATAGTCGCGCCACGGCATTCGCCGGACTCCGGTTGCCGTCCACGGCGCTGGCACCACTACTATGGTGTCACGGATTCCCTCGCGTGCTTCCCGGCACCTCGCTGGGGTAAAACGGCACGCCTCCACACGCCGAGAAAGGACAGTACTGTGCCTGAGCATGCTATCTCCCAACTCGGAAACCGCTATCACGAGTGGGTGCGCACCCACCCGAATGCTGCGACGGAATTTTCCGAAGCCATCGAAGACGTCCTCGATGACGCCGGCGTGGTCTACGACCGCGTCGCCACGCGCGTCAAGGGCTGGCCGTCGCTGAAGAAGAAGGCAAAGAAGCGCGACGCGGACGGCGCCCCGACTTATCCCGATCCGTGGAATGACATCCATGACCTCGTCGGTGCGCGCGTCACCGTGTTCAACTCCACCGTTATCCCGCAAGCCATCGACATCCTGGGGCGTTCTTTCACGGTGCTGCGCAGTGTGGACAAGGCAGCAGAAACCCGCATTTCCGGCAGCTTCGGCTACGGCTCGCACCACCTCGTCCTGCAGGTCAACGACTCCCTGGAAGAGCTCGCCGAGTACGAAGGCTTTACCTTCGAGGTGCAAATCCGTACCGTCCTGCAGCACGCCTGGGCCGAGTTCGAGCATGATATCCGCTACAAGCAGGGCCCTAAGCCGCCCACGCCCCAAGTCGACCGTCTCTTCACGCTTGCTGCGGGCCTTATCGAGCTCGCGGATCAAAAATTCGATGACATCGCCGCGCTCATGGAGGTCGGCCCCGCCCCGCAAGATTCTGTGGAGATCAACGCCGAGACGCTTCCTGGCGTGCTCGCTGTCATCCTCGGCGACGCGTTCCCCCGCTCGCGTTCTGAGCACATCCGGTTCCTCGCCGAGCTGCTCGAGGCCAACAACATCGACACCCTCGCCAAGCTCGAGGCTCTCCTCAATGAGCGCGACATCATCCGTGTACGCGAGGCCATGCGCTACCGCTACAAGCCGGGACAGGTCCGTCTCATCGACGACCTGCTGCTTCTGCACTTTGGCAAGGAGCACATCGAGGCCACCGCGGAGCTCGGCGACCGTGGCGACCGCCGCAAGCGCCTCAACCGGCGCCTCAAGCAGCTGCGCGGTTAGCCGGCACGCTAGCGGAACCCGCCGCGGAACTTCTCCATCTGGCGCCGGTCGCGCTTGGTAGGACGTCCAGCGCCGCGATCGCGTACGGGCAGCGCCGGCATGAACTCCTTGGGCGGGGGCGGCGGTGCATGGTCGATGTAACACGTGCGCGCCACCGGCGCACCCACGCGCTTACGCACCGTCGCGAGGACTTCCAAGTCGTGTTCGTGGTGGTTGCGCCACACGCGCACGCGGTCGCCTGGCACGACCTGCTGCGCGGGCTTCGTCGCGTTGCCGTTGAGCTTGACGTGTCCCGCCTTCACCGCATCTGCGGCCTCCGAGCGCGTCTTAAACATGCGCACGGCCCATACCCACGCGTCGATGCGGACGGACTTTCCATCGGGTTGAGTCATTAAGACAACCCCCGGCTTAGTACTGGTCCTTGTGGTTGACGATCGAGCGCACCTTCGACCAGTTGTACACGCCGCCCACGACGGCGACGATGAGGCCAAGCATGAAGAAGAACGTGCCGTGTGTAAAGACCCACGCCGCAAGGACGCCGCCGCCCAGGCCCGCCGCGACGGAAATCACGGCGTTGCGGGAGTATTTGCGCACGTCTTGCTTGCGCTTCTCAATCGGATTGTTGGGACGTGGCTGCATAGTCATGCCGGTCATTCTACCTTCGATAGGCGGCAGCGCCGGGTAGTTTCAGTCATGCCGTAAGCGATCAAGCTCAGTCCAGCTCGACCCAGCGCTCCCCTGCTGCTTTCGATGCCACCGCGCCCTGCGTCAGCGACGCAAGCTCGGCGTCGAGTTCCTCCTGGCCGCCAGGCTCCTGCGCCAGGGTGAACGTCACCTGCGCGCCATAGGCGGTGTCCACCACCGCATAGCCACGCCCGCGGAGCTCGGCCTCGAGTCGCCCGGCCGCACCATGATCAACGTCGACGGAATAGAGCTCACGCAACGCCCTCGTCACACGCGGGACTTTCTCGAGCGTCTCACTCACCGCGCCGCCGTACGCGTGGACGAGCCCGCCCGCGCCAAGTTTCACCCCACCGAAGTAGCGCACGACGACGGCCACAATGTCGAGCATGCCCGAGCCGCGCAGCACGTCGAGCATGGGACGGCCCGCCGTGCCCGAGGGCTCGCCGTCGTCGGAGGAACGCTCCACCGGGTTGGCTGCGTCGACGTGGTAAAGGTACGCCGAGCAATGGTGGCGGGCATCAGGAAAGCGCGCGCGGGCGGCATCGATAAACTCGCGCGCCTCCGCCTCGTCGCGGGCGCGGCCAATCAACGTGATAAACCGCGAACGCTTGATCTCAATCTCGTGCTCGACGGGCGCGCCTTCGACCGGGCGCTCATAGGAATCCATAAGCCCCTACCCTAGCGGGCGCACCTTAGTGCGAAGCCACCAAGTAGTCATACTCCGAGGTGCCCGGCTTCAGGTGCTGGCACGAGATCTTGGAATTCGACATGCGCTCAAGCAGGCCATCCAAGTCAGCCGCGCGGCCCAGCTCCACGCCGACGAGCGCGGCGCCCGTCTCGCGGTTATTGCGCTTCAAGTACTCAAAGAGCGTGATGTCATCGTCCGGGCCCAGGATTTCCGTAAGGAAGTGGCGCAGCTGCCCCGGCTCTTGCGGGAAGTTCACCAGGAAGTAGTGCTTGAGCCCGCGGTGCACGAGCGAGCGTTCCATGACCTCGTTGTAGCGCAGCACATCATTGTTGCCGCCCGAGATGACGCACACGACCACGGAATCCGGCGCGAGTTTGAGTTCGCGCAGGCCCGTGACGGACAGGGCACCAGCGGGCTCGGCGATGATGCCCTCGTTCTGGTACAGGCCAAGCATCTCCGTACACACGGCCCCCTCGGAGACCGTGGACCAGTGCAGGCGCCCTTGGTTAGCCTCGAGGACCTGGAAGGGCAGGTCGCCAATGCGCTTGACGGCCGCGCCATCCACGAAGGGATCGACGAACTCCAAGGTCACCGGCTCGCGTGCCTCGAACGCTGCGGTGAGCGAGGCAGCGCCGGCCGGCTCGATGCCGATAATCGCCGTGCGCGGCGCCATGTCCGCAAGGTACGACGTGATGCCGGAGAGCAGCCCGCCGCCACCCACGGGGACGACGATGGCGTCGAGCGACTTGCCCAAGGAGGCTAGCTGGCTCACGACCTCCGCGGCGATGGTGCCCTGGCCAGTGACCGTGTCACGCGCGTCGAAGGGTTCGATGAAGATGGCGCCGCGCTCGGCGGCATCGGCATGCGCGGCCGCCGCGGCCTCGTCAAAGTTCGCGCCGGTGACGACGAGCTCGACCATGTCGCCACCGTGGACCACGATGCGGTCGCGCTTCTGCTTGGGCGTCGGCTCCGGCACGTAGATCTTGCCTTGGATGCCCATGGTCCGGCAGGCATACGCCACGCCCTGCGCGTGGTTGCCGGCCGAGGCCGTCACGATACCGTGCGCGCGCTGTTCCGGCGTGAGATTCGTGATGGAAAACAGAGCGCCGCGGATCTTATAGGAACGCACGTCCTGGAGATCCTCGCGCTTCAGGTAAACCTCGCAGCCCGTTTCCTGGGACAGTCGCGGGCAGTACTGCAACGGCGTCGGCGCAATCTCCGAGGAAATTCGTGCCTGGGCCTGGCTGATATCGGAGGCGTGAATGGGCTCGAATACTGCGGAGTTAGTCATGCTGAGTCATTTTAGACCCCATGGTCGCCGCCCGCGCGATTACCTAGCGATCGACCGATTAGTCCGGCATTTCATCTCACTTTTACCTCTGTGTTAACCCTGTGTTACCTGCATGCACTTGGATGTTGCCTCGTCATATTTCTCGTACTCTCAAGGAGCTCATGTATGGCCATCCGCCGCACTCTCGCCCTGCGTACGCTCGCCGCGACCACGCTCACCGTCCCCGCCATTCCGGCCCAGGCCGCCATCGTCGCCTCTCCCATCGTCGATTCCGTTGCCGACGCCTCGCTCAAGGTCGAGCCGCTCGGCGCCTACGACTCTGGCGTGCTTGGTGAGTCCGCCGCGGAGATCGTCGCTTTCCACGCCGCGTCGAAGCGCATCCTCGCCGTCAACGCGCACTCCGGCGAGATCGACATCCTCGACGCCTCGGATCCGGCCGCGCCGCACAAGATCGACGTCGTCTCCGCCGGCGGCGACCAGGAAATCAACTCCGTCGCCGTGCGCCCTGACGGCCTGGCTGTCGCCGCGGTCCAGCAGGCCGATAAGACACAGGACGGCGAGGCCCTCTTCTTCAACGCTGCCACCGGTGAAAAGCTCGGCCGCGTCACCATCGGTGCCTTGCCCGATAACGTCCACCTCACCGCAGACGGGAAGTTCGCCCTGCTCGCCAACGAGGGCGAGCCGTCCAACGAGCTCACCGCCGAGGGCACGGACTACGTCGCCGACCCCACCGGCTCCGTGTCCGTCATCGCCTTGCCTTCCGATGCCGCCGCCCCCACCCAAGCAGACGTGCGCACCGCTGGCTTCGAGGCGTACGACGCGAAGTACGCTGCCGGCGAGCTCGACCCCGCCATCCGCGTCTTCGGTCCTTCCGACGCCGACTCGAAGCCGTCCACCGACTTCGAGCCGGAGTACATCTCCTCTGTTGGCGATACTGCCTACGCGTCGCTGCAGGAGGCCAACGCCATCGCCATCATCGACATCCCGTCGGCGACCGTCACCGACGTCGTCCCGGCTTTTATCGCGGACCACTCACAGACCCCGATCGACCCGTCCAACAAGGATGACAAGACCGAGCTGCGCATCCTACCGGTCAAGGGCCTATCCATGCCGGACTCCATCGGCGCGTTTACTGCCGGCGGCAAGACCTACTTCGCGACGGCCAACGAGGGCGACGCCCGCGAATGGGGCGACGAGGACGGTTCCGGCGTGTACACCGACGAGGCTGAGATCAAGGACCTCGTCGAGGACGGCAAGGTCTGCGAGGGCGTCGAGCTTCCCGAGGGCTTCGAAGACAAGTCCTTCGCCGGCAATCTCAAGGTCTCCGCCGCGTCCGGCTGGAACGAGGAGAAGAGCTGCTTCGACGAGTTCTACGCCTACGGCTCCCGCTCCTTTTCCATCTACGACGCCGCTGGCAACGTCGTCTTTGACTCCGGCTCCGACTTCGAGGAGATCACCGCCCGCCTCCACGAGCAGGGCGTCCTCAACTTCAACGCGGATAACGAGGATCCGCAGGCCGACGACCGCTCCGACAACAAGGGTCCCGAGCCCGAGGCTCTCACCATCGGCACAGTCGGCGAGCGCACCTACGCCTTCATCGGTGCCGAGCGCGTGGGTGGCATCTTCGTCTACGACGTCACCGACCCGCGCGATGCCCAGTACGTCACCTACGTCAACAACCGTGACTTCTCCGTGGACTACGACGACGAGAACTACGAGGCCACGAAGGCTGCCGGCGACCTCGGCCCCGAGGGGCTTACCTTCGTTGACAAGAAGGACTCCCCCAACGGCGAGTACCTTCTCATCGCCGGCAACGAGGTCTCCGGTACCACGACCGTCTTTCAGGTCACCGACCTCGTGCCCGCCGACACCGATAACGATGGCGACGACGACCAGGGCGATTCCGGCAGCTCCGCCGCCTCGTCCGACGCCGGTTCCTCGGTCGGCACCGCGTTCGGCGTCGTTGCCGCGGCCCTGGCCGCCGTCCTGGGCATAGTTGGCATAGTTCCGGGCGCACAGGCCACGCTGCTGCGTCTCCTGCCGGCACCGCTGCGCCACGCCCTGAACTCCGCGCTAGGCCACTAAGCTCCTTGGCGGGGGCATTCCCTCCCGCCAGGCACCCCAACCTGCTACATTCAGGTGCGTTCCATTTCCGTTCGCACTGTCGTCTCCCCAAGGAGTAATTCTTATGCGCGCACGTCGTCTCTCAGTCGCGCTGGTCGCCGCAACCAGCACCACCCTCGCCCTCGTCACGCCGGTCGCTGGCGCCGAAAGCTCCGAGTCTCAGGGCTCCTCCAGCGCTCAGTCCCAGGACTCCGGTCCCTCCGAGGACACAGCAAGTGACGGAGAGAAGACCGACGGCAAGGGTCAGGAGGGCACCACCGGCGGCACCGCTACCGACGGCGAGAAGACTGGCGGCGAGAAGACCGAAGACACGGAGACCGCGAAGCCCGCACTGTCCGAGGAGTGCCAGGCCGAGGTCGACGCGGCCAAGGACGCCCACAAGAAGGCCGTCAAGGATGGCACCGCAGGTTCTTCGTTCATGGGTCCGCAGGAACTCGCTCTAGGCATCGTCAACGGCTACGGTTCCTCCGGCATGCCAGACGAGCCGGACTGCGTCGAGAAAGAAAAGGCTGACAAGCCCGTCGAGCTGCCGGACTGGCTCAAGTGGGCTGAGCTCTCCCCCGAGGGCAAGGAAGCCTTCGCCTGGATCAACCTGATCCTGTCCATCATCGGTGGCCTCATCGGCCTCGCAGGCACCCTCGTCAAGGTCAATCCGGAATTCGGCAAGGACATCAACGGCGCGCTCACTGGCATGCTCAAGCAGGTCAACGGCGCGATGAGCAATGCCCAGAAGCAGTTCCGCCTCTAGGCCTACGCAATAAAAAGGGCGGGTGCGCACATGCGCACCCGCCCTTTCAGTCGTATCTAGCCGAAGATCTCCTGCGAGGCGATCTCCGCGCCCTTAACCAGGGACTCGAGCTTCGCCCAGGCAATCTGCTCATGAATGCGTCCGCCCAGGCCACAGTCCGTCGAGGCGATGACATTCTCCGGGCCCACGAGCTCCGCGAACTGGTGGATGCGGTCGGCTACCAGACGCGGGTCCTCGATGAGGTTCGTCGAGTGCGAGACGACGCCCGGGATGATGACGGTGCCTTCCGGAAGCTCACGGTTCTGCCACACGCGCCACTCCGCGCCGTGGCGGACGTTTGCCGCCTCGAAGGTAAGACCGCCGACCTCGGCGCGCAGGATTTCGTCGATGATCTCCTCGAAAGGGACGTCCGTGGAGTGCGGGCCGTGCCAGGAGCCCCAGCAGATATGCAGGCGCACCTTCGACTTGTCGATGCCCTTAATCGCCGCGTTAATGGCATCAATATTCTTCCGCACGTAGCCACGGAAGTCCTCGTAGGACGGCTCCGGGTTGACCTGATCGAAGGCCTCCGCGAGGTCTGGGGCATCGATCTGGACCGTGTAGCCGGCGTCCGCGATGGCGCGGTATTCGTGCGACATGACCTCGGCCGTCGCCGCGAGCAACTCGTCGTAGGACGGGTAGTACAGGTTGCGAATGCGCGCCGCCGAGCCCGGCGAGACCGCCGCGATGAATCCCTCAACGTCCTTACCCGTCGACGCAATGGCCGCGCCCAGGTGCTTCACGTCCGCAGCGAGCGCCTCCTGCCCCACATAGCTCAGCGGCCCATCAATCGTGGGCAGCAGGAACTTCTTGCCGCCGCCCTCGATGCCCGACTTCGGGTCCTCGTAAGCTTCCGCGAACACCGCGCGGTCGCGACGGTCCGGGAACGTCGTGAGCTCGATACTGCCCGGCTTATGGCGCACGATCTTGCCGAACGCATCCGGCTCATCCTCGCGCGTCGGCCGTAAGCCGCCCAGGCGGCTGAAGGAGTAGGTCCACCACGCGCCGTAATCGATGGTGTCGTGCGCGAGGTGGCCATACTCGCCCTCGTTGACAATGTCGATGCCCAGATCAACCTGGCGCTGCACGACCTCGTTGTCGGCCTGCTGCAGAATTTGGTCGAACTCCTCGTTGGAGATATCGCCGGCGAGGCGGCGCTGGTTCGCCGCGTGGAGTGCTGCAGTGCGCGGCAGGGAGCCAACGTGCGTGGTACGGATCTTCTGGGTCATGAGCAATTCCTTTCTAGACTGTGCTGTCTATCCTAAACAGAACAAGCGTACCTTGTCGCGCATTCAGTTTACTTTTATTCACGATTGCATTACCCCAGCTCAAACCCCACTTTTTAAACAAAGATATTCCCTTTATAGGGGTTTAAGATTTAATTATCATACCTTCGGCGCGCGCAAAAAAGCCGCGGCCCGGAGACCGCGGCATCGGAAAGCGTGGCTTAGAAAAGTTCCTCCGTGGCAATCTGTGCACCCTCGACGAGGGACTCAAGCTTCGCCCAGGCAATCTGGTGGTGCAGGCGCCCACCCAGGCCACAGTCGGTCGACGCCACGACGTTCTCCGGACCCACGACCTCCGCGAACTGGATAATCCGGTCCGCAACGAGGCGCGGGTGCTCCACCGCGTTCGTCGAGTGTGAAATCACGCCCGGGTAGATGAGCGTGCCCTCCGGCAGCTGATGATCCTGCCACACGCGCCACTCGTGCGCGTGGCGCGGCGAGGCACCCTCAAAGGAGAATCCGCCGACCTTGGCCTCGAGAATCTCGTCAATGATATCCGCGAACGGGATGTCCGTGACGTGCGGGCCATGCCAGGAACCCCAGCAAATGTGCAGGCGGGTCTGCTCGCGCGGCAAGTCCTTAATCGCGTCATTGAGCACCGCAATGCGGTCGCGCACAAAACCCTGGAAGTCCTTCACGGACGGCTCCGGATTGATCTGGTCCCAGGCCTCCGCGAGGTCCGGCGCGTCGAACTGGACGGTAAGGCCCGCGTCCGTAATCGCCCTGTACTCGTGCGAGAGCGCCTCGCCACAGGCCTGCACGACCTCCAGGTCGGTCTTGTAGTACTTGTTACCCAAGCGCGCAGCCGATCCCGGGGACAGGGCCGCCACAAAGCCTGCCGATGCCCCCGCCTTGCCCATCGCATCCTTGAGCAGCTTGACGTCTGCGTCGACTTCTTTCTGACCGATGTAGGTAATCGGGCCCGTGAACTCCGGGTTGGCAACCTTTTTGCGGCCGGTGAAGATGCCGGACTCCGGGTCGTTGTAAGCCTCGTTGAAGATGGCGCGGTCGCGGCGGTCGATGAAGGAGGTGAGCTTGATATTGCCAGGCTCGGAACGCTGAATGGCGTTGGCCTCCCAGCGGTCCTTGTCCGTCATAGTGAGGCCGCCCAGGCGGCTAAAGGAGTAGTTCCACCACGCGCCGTAGTCCACGGCGCCGGAGGTGATATGGCCGTACTCGCCTTCATTGATGATGTCGATGCCCAGATCGACCTGGCGCTGCACGACCTCGTCGACGGCGCGCTCGAGGATGGCGAAGAACTCGTCGTCCGTGAGCTCGTCGGCGGAGCGCTTGAGATTCGCCTCCAGCAATTCCGGGGTACGCGGCAGCGAGCCGACGTGCGTGGTGCGAATCTTGTGGGACATGGAAGGTGCTCCTTATGTGAGGTGAACTAGACTGTGCTGTCTACCCTAACCCGCACCTCTTTGTCCGCCCGTTTTTATATTCACGCCGGGACTACCCCAGAATGCCCGCGCCCATCGTCGCCTTGAGATCGCCCATGAGGTTGCCGGAACGCTCCACGCGCAGGTGCTCGCCGAGGACCATCATCGTAGACTCGTCGCCGTTGACGAGCGTCAAGTAGACGTCGGACTCGCCCTTGTTCTTGAGCAGGACGTTCTTCAGCCGCGCGATATTGTCAAGCGTGCACTGCTCGGTGCGCATGGTCAGCCGCAGCGGCAGGCCAACGCCGCCGCCGGGGCCTAAGTCCGGCACACGGATATCGGAGCAGAACAGCGAGCGGCGGTCGTCTCGGATCTTCACGTTGACCTTGGCCAGAATGATGTTGTCTTCCACAATCTGCGGCGCGACGAGCGAGTAGACCTGGTTGAACACGAGGATGTCGACCTGCGCGCCGTTGTGGTCTTCGACCGTGACGATAGCCCACGGCGAGCCGTCCTTCTTCGAGTAGCGGCGGTCGACCGCCGAGATGATGCCGCCGATGACAAGCTCTTGGCCGTTGTGAACCTCATCCGCCAGGATCTTGGGCAGCGGCGTATCGGTCTGCTCCGCGAGCGCCTCCTCGAAGCCGTCGAGCGGGTGTCCCGACACGTACAGGCCCAACATTTCGCGCTCGAGCGCCAGCTCATGCTTGCGGTCCCAGTGCTCGTCCGGAATGTCAATGGCAAACGCGCTCATCGTCTCTTCGCTTTCCGCGCCAAGCCCTGCAAAGAGGTCGAACTGCCCCTTGTCCGCGGCCTTCTTCGTGGTCTGCACCGCGTCCACCGCGTCTTCGTGGATGAGCATGAGACCCTTGCGCGGATGCTCCATGTCATCGAAAGCGCCGGCCTTGATGAGCGACTCTGTCACGCGCTTCGTACACGCCACGAGGTCGATCTTGTCCAGGTAGTCCGAGAAGTTCTTAAAGTGTCCCTTCTCCTCGCGGGCCTTGACGATGGCCTCGACGACTTCAGCGCCGACGTTGCGGATAGCGCCCATACCGAAGCGAATATCCTCGCCGACAGCCTGGAAGTCCGTGTGCGACTCGTTCACCGACGGCGGCAGCACCCGGATGCCCAGGTGGCGGCAGTCCGAGAGGTAGATGGCCGACTTGTCCTTTTTATCCGAAACTGACGTGAGCAGCGCCGCCATGTACTCCGGCGCGAAGTAGGCCTTGAGGTACGCGGTCCAGAAGGACACCAGGCCGTAGCCTGCCGCGTGCGACTTGTTAAACGCGTAGGACGCGAACGGCTCGATGGTGCCCCACAGCGCGTCCATCGCGTCCTTGGAGTAGCCGTTGGCCTGCATGCCGGCCCAGAATTTGTCGTACTGCTTGGCCAGCACCTCCGGCTTCTTCTTACCCATGGCCTTACGGAAGCCATCTGCCTCGCCGGCCGTGTAGTTCGCGACCTTCTGCGAGATACGCATGATCTGCTCCTGGTAGACGATCAGACCGTAGGTCTCGTCCAGGATCTCCTTGAGCGGCTCTTCCAGTTCTGGATGAATCGGCGTAATGGGCTTGCGTCCGTTCTTGCGGTCCGCGTAGTCCCAGTGCGCATTCACGCCCATTGGGCCCGGACGGTAGAGCGCCAGCGACGCCACGATATCCTTGAAGCCCGTCGGCTTCATGCGCTTGAGCAGCTCCTGCATGCCGCCGGAGTCGAGCTGGAAGATGCCCAGCGTCTCGCCGTGCGACAGCAGGTCGTAGACCTTTGAGACGTTCGGATCGTCCGCATGCAGTTCCTCAAGCTTCACGTCAATGCCGCGGTTTTTCTTGATATTCGCCAGCGCGTCACCAATGACCGTGAGGTTACGCAGACCCAGGAAGTCCATCTTCAGCAGGCCAATGGCCTCACATGCCGGGTAATCCCAGCCCGTGATGTACGCGCCGTCCGAACGCTGCCACATGGGGATGTGGTCCATAAGCGACACGGACGCCATGATGACGGCGCACGCGTGGACGCCCGCCTGGCGCACCACGCCCTCGAGGCCGCGCGCGGTTTCATAAATGCGCTTGACGTCCGGGTCCGTCTCGATCATCTGGCGGACCTCGGTCGCCTCCGAGTAGCGCGGGTGCTCCGGGTCCATGATGCCCGAGAGCGGAATATCCTTCGCCATGATCGCCGGCGGCAGCGCGCCGTTGATGCGGTCCGCCATCTGGAAGCCCGGCTGACCGTAGTTCACCTTCGCCGAGTCCTTGATAGCCTGCTTCGTCTTCACCGTACCGAAGGTGATGACCTGCGCGACCTTGTCCTCGCCCCAGCGCTCTGCGGCGTACTGAATCATCTCGCCGCGGCGGCGGTCATCGAAGTCGATATCGATATCTGGTGCGGACGGACGCTCCGGGTTGAGGAATCGCTCGAACAGGAGGTCATGCTCGATGGGGTCGATATTGGTAATCGTCAGCGCGTACGCCACGAGCGCGCCCGCCGCGGAACCACGGCCCGGGCCGACCCAAATGCCCACCGAGCGCGCGTGTTTGATGAGCTCGGCAACGATGAGGAAGTAGGACGGGTAGCCCTTGATGTCGATGACGCCGATTTCGTACTTCGCGCGCTCCACATAATTCTCCGGAACTTCCTGTCCCGGGAAGCGCGCCTGGAGGCCCTCCATGACCTGCTTGGTCAGCCACGACGTCGGGGTCTCGCCTTCCGGCACGTCGGCGATCGGCATGCGGTCAAGCGGGTGCTCCTCCCACAGCTCGCTGTAGTCCTGGACGCGCTCGGCAATCCACAACGTGTTATCGCAGCCATCCGGGACCATGTCATCCCAGATCTCGCGCATCTGCTGCGCCGACTTGATGTAGTAGCCCGTACCGTCGAACTTGAAACGGTCCTGGTCCATGAGCGTCTTGCCGGTCTGTACGCAAAGCATCGCCTCGTGCGCGGCGGCCTGCGACTCGAGCACGTAGTGGCAGTCGTTCGTCACCAGCGGCGGCAAGTCGAGCTTGCGCCCGATTTCGAGCAGCTCGGAGCGCACGCGCGTCTCGATGTCGAGGCCGTGGTCCATGAGCTCGAGAAAATAGTTGTCCTTGCCGTAGATGTCCTGCCACATCGCGGCGGCCTCGAGCGCCTCATCAAACTGCCCGAGACGAAGTCTCGTCTGCACGTCGCCCGACGGGCAGCCCGTCGTCGCGATGATGCCGTCCGCGTGCTCCGCGATAAGCTCCGCGTCCATGCGCGGGTACTTACCCAACTGCCCCTCATAGGACGCCAGCGAAGACAGACGGAACAAGTTCTTCAGACCCGTCGCGTTCTCAGCGAGCATGGTCTGGTGCAGGTACGAGCCGCCACCCGCGACGTCATCGCGCTTCTGGTCCGGCGTACCCCAGTGCACACGCTTCTTATTAAAACGCGACTCCGGCGCCATATACGTCTCAATGCCGATGATCGGCTTAATCCCCGCCGAGGTCATGCGCTGGTAGAACGCATTCGAGCCAAACATATTGCCGTGGTCCGTCATGCCCACGGCCGGCATCCCCTGACGCTTGACCTCCTCCGAGAGCAGGTCCACCTTCGCCATACCATCCAACATGGAAAACTCGGTGTGATTATGCAGGTGAACAAAGGAGGAATTTTTCGCCATGCAGACAGTCTAGCGGCCGCGTCAAACCCCCGGAGCCGTCCCTTTTGATGAGAAACGTTTCCCACCTCACGGCTCACGGAGTACATTAATCTCCGATGATTTACACCATTGCCGCCTACCTCATGTGGGGCTTCTTCCCCGCATTCTTCCCACTGCTGCTGCCCGCCTCTCCCCTCGAGATTCTCGCGCACCGCGTCATTTGGACCGCGGTGCTCGTCACGGGCTTCCTCGTCGTCACCGGCGGCTGGCGCGAACTCTCGCGCCTCGACAAGAAGACCTGGGCCTGGCTCGCCGCAGCCGGCGTGTTCATCTCCGTCAACTGGGGAACCTACGTCGTGGCCATCAACTCGGGCCATGTTGCCGATGCCGCCCTCGGCTACTTCATCAATCCCCTCGTCTCCGTCGCGCTCGGCCTGGTTTTCTTAAAAGAAAGCCTGCGCAAGCTCCAGGCCGTCGCCGTCGGGATCGCTGCCATCGCGGTCATTTATCTCACCTTCTTCACCGGCCAGGCACCCTATATCTCGCTCCTGCTCGCCTTCTCTTTCGGCATCTACGGCCTCATTAAAAAGCAGGTCCGCGTCTCCTCGACCGGCTCCGTTGCCGCCGAGACCCTCGTCGTCCTGCCCGTGGCGCTCATCTACGTCCTGTGGCTCGAATCCTCCGGCGCCGGCACGTTTACTTCCGAAGGCCCCATGCACATCGTGCTGCTCATCGGCTCCGGTCTCGTCACCGCGCTGCCACTGCTCTGCTTCGCCCAAGGGGCCAAGGCCCTTCCCCTGTCGACCGTGGGCATGCTCCAGTACATGACGCCGCTCATGCAGATGCTCTGGGCGCTCTTCGTCACCCACGAGCACTTCTCGACGCACCGCTGGATCGGCTTCGGCATCATCGGACTCGCCGTCGCCGTCTACTTCGCAGACCTCATCCAGATGGCTGCCGCCCGTCGCAAGCACTCGCTCTGACCGGCGTGAACGCGCCGGTAAAACTGAGATGCTCGTGAGAAGCGTTAGTTTCTGTGGATAACCGGGCCGATTTCGCCCACTCTATTGGGCAACCGGC
>NZ_JBCJKS010000024.1:0-40733 GCF_039822565.1 Corynebacterium sp. SA-MJD20WY100 | reverse complement strand
CCCCCCCCCCCCCCCCCCCCCCCCCCCCCCCCCCCCCCCCCCCCCCCCCCCCCCCCCCCCCCCCCCCCCCCCCCCCCACCCCCCCCACCCCCCCCCCCCCCCCCCGGGTGGGGGGGCCCCCCGCTTCGCTATGGAACGCGGGGGCAGTTCGGCGCTTTAGGCAGGGGAGAGCGGTGCCGAACGGTCGACGGCGTTGTGGAATGCGGCGGTGACGAGCGCGCCCAGCTCCTCGAATTCCTTGGAGCGCGCGGCCGAGGAACGGAAGACGAGGCCGATGGTGCGCTCGGCGATGACGTTGGGGGCGAAACGGCCTACGGCGAGCTCTGGGTTGCCGCATTCGGTGGCGAGCGCGGACTCGGGGACGAGCGTGCCGCCCAGGTTGCCCATGACGAGCTGCATGATGGTCGTCAGCGAGGAGGCGCGGGTCACGGCGTTCGTCGCTTCCGCCGGATTAATGTGCGCGGTGCGGCAGAGGTCGAGAATCTGATCGCGCAGGCAGTGCCCGTCATCGAGGAGGAGCAGATCGAGCTCATCAAGCTGCGTGAGCTCGAGGTCGGTGCGGCCGGCGAGTGGGTGCGAGACATTGGTGACGACCCGGAAATTCTCGTGGTAGAGCGGCACCTCGACAAGACCATGCGACTCCGCGGGCAGCGCCATGATGGCGACATCGAGCTGGCCGTCGCGCAGGCGCTGGACGAGGTTGTCGGTCTGCTCTTCGACGAAGCGCGGTTCGAGCTCCGGGAAACGCTCGGCAATGGAGGTGAGGAGGTCCGGCAGGATATACGGCGCGATCGTAGGAATAATGCCAATGGTGAGCGGGCCTGTGAGGGTCCCGTTGGCGCCGCGGGCGTGGGCTAAGAAGGCATCGGCAGCTTCGAGCGTGGCCTTGGCATAAGGGAGGAGAGACTCTCCCGCTGTAGTAACAATCACTTTGCGGGTGGAGCGCTCGATAAGCTGGACGCCAAGGCCCTGCTCGAGGGCGACGAGCGCCTGGGAGAGGGAAGGCTGGGAAATCTGCAGCTTGGTAGCGGCGGTGCCGAAGTGCTTATTCTCGGCGATCGTCACGAAAGTGCGCAGCTGAGCCAGCGTGGGACGATACTCTTTATTGTGCATGCCTATAACTCTAACACCACTTAATAAGTTTAGCTATTGACAGCCCGCGATTTGATAGGCATAATGGAACGCGTTGGCCACACAGTCCCGGTCGTTGTGAGAGGGACCTGCGGAAACGGCCAGTAGTGAAACCATTCAAGTTGTTTGCATCCTAAGGAGTAACACACACTATGCCTATCTTGACCGTTGGCGAGAAGTTCCCGGAGTTCGACCTCACCGCTCTGAAGGGCGGCGACCTGCACGACGTGAACGCGCAGCAGCCGGAGGATTACTTCGAGCAGGTTTCGCTCGACAAGTACCAGGGCAAGTGGAAGGTTGTCTTCTTCTACCCGAAGGACTTCACCTTCGTCTGCCCGACTGAGATCGCTGCCTTCGGCAAGCTGAACGAGGAGTTCGAGGACCGCGACACCCAGGTTCTGGGCGGTTCCACCGACAACGAGTTCGCTCACTTCAACTGGCGCGCAACCCACCCGGAGCTGAAGTCCGTTCCGTTCCCGATGTTCGCTGACGTCCGCCACGACCTCATCCGCGCCCTCGGCGTCGAGAACGCTGACGGTGTTGCAGACCGCGCTACCTTCATCATCGATCCGGATGGCATCATCCAGTTCGTCTCCGTGACCCCGGACGCTGTCGGCCGTAACACTGACGAGGTTCTCCGTGTCCTCGACGCTCTGCAGTCTGAGGAAGTCTGCGCCTGCAACTGGGAAGCTAACGACCCGACCAAGAACATCAACAAGCTCGACGTCGTCCAGTCCTCGCTCTAAGGCTGCGCCCACCTCAGGCATTAGGCCATGAGCTTTCAAGCCTCGCACACGCTGCGGGGCTTGCTTTTGACCATCGATTGAAAAACACCTATAAAACGCTGTAAGGAGCAAAGAATATGTCTATCGACAACCTGAAGTCTTCCCTGCCGGAGTACGCCAAGGACCAGAAGCTGAACCTGGGCACCCTCACTCGTTCCACCGAGCTCAACGAGGAGCAGCTGTGGGGCTCCATCCTCGCCGCGGCCGCTGCTACCCGCAACGACACCGTCCTCTCCGAGATCATGGAAGAGGCCAAGGAGCACCTGTCCGCTGAGGCTATCGAGGCTGCCCTTGGCGCCGCTACCGTCATGGCAATGAACAACGTTGCCTACCGCGCTAAGGGCTGGCTGGGCGATGACTTCGCTCAGGTCAAGTTCGGCCTGCGCATGAACATCATCTCCAAGCCGGGCGTTGACAAGGCCAACTTCGAGCTGTGGAACACTGTTGTCTCCGCCATCAACGGCTGCGAGCACTGCCTCGTTGCTCACACCAAGACCCTCCAGGAAGAGGGCCTGACCAAGGAGCAGATCTGGGAGGGCATCCGCGTGGCTGCCACCGTTCAGGCTGTTGCACAGGCAGTTCAGATTGAGGCTGCTCGCTAAGAGCATGCGCTCCTAGAACCGGTGGAACTTTCGGTTCTCTGGCACAGGGCCTTGCGTTCACGCGAACGCAGGGCCCTTTCGTGATCTCTGGGGACAATCCACAGGTGAGAACATTTCCGATGGGGCTAGAACGGGCGTGCGTTGTGCGCTAAATTAAGAGCAGTAGTGAGAACTGCATTGACTAGGTCTTCGCATCCCGCCCACGAATTCAGTCAAGGAAGGTCTATGAGCACGTCGTCGCGCCTCGCATTTAGCGGCTTGGTCGCCGCCGCGGCCTTGGGGATCGCCGCCTGTTCGTCTGACAGCTCCGCCGTTGCCAGCCCGCACGACGCCACGGCTGAAGAAAGCGAGAGTCCCACGACATTTTAGGGGTATGGCTTTTCCGTGCTCTCCGTGGCGAGGAACTCCAGGAGCGTCGCGCGTAGGGCCTCCTTTTCCGCGGCGTCGAGGAACTCTGCCGCGTGGCCTTTCGCTCCCGGGTTTCCCGCGCGTTCCTTGATTTCGCTGGGGCGCATTCCCAGCGCCTCCACGTAGGGCGCGGCGTGCGCGTTCGCGTAGTCCTTGCTTGTGACATCGTCGCGCTCGTCGAGCTGCGCATGGACGTGCGCGCGGTAGTCGGTGAGCGCTTTCTGCAAGCTCATATCGAGGGGAGTCTCTGCGGTGCGTGCCGAGCTTTCGCGCGCCGGCTCCCGTTCGGGATCCCGTGTGGTCTTCCGCGACGATTCAGGCTTACGCGGCGTCGATGGTTCCGCTAGATGGTGAGGGATCGTGCGCGCGACCCAGGCGCGCAAAGCATCTGCGCGGGCGCCGCGCAGCCTCAGTCCGACGGCGATGAGCATCTCGAGTGAATATTCAGCCCGCTGCCGGGTAACCTCACGGGGGCCTTCGGCGCGAACTTGTGGGGTTTCCCGACGAGTTCGGCGTACGAGCGGACCGTTGTCTCGCGAGAGCGTCGCGATATGCGTGGCGACGGTGCTGCGTGCCACGCCGAACACCGCAGCGATGTCCTCCTCGGTCCACAAGGCGCTGTGTGCTGCCTTTTTAACCGAGAGTGTGTAGCCGCCGTGCCTGGCGCGGGAAAAGGATAACAGTGGAGCTGCAGTCGTTGATTTCTTTGGCATGGAACTGAATACCGGTAACCGGGGATTAGTGGGCGTGTGCCCATCAATCATAATCGAGCAGAGTCCACATCGCGCTTGGTGGGATAAGGGGGCGCCTCACAGAGGAGCTGTCCGCGGCGGACGCTTTCGCGTTCGCCCTCCATTTCGATGACTGTGTAAAGGAGTAGTCATGTTTTCTATCATCACCGACGCCCGTGTCTACGAGAACGCCGACCCGAAGGACCGGAACCTGCCCCCGCTCATTCTGCCGGAGGGCAGCGACGTTCCGCTCATTGGCGGGGAACGCACGCCGGACGTTGTCGTCCGCTCGCGGTACGTCCCAGGGGCCGAACGCGTTCTCGTTGCCGCAATGAGTGCCTTTGACGCCGTGTGCGCGCTGGGAGGCGAGGACCTGCGGGTGGCACGCGCCGACGTCGATGACCTGGGAATCGGCGTTGAGGACATCGCCGAGCTGACGTCCTATACCGAGCCGACGCCGGTGCTGGGCGACGCCGTCCACGCCTTGCTCAAGGAGCTGGGGGAGTTCGCCCACGCGTGCCGCGTGGAAACGCAGCGACGGATCAACTCGGCGTATGCGGTCACGCGGACGTGGAATGATCTGGAGACACACGAGCAGGATCTTCTCCTGCGGGCTGCGAACCCGGCGGTCCGCATGCTGTGGGATAAGGAGATCCGTAGGGAATGGGGTGAGATTCTGTGGACCGCGCCCGTCCCGCTTGTCCTCAATACCCTCGATGTCCAGCTGCTTAAGGGGCAGCCGAATCTCAACGCGTTCTACTGCGGGGAGATGCTCCTCATGAGGGCTCACCGGCCGGAGCTGCTCCTCGGAGATCTGTGGGCCGCGGGGCTCGTGGACATCGACGGTCGCGAGGGCGACCGGTTCGCGCACGCAGACGCCGCGTTGCAGGAGGCCTTCGAGATGAGCGGTGAATTTGGTGAGCGTTGGGAGGCTTATCAGGATGGCATGACCTATGAGGAGTGGCTGCGCGCCGAAGCCGCCGCCGACGCGCACCGGCTGAGGTAGCGGCGGTCCTCGCAGCGGCGTGGTGCCGGAGTACTACTCGAAGTCCAGCTTGTAGTGCTCTGGCTTTACCCAGCCAAGGAGCGTGCTGTAGACGAAAGTGAAGAGGAAACCGAGAGCGATGGGAGCGGCGACGAAGACGAGGGCGACGATGATGACGTTGCCGGCGCTCCAGCCCCAACCTTCGTAGTTGAGGGCGGCGAGCGGGCCGACGAGGCCGGAAATACCGAAGCCGGCCGAGATAGGCGTGCCGGAAATACCCACGGCGCCGCCGATGCCGCCGAGGATGGCCGCGGAGCTCAAGATGGGCAGCAGGGTAATGGGACGCGAAAAGATATTCGCCATCTGGACCTTGGGGGAGCCGAGGACGTGGAGGATGGATGTCGCAAAGCCATTGGCCTTCCAACCGATGATGAGCAGCGTGAAGCCGGTGGCGACGGCGCCGAGGTTCGCCGTACCGGAGGCCACGCCTTCCATGAAGATGGCGGTGGCGATGCCGACGGTGGAAATCGGCGAGACGATAAGGAACGCGAAGAGCGTGGAGAGCACGATGCCCATGAGTACGGGTTCGAGCGTCGTCGCGCCGTTGATGAGTCCGCCGAGCCACACGGTCAGCGCCTTGACGGCAGGGTAGGTCACGGCCCAACCGATGCCGCCGGCGACAAGCGTGACGATGACGGAGAGCACGAGGATGGTGTAGTTCTTCAGGCGCGAACCGATGAGCAAGATGAGACCGACGGCGATAGCTGCGGTGAGGCCGGCGTTGATGACGAGGCCCGTGCCCTGGAGGTGGAAGCCGCCGTCTGGATCGACCTGCGCGACGCCCGAGCCGCAGACGGCGGCGATGCCGACGCAGGCGGTCTGGATGGGCGTGAACTTGAACTGCATGCCGACGAGGATGCCGATCATGGCGGGCAGCATGCTCGACGCGAGGCCGGTAATCGCGATGATGGTGGCGGCGCCGGGCCAGAAGGGCAGCAATGCCTTGGCCAGCTCCCCGAGGAGGGCCTGGGGGATAAGCGAGACCACGACGGCGATGGAGATGCCGTTGAGGACCTTCATGCTAAAGCTGCCGACGCTAAGCGAGGGCTTCGCGTCGGTCGCGGCGGTATCGGGATTGGACTCGGCGTTGGAAATCGGTTCCTCACGCGCTGCGTTGTAGCGGCCGGCGGCCCGTGCGGGGGCATCGGCAGCGGAGGCTTTCGCGGCGGTGGCGCTCGCTGCAGTGGTGGTGGTATTAGGGGAGGTCATGCGGGTAGTATACGAATACTATCGACCGATTGAAAATTATTCGTCCCAATCTGTGGTACTTTGCCCCCATATGGTGAGATGAGCGGTGGTTGCTTGGGGAAACTACTCTGCACCGGGCGACAGGGAACGCTACGGTGAAAAGCACGGCACGCGGCTTCGACGCGCCGCGTGGTCATCACCGCGCGGGTGTAGGCCTGCTGACTCCGTCCGCGCCAGACACAGAAAGGACCAGCATGCTTACTCGATTTCGACGCACGCTCTCACCCGCGTCCCGCGCGGTGACTGTCGTTGCTCTCACAGCCGGACTCGCCGTCACTGGCCCCTTCGCCGCTGCGGCGGAGCCGTTACCAGACAACCAGTGGCCGCGTTCTTCGGGCTCCTCCGAGGACTTGCAGTTTCGTGAACTCACTGAGGACGAGGCGTTTATCGCGGAGCGCAATCATGTGCTGGGCGGCGCTGAGCTGCCGTATACCTCGCCGGATAATCCGTGGCGCACGTGGGACGAGAAGAAACTCATCCCGATTCACGACCCGCGCTTCTTCGACCCGAAGGAAAACGAGGCCAAGATCGTCTCGCCGCACGGCACGGACGGTGTCGTGTGTGCCCAGGCGCGGTGGGCCCTCACGGCGTGCTACCAGCACGGCAAGAAACTCATCCACCTCGATACGGGCACGATAAACGGAATGTTCGTCAATTCCGATAGGCCGAAGGAACAGGTTCGCCGCACGGCACAAGCGTTCCTGCGCTCGAGTGAATTCGCGACATCTTCGGACTCGCCGTTCTACTAAATCGCGGCAGTACAGCGCACACGGGGCGAGTCTGTCTCAGTCTCGTGGGAGGTGCTCGCCAGTCGTGTGTTTGTCCCCCGTCGCACTCACCACGCCCTTGCCACCGTAGGAGCCTTGGCCCGTGCGGTCGGCATGGTGGTGACCGGCCCCGCCACAGCGAGCGCGGAGGAGCAGTTCCCGGAGGTTTACTCCTCGCTCGCGCAGCGTGAGAACAACGTGAGACAAGCCGGAGCCGAGGGGCGTCTAGTACTCGACGCGCAAGGAGGACAGGCGCACCTCACCGGCGGCATCGGAAGCATCGAGGTCGACGGTGCCCACGAACTGGAAGGCGTGCTCGCCCTTGGGATCGCAGATGATTTGGCGGACGGTCCAGGTGCGGGTCTCTTGGTCGCTCACGCGGAAGAACTCGGGGCCGCGGGCGGAGGGGCCGGTCTCAATGTCGTCGTACTCGTCGAAGTAATCGTCGAGCACCGCGCCGAAGTCGGGGACCTCGTCAAGATAGTCGAGGAGCTCGGCCAGGCGGTCTTCCTTCTCCAGAGCAAAGAGCTGGACGAGGCGGAAGAAGTAGTTGCGCACCATGATGGTAAACGCGCGGCGGTTGGCGGTAAGGGCCGTGGGGTCCTCGACGCCGAAGGCGAGCTCGCGGTCCAAGTCCTCCTGGGAGATGGGGTTGTCCTCGCCGGCCATCTGAGCCCATTCGTCCACGAGGGAAGAGTCGACCTGGCGGATGAGCTCGCCGAGCCATTCGACGACATCGGCAAGCTCGTCCGTGTAGTACTCGTCAGGGACGGATTGGCGGAGGGTACGCCAGGCGTCGGTGAGGTAACGCAGGATGACGCCCTCGCTGCGGGCGAGGCCGTAGGTGGCCACCAGGTCGGAGAAGGTCATGGCGTTGTCCAGCATGTCGCGGACCACGGATTTGGGCGCGAGCTGGAATTCCTTGACCCAGGCATTGGTCTCAGCAAACGTGTCATAGGCCTGCTCGAGGAGTTCCTCCAGGGGCTTGGGCCACGTGATGTCTTCGACGATGGTCATGCGCTCGGTGTAGTCCACGCCATCGGCCTTGAGCTGGGCGATCTCCTCGCCGCGGCGCTGTTTCTGCTGGGCGATGAGAACCTGGCGGGGGTCGTCGAGGATGGCTTCGAAGACGGAGATAATATCGAGCGTGTAGGTGTCCGACTCTGGGTCGAGCAGGCTCAGTGCGGCGAGCGCGAAAGGCGACAGGGGCTGGTTGAGCGCAAAATCGCGGGGGAGTTCGCGCACCACGTGGTAGGGGCGGCCGTAGATGTCGAGGCCCTTGGTGGACTTCTGGACGACGCCGGTGCGCACGAGCCCGCGGAAGAGATCCAGCGCCGTGAGGATGTCCTGGTTCTGCTTGGAGCGGGTGTCGTGGTTGGTGCGCAGGAGGTGGCGCATGTGTTCGTAGCCGTCGCCGTGGCGGGCAAGGACATTGAGCAGCATGGAGTTGGAGACCTTAAACTGGCTGGTGAGCTGCTCGGGCTCGGCATCGATGAGTCGCAGGTAGGTCTTTTCTGACCAGGTGACCTCGCCGTCGCGGGCCGACTTCTTCTTGAGCTTCTTCAGGCGCGCCGGGTCGTCCCCGGCCTTGCGGCGGGCCTTGGCGTTTTCGATTTCGTGCTCGGGGGCCTCGACAACGACGGTGCCTTCGGTGTCGTAGCCGGCTCGTCCGGCGCGGCCGGCGATCTGGTGGAACTCGCGGGACTTCAAGATGCGCTGGCGGGTGCCGTCGTATTTGGCCAGGCCCGTCATAAGCACGGTGCGGATGGGCACGTTAATACCCACGCCCAGGGTGTCCGTGCCAAAGATGATCTTGAGCAAGCCGCGCTGGGCGAGGCGCTCGACCAGGCGACGGTACTTGGGCAGCATGCCGGCGTGGTGGACGCCAATGCCCTTGCGTAGCAGCTTGGACAGGTCCCGGCCGAAGGCCGTGGTAAAGCGGAAACCACCGATTTCCGTGGCGACTGCTTCCTTTTCCTCGGGAGTGAGGATCGTGCCGATGGAGGTGAGCGCTTGGGCGCGCTCGGAGGCCTCGCGCTGGGAGAAGTGCACGACGTAGATGGGGGCCTTGCCCTTGGAGAGGAGTTCTTCGATGGTGTCCTGCACGCCCGTAAAGACATAAGAGAAGTCGAGCGGCACGGGACGGGTGGTCCCGGCGACGAGCGTGGTGTCGCGGCCGGTGCGCTGGGTGAGGTCCTCCTCGAGCCACGACGTGTCGCCGAGTGTGGCGGACATGAGGAGGAACTGCGCCTTGGGCAGTTCCAGGAGCGGTACTTGCCAGGCCCAGCCGCGGTCGGGCTCAGAGTAGTAGTGGAACTCATCCATGACGACTTGGTCGATGTTCGCCTCCGCGCCGTCGCGCAGCGCGATATTGGCGACGATCTCCGCGGTGGCCGCGATAATCGGCGCGTTGCCGTTGACGGTGGCGTCGCCTGTCATCATGCCCACGTTATCGGGGCCGAAGATTTCGCACAGCGCGAAGAACTTCTCGGAGACCAGCGCCTTAATGGGGGCGGTGTAGAAGCTGCGCTGGCCGCGGGCGAGTGCGATAAAGTGCGCAGCGTTAGCCACCATGGATTTGCCGGAGCCGGTGGGTGTCGCAAGGATGACATTGTCGCCGGCGAGGATGCCCAACGAGGCTTCCTCCTGGGCGGGGTAGAGGCTAATCCCGCGGTCTTTCGTCCACGCGATGAAGGTGTCCCACACCGCCTCGTCGAAGAGGGAGGAGGGGACATTCTCAAGGTCGGCCAGCTTGTCAGACAACGTCGCGGTATTCACGACTCACCAGTCTACAAGGCAGGCCGACGCGAGTTACTTGGCTTCGCCTGAATCGTCCGAGTCATCGGAAGCATCCGAGCCCTCGGCAGAAGGACCGCCCAGCCCCTGCGGACCCGAAGAGCCACGACCGAAGTTAACCTCGCGGTCGTTGATGTCCGCGGTGAGGATCTGGTCGCGCCAGGAATACTCGTGGCCCAGGGCGTCGAGGAAGCGCTCGAATTCCTCCGAGAGCTCTTCGCCGGTAGGCGCGCCCTGCTCGCCCGGCATGATGGCCTGCGGGTGCTCCTCGCGGTAGCGCTCCATGTAGACGTCGTACTGGTTCTCCAGCTGGCCCACGACCTGCGCGATTTCCTCGGAGTCGTTGACCTGCTCCTCAATCTGGTGGTTGAGTCGTGCGGCGTCGGCCTCCAGGGCGCGCAGCGGCAGCTTGAGGCCCGTCACCGAGCCGACGGACTCGAGAAGCTCGAGCGTGGCCTGCGGGTAGGGGGAGCTGGCCAGGTAGTGCGGCACGTGTGCCGTGTAGCCCGCCACGTTACGGCCGGCCTTCGCCAGGGCACGTTCGATGTACATCTGCGCCGCCCCCGGGACCATCATCGTGGAGTCGAGGCGGAACATGCGGCTCACGAGCTCCGGTGAGTTGCCGTGGGCCGTAATCACCATGGGGCGCGTATGCGGCACCGGCATGGGCGCGCCATACAGCGCGACCGTCTGCTTGACGTCGAACTTCTCAACCAGGTCAGTAACGGCCTTGGTAAAAGCCTGCCAGCGCAGGTCCGGCTCGGGGCCAGACAGCAGCAGGAAAGCCTTGCCCGCGGTATCGCGCAGCACGCGCATATCGAGATCGAGGTTTTCAATCTCCATCGGTGCGTCATTATCGAGCGTCACCGCAGGGCGGCGCGAGCGATAATCGATGAGCTCGTCCGCGTTAAAGGATGCGATAAGCCTGTTATCGAGCGCCGCCTTGAGGTGGTCGGCACTGTGCTCGACCGCCTGGCCCGCGTCCGCGTAACCGTGCAGGGCGACGATAAGGGTGGGGCCGTCCGTCTCGCCGGCCGCGGTGTCGTTTACCGCCGGTGCTGGGTATTCCAGCTCATACATGCGATCTTCGTTCGCCATGGTGTCCTCCTAGCGTCTATACCCTCCACAACAGCGAACCTCACCGTTGTTATTCCCTTGCCCGCACTCACATTTCAGGGGTGCGGCAATGAGGTAGGTGGCCAACCATTCTAGCCCGAAAAACCTGCCAAGCGTGCCGGTTGTTCCCGATCTATTCCTGTGGAGTCAATACCAATGTGCGCATCTGTGGATAATCCCCGGGGGACTGCACACTCTATTGGGCAATGCACTCGCGTTATCCACAGGCGCGAACGCGCCGGTCTCGACACCATGCAGAGTAACCGGCCACAGTGAAAGCATGACTACTTCACATGATGCTGTTACACCTGGTTACCTGCTCGCTTCTATCCCTGGGGCGCTCGGATTTTATCCCAGCGACTCCATCATCCTCATGGGCTTTAGCTCAGAGGACAATCGCCTCGTCTTAGGGCCCGTCGCCCGTTTCGACGTCGCGCTTGCCTCGCGCCAACTGTCTGAGGCCTTCGCCGTCGTCGCCGCGGAGACGGATGTCGTCTTCGCCTTCATCGTTTCCCACCGCCCCGACCCCGCCATTCATGACCTCACCGATCTCCTCTTCGATTTTTCTGCCGACCTCGACGACACTTGCCGCACCGTCGACGCCTGCTGGTTTACCCCAGAGATTTCCGTCGGTCAGCCCTATGAGATGTGCTTTGCCCCGGCGGAGATTCCGCTCACGCACACCGCGGAATGGCAACAGGGCACCATTGACTCCATCGCCGCGTCGCCCACCATGGAGCGCTGGCGCGAGGCCGGCCGCCTGCCAGAGATTTCCCGCGACGAGGCCTTCGCCTGCTTCGACGAGGCCAATCCTCACTTCGGCCCGCACGATATCGCAGCCATGGTGAAAGCCGCTGCTTCCGATGCCCCCTTGCTCGCCCAAGGCCGTCCCGCCCGGCCTGTGCCCCTGGCAACCGGCGTGGCGGCCAGCGCCCTGGCCGAGGACGTCCGCCTGCGCTTCGAGGTCCGCGACATCGTGCCGCTGGTAACGCGCGTCTTTAGCGAACTGTCGCATATGACGGGTGAGCCGCCGGAGGACGACCCCGTGCGTGCCGATGCCGTCCTGATCACCCGTATGGCGACCATCCTGTATGACACCGCGTTGCGCGACCTCATCGTGAGCGCCCTGTGCGACCAACCACAGGGCGCGGCGCGAGTGCTGCTCGCCGTGGCGCAGACGGTCCACGGACCCTCGCGCACCAACGCGTTGGCGCTCTATGCCATGGCGCAGGTCGCGCTCGGCTTGCCGATGGTCGCCGGCACCGTGTTGTCCGTCGCCCTCGAGGAAGACCCGGAGCACACCCTCGCGGGCCTGCTCATGCGTGGGTATCGCGCCGGGCTGCAGGACAAGATGGTGGCTAACTTCCGGCGCGGATCCGCCAAGGCGCGGGCGAGCCTCGGCCTCGACGAGGACGGCGAGCGCGCCTTGTGCGCCTAGCGGACGTGTGTCCATGACCGAAACGACGAAGTCCCGGCACCGCAATCGGTGCCGGGACTCGTGCGTGGAAGACGCTTAGCGGACGCGCTTGGCGGAGTGCGCGCGCTCGCCCAGGTTCTTCGTGAAGTTCCACGCGTCCGTCACGATGGTGGTGAGCTCGGTGCGCGTCGGGTTCCAGCCCAGCTCCTCCTTGATCTTGGCGGAAGACGCGATGAGCGTCGCCGGGTCGCCAGCGCGGCGCGGGGCAAGCTCGGCCGGGATAGGGTGGCCCGTCACGGCGCGGCAGGCCTCGATGACCTGCTTGACGGAGTAGCCATCGCCCGAGCCCAGGTTGTAGATGCGGTGCGTGCCCGGCGTATTCGTCTCGAGCGCGAGGACGTGTGCGTCCGCGAGGTCGCGGATGTGGATGTAGTCGCGCACGGCCGTACCGTCCGGGGTGGGGTAGTCATCGCCGAAGATGAAGATCTTGTCGCGGTGGCCCAGCGCCACCTGGAGCACGAGCGGGATGAGGTGGGTCTCGATTTCGCGGTTCTCGCCAATCTCGCCGTAGGCGCCCGCGACGTTGAAGTAGCGCAGCGAGGTCGCGCCCAGGCCATAGGCGTTCGCGTAGGACGTGATGGCGTAGTCGATGGCAAGCTTTGTCGCGCCGTACGTGTTCGTGGGCTTGGTAGGCAAGTCCTCGGTAATCGGCACGACCTCGGGCTCGCCGTAGGTCGCCGCGGTGGACGAGAAGACGAGGTTGTTCACGTCGTTGGCGCGCATCGCGTCGAGCAGTGCCAGCGTGGTGACGAGGTTGTGCTGCCAGTACTCGTCCGGTACCTCCATGGACTCGCCGACAAGCGAGCGTGCCGCGAAGTGGACGACGCCCTCGAAGCCGCCTTCGCCGAGGACCTCGGCGGCCTTATCACGCACGTCGCCTTCGACGAGGCGGGCGGCGGCCGGGACGGCCTCGCGGTTGCCCGTGGTGAAGTTGTCAATGATGGTGACGTCGTGGCCGGCCTCAACGAGGACGGCGGCGCACACGCTTCCCACGTAACCGGCACCGCCGGTGACAAGCAGCTTCATGAATAGGACCTTTCCATTAGGCAGTTGGGGGCAATGCCTGCGGCAGATGCCGCAGGCGGGCGAGTCGAGTCAGGAGTGTTGGTCTGTCTACAACAATCTCCCACTGTAGACGCGAACGCGGCCACGGTCCCGGTGCGAAACTCGTGTGGCCCAGTGAGGGGCGAATGGAGCGGCACAGGGAGCACGGCCGCGGAGGAGAAGCCGGTGCGAAAGGCGAGCACCGGCCCGGCACGCTACGTGTGAATGCGAATGGCGTGAGCGAGGTCGTCGACGAGCTCAACGGTGGCGCCGTTGTCCGTCGTTATCGTCACGGTGCCGTTGTCATTGACCACGGTGACTGCGGCGCCGACCACGATGCCGGCCTCGTAGAGCTCACGGAACTGGGAGGCATCGACCTGCAGGATCTCGTTGATCTGCTCGATGGTGCCCTTCGTCTCCTCGTTGTCCGGAAGATCGATGACGCGCACGCCCGCCTCGAGCGACGGCGGGGTCACGCCCAGCTCGTCGAGCGCCGGGATGGGATTGCCGAACGGGGAGCGGTACGGCTCGTCCAAGATGTTGACGAGGCGACGCTCGACGTCCTCGCTCATGACGTGCTCCCAGCGGCAGGCCTCGTCATGGACCTGGTGGATGTCGAGGCCGAGGACATCGGTGAGCAGGAGCTCAGCGAGACGGTGCTTGCGCATAACGGCCGTGGCTAGTGAGCGGCCCTGCGCCGTGAGGTCGAGGCTGCGGTCGTTGCGCACGTGCAGCAGGCCATCGCGCTCCATGCGGGCGACCGTCTGAGAGACCGTCGGGCCGGACTGCTCGAGGCGCTCAGCAATGCGGGCGCGCAAGGGAATAATCCCCTCTTCTTCCAGCTCATAGATGGTACGAAGATACATCTCCGTGGTATCGACTAGATCGCGCATGCTGTATGGCCTTTCTGTCTGGAGCCGACGTACGCGACGACCCCAGGCGCTGTAATAAAGAAATACTCGCCCACCCCAACGCGCCAGCAAGCCGTTGTATTTCCACGACCTGCCGCCGCGCGGTGTTAGTTACTCCCATACTTTAGCGTAAAAGCATGCTCCCGTGCACAGGAAAACACTTTTAACTGCTGATTTTTAATAGTCGGGGACTATGAGATGTGGGCAACTATGCACAGTTTCCTGTTGGTGACATACGACACCGCCCCCGGCCGGCTGGCCGAGGGCGGTGGAAAGGGGCGCGGTGGCGCCCGGAATGCGTCCGGGCTGTCTACTGGGCGTACTCGCGCAGGCGGGCGGCGCGGTTGCCGTCGCGCAGCTTAGCCATCACCTCGCGCTCGATCTGGCGAACGCGCTCGCGGGAGAGACCGAACTTGCGGCCAATCTGGTCGAGGGTGCGCGGCACACCGTCGTCCAGGCCGTAGCGCAGACGGATAACGTCCTGCTCGCGCTGCTCCAAAGAGCCGATGACGGAACGGATATCAGAGTGGCGCATCGCGGCGACGACGGCGGACTCGGCGTCGGTTGCCTCAGCGTCCTCAATGAAGTCGCCCAGCGGTGCTTCCTCGTCCGCGCCGACCGGCATGTCAAGCGAGACCGGGTCGCGGGACTGGCGCAGGAGCATCTCAATCTTCGACTCGTCAATGCCGGATTCCTCCGACAGTTCCTCGTTCGTGGCCTCGCGGCCCAGGGACTGGTACATCTCGCGCTTGATGCGCGAGAGCTTATTGACCTGCTCGACGAGGTGGACTGGGAGGCGAATGGTGCGCGACTGGTCAGCCATGCCGCGCGTAATAGCCTGGCGAATCCACCACGTGGCGTACGTGGAGAACTTAAAGCCCTTGGAGTAGTCGAACTTCTCCATGGCGCGAATCAGGCCGAGGTTGCCCTCTTGGATGAGGTCGAGGAGCGGCATGCCGCGGCCGGTGTAACGCTTCGCGAGCGAGACGACGAGACGGAGGTTGGCTTCCAGCAGGTGGGAGCGTGCCTTCTTGCCGTCGCGGGCGAGGATCTTCAAATCACGCTTCTCAGCGCGGGTGAGCTTCTCGGCGTTGGCGAGCTTGTGCTCCGCGTAGAGACCAACCTCAATACGCTGGGCGAGTTCCACCTCGTCTTCGGCCGAGAGCAGCGCCGTCTTACCGATGCCGTTGAGATAAACACGAACCAGGTCTGCGGAGGGATTATCGTTCGTCTGATTGCGGCGGGAGCCGCGGTCCGCGTCGTCGGGCGCGAAGCCGTCGGTCTCTGTGGTGGTGTGGGCTGCGGAAGAGCTGCTCATTGTTTGTGGCCTCCTATAAGGTTTCGCCGGTAACACACTGTTCAACGGCCGAGAGGTGACATGAGTTCCCGCCGCCGATTATTACTGCGATAGGTACCGCACGAATGGGGGTAATCCACCGGGGGTAACCTGCGGTTTCCTGAGATCTATTTAAAACAAAAAATTAGTGGAAATTCAGACTCGGGCCGCGAGGCTAGCACTCGACGAGGACCGTGAAGGGGCCCTGATTGACGGAGGTGACCTCCATCATGGCACCGAAGCGGCCTGTCTCCACGTGCACTCCGTGGCCCTCGAGCGCGGTGCGCAGCGCCTCGATGACGGGCTCGGCGTCTTCGCCAGGCGCGGCGTCCGACCATGACGGGCGGCGGCCCTTGGCGGTGCGGCCGTAGAGCGTGAACTGGGAGACGAGGAGAACCGGCGCGCCCGCGTCGCGGACGGCGACCTCGCCGTCAAGGATGCGCAGGCCTGAGATTTTGTCTGCCATCTTGTCAATTTTCGACGCCAGCGTGCTGGCGTCCTCGCAGTCCTCGCGGGCCACACCCACGAGCGCGAGCAGCCCGCCGGTCTCGGGGCAGTCGATGGCGCCGACCACCTCGCCCTCGACGGTGACGGACGCGGACGAGACGCGAGTGAGAACGGCGCGCATGAAAGAAAGACTCCTTAGTCGTTGAGCAGGTCGGTGGGGATGAGTAGGCCATGGCGGACGAGATCCACGACGGCAGGCAGGGCAGAGGCGAGGAGCTCGTCCTCGTCGAAGTCGTTGAGTGCGGCGTAGACGCCGACGGTATCGGCGAGCGTGAGGCCTTCCGGGTTGAGGCCCGCGACGATGGAGGCGAGGTGCTCGTCTACTTCGTGCTGCCAGCGCGGGCCCTCGGTACGGGTGAGTCGCAGTGCGGCGCGGTGAAAACCTTGGCCGGAGTCGTCCGGCAGGGCGACGTCCTCGCGGGCAAGACCCGGGCGCACCGCGAAGTGGGAGTGCTCCAGCTGGCCGGGGACGAGGCCGCGCAGCCACGCGACGCGCGCGAAGTACTCCTCGACCTCGGGGCCGAGCGGATCGTTAAACGGCTGCGGCATGTACTCCGCCAGGATGTCCGAGGGCTCGTCGTCGCCGATGCGCTGCAGAGCCACGAAGCCGAAGCCAATGCCCGTGACGTCGTGGGCATGGAAGTGCGAAAGCCAGCGCTGCGCCTGTTCCTTGCCGGTGTCTGAGCGCAGGTCTACGGACTCGTCCTTGAGCCACGTCGAGACGTAGAGGGACGGGTCGGCGACGTCGCGCTGGATGATCCACGCGGCCACGCCTGTGGCGGGCAACCAGGACGCGACGCGCTGCTGCCAGGGGACGTCGCCCTGGTGGACCCAGGCCGCGAGCAGGTGCGCGGTGCCGCCGGGGTTGAGGTGCTCTGGGGCCTGGGAGATGACGAGCTCGGAGGCGCCGTCCAGGTTGAGGCCGGAGTCGCGGTAGACGTGGCCCACGGTGGGCAAGCCCACGACGAAGGGCGGGTTGGCCACGATCCGGTCGAAGCGTTCGCCGTCGACGGGCGCGAACCAGGAGCCCTGGCGGAGATCGACGCGCTCGGTGGCGCCCGCGGCGGCGACGGTGGCACGGGCGAGCTCGAGGGCGCGCGCATGGACGTCCGTGGCGACCACCCGCGTGGCGTTGCCCAGCTGGCCGAGCAGCTGCACGCCCGAGCCTGTGCCGAGGTCGAGGACGGACTCGACAGGCGAGTGCGGAGTGGACTGGAGGAGGGAGAGCGAGGCCGAGCCGACGCCCAACACGTGATCGGGGCCGGGGACGTGGTCGACGAAGGTGGCGTCCACGTCGGAAAAGACCCAGTGGTTGGCGCCCGCGATGACGTGCGGTCGCACGTCGAGGGCGACGCGGAGCGTCCCGGCGGCATCAGCAGGGACGGTGACCCCGGCGTCGATGAGGCGGGTGGCTAGCGGTGCGGAGAGGGCATCGGCAAGCTCGGCGGGCGTCAGCGGCTCGTGGAGGATAAATGCGCGAATGAGCGCGTCGAGCTGGGTGCCGCCGGAGGTAGCGAGCAGAACGGGGCCGGGCTCGCCGCGGTAGAGGGCCTCGGTGACCTCAGGGCCCAGGTGGCCGGCCAGACCGGCGTCGGTAAAGCCGGCGGATTCGAAGGCGGCGGCGAGGTCTGCGGCGACAGCGGCAAGCGGGAACTTGGGGTTAAGCGGTGCGAAGAAGTCGGTCATGGCGGGCCTTTACTGGGGGTCGTCGTGGTCGATGGTGCGGGAGGCAGGCAGCTCGGCGGTGCGTTCGCGCTCAAGCTGGGCGTAGTGCTGTTGCTGCTGGCGGGCGAGGGCGGGGCGGTAGACCATGCGCTCGCGCTCGTCGCGCTTCTGGCCGCGGCCGTTGCCGAGCACGACCGCAATCCACGGCAGCGGCACGGAGACGGCCAGCGCGATGGTCGCGGCGAGGTACCAGTGCATGACGAGGAAGAACGCGCCGAGCAGGAGGGAGGGCACGCGAAGGAACTGGAGGAAGGCGTATTGCTTCTCGCGGCGGAGGCGATCCTGGCCGGGGCCGACCTTCGCGTCTGTAATGAGGGCACTGCGGCGGGCGAAGCGGCGGCGGGGTGCTTCCTCTGCGACGCCCTCAATAACGCAGGGATCGCTAGACGACGATCCGGTCTGAGGATCGTCTGGGGTGTCGTCGACATTCTCCCGAGTACTCATGACAACCCAGCCTAGCCCCTTGAGTCGCATTTTTTAACCCGCGTGGGGCATGATAGGTCGAGTGAGTACTACGACGACGAAGACGATTGAACGCCCCGACGTTCGTGAAGAGACGTCGACGGGTGATGGCACCCCGAAGTTCTTCCACTACGTGCGCAAGGACAAGATCCTGAATTCTGCCGTGAGCGGCGAATACGTCGTTGCACTGTGCGGTGAGACCTTCCCGGTGACCAAGCAGGCGAAGCCGGGGTCTCCGGTGTGCCCGGACTGCGAGAAAATCTATAAGGGGCTGCGTCGTAAGTGAGCGCCCGCCGCGGTCCTTTGCGTGCCTGGCAACAGGCGGCATTGGACAAATTCATGGCAACCAAACCGCGTGACTTCATGGCCGTGGCAACGCCGGGTGCCGGTAAGACGACGTTCGCGTTGCGCATTGCCACGGAGCTTATCGATGACCGCACGGTCGACCGCGTCATTGTTGTGGTCCCCACGGAGCACCTCAAGGTGCAGTGGTCCCACGCTGCCGCGCGCGTGAATCTGTCGCTGGACCCGAATTTTAAGAACTCGTCTGCGTTCAACCCGGCCTACGACGGCATTGTGGTCACCTATGCCCAGGTGGGCATGCACCCGTTCAAGCACCGCGCCGTGGCCTCGTCCAAGCGCACGTTGGTGATCCTTGACGAGATCCACCACGCCGGCGACGCAAAAAGCTGGGGCGACGGCGTGCGCGAGGCCTATGACGACGTGGAGCACCGCCTGGCGCTGACCGGTACGCCGTTTCGTTCCGATGACTCGCAGATCCCCTTCGTGCGCTACGAGCAGGACGGCGAGGGCCACCTCGTCAGCCAGTCCGACCACACCTATGGGTACGGTGACGCGCTTGCCGATGGCGTCGTGCGCCCCGTGGTCTTCCTTTCTTACTCTGGCGAGTCGCGCTGGCGCGATTCCGCCGGTGAGGAGCATGCCGCCCGCCTGGGCGACATCCTCAACCCGGAGCAGACCGCCCGCGCGTGGAAGACGGCGCTGGACCCCAAGGGCGAGTGGATTCCTACCGTTTTGAATGCGGCGCACACGCGCCTGATGCAGATGCGCCGCAACATGCCGGACGCCGGCGGCCTCGTGCTCGCCACGGACACGCAGACCGCCCGCGCGTACGCGAAGATCTTGAAGAAGCTGTCGAATACGCCGGTCTCCGTCATCCTCTCCGATGATCCGACGTCCTCGGACCGCATTGAGGAGTTCTCCCAATCCACCGACGAGTGGATGGTCGCCGTGCGCATGGTCTCTGAGGGCGTCGACGTCCCGCGCCTGGCCGTGGGCGTCTACGCCACCTCCGCGTCCACGCCGCTCTTCTTCGCGCAGGCCATCGGCCGTTTCGTGCGTTCGCGCATGCCGGGCGAAACCGCGAGCGTCTTCCTGCCCTCCGTCCCCGTCCTTTTGGGCCTGGCGGAGAACATGGAAAAGTCCCGCGACCACGTCCTTGGTGCGGAGAAGTCCCCGGACAAGGAGGGCTGGGACGACGATCTGCTGGCCGAAGCCAACAAGAAGAAGACCGAGCAGGACATGCTCGAGCCGACCTACGAGTCCTTGGGAGCGGAGGCTGAGTTCTCCGGCCTGCTCTTCAACGGCTCCCAGTTCACCACCGGCGATATCACGCAGGAAGACCAGGACTTCATTGGCATCCCCGGCCTCCTCGATGCCGACCAGGTCAAGGACCTGCTGCGCAAGAAGCAGGCCGATGAACTCGACCGTCGCGAGCATGAAGAAAAGGCAAAGCGCGCCGCCGAGGCCGCCGAGGCCCACCGCCGCGAAATCTTCGGCCTGCCCAGCGCGCCGCAGAACCGGAAACCCGCTGCGTCCGACGCCGCTGGCGAAGCCAGCGGTGTTGTCGATGAGATCGCCGAGCTGCGCAAGGAGCTCAACACCTTGGTCTCCATCAAGGCTCAGAGCTCCGGCCGCCCGCACGGCGCTATCCACACGGAGGTCAGAAAGGCCTGCGGCGGACCGCCCACCGCACTGTGCAACGCAGAACAGCTGCAGGCGCGGATTGATTTTCTGCGGGCTTGGTAGCGCTCCTGGGTGCTTGCCTGGTGCAACGTGAATGAGTCGCCGAAATTCGAGTGAATTTTCGGCGACTCATTCATATTCGTGCTGCACGCTCGGGTGCCTTCGGTTAGGCTGATGCTCACAACACACGGGGGAGATCAGCATGAAGATCGTTGACAGAAAATTTCCGGGGGCTTTCAAGGTAGGTCGCGGCCTCTATTTGTCGCAGGAGCCGACGCCCGAACAGCTCGCGGCCCTCGCTTGCGAGAGGGGCGCGTATCTCACGGGAGACAGCGCCGCACAGGTGCTATTGGGTGAAGAGCTCACCTTGCCACTGCGCTTGGTGAGCCGTACGTCGCTGCCGGCCTCGCATCTGTGGACTGTGTCGCGACGCCACCGGCTGGTGTACCTAACGCGTGGCGACCTTAAGATCCTCTATCACCCTCTCGCCGTGGCCGATATCGCCAAGGATGACCGGGCCATCCGGCTGCTCGCGAGCCGCTACGGTGGAAAGAGAGGACAGAGGTTACTCGATGAGGATCTCTCGCACGTGCGTGAGCTTCCCAAGCGGACGCGGGAACTCATCAACCGCGCCGCGGTGGGGGCTGAGTCCCCGCTCGAGCGCACTGTCGCCCGTGCGCTGCGGGAACATGGCGTCGAGGTAAAGATCAATCACCTCATAGGGCTTTATCGCTGGGATCTGGTGATCCCGAAAATGAAGGTCGCAATCGAACTCGATGGATTCAAGTTCCACATCCAGCGTGACGTGTTTATCCATGACCGCTGGAAGAATAATGACGCTGTCCTGCGCGGCTGGACGACACTTCGATATTCCGGTTCCTGCGTGAAGCATCATCTCGAGGACGTGGTGGGGCAAATCCTCTCGGCAAAGGCCCCGCGATTGGGCGAGCGGTGGCACAGGCTCTTCGTACGGCAGTGGCATTGGGGTATGCACGACGAGATGATTGTTCTGGAATGACGGAACGTGAATGAGTCACCGAAAATCGGGTGAATTTTCGGCGACTCATTCATACTTCGCAACCCCACCTGCCGAACGGACGCACGAATGGCGATATCGGAGACGCGTGGATACATCTCCATGAAAGGAACCCCCTTGGCTACCACGCTGACGGTGCGTCTCAGAAGTGATGAAAAGTTAGCCGTCGAGACGCACGCCGTAGCACTCGGCCTGACACACTCCCAGTTCTTGCGGTCGGCGGCTCTGGACGCTGTGGAGCTCGCAGAACACAACGACGCTAAGGCGGAGTTCGACAAGGATCCCGTGGTTTTCTCTGCCGAGGAACTCGCTGCCGAGTTCCTTTAAGACCGGCAGCGAGGGCAGTGCGGAACACTATCCGGGGAACGGAGAGAACGGCGCTCCAAGGTATCGGCGGCTCAGAGCTTCGGCGCTACTGAGCGAGCGCCTGCCGGATGACGGCCTGCGGCAGCTGGACCGCACCACCGAGGACGCCAACGAAAGGACAGCCCCGGCAGACAGGCTCTCCGGCACGCGGTTCGCCGGGTCATCGAAGCCCGTCGCAGCGTGGGTGCCGGACATCGTGTTGTCATGGGGCAACGGGGGAGTCCTTACCGACATGGGCGTGACCCACGCACCGGTGACGTATGCGCTCGATATCGGCTTCGTGGGTCCGCTGCGTATCCTGGCGCTGGTCTTTCTGTGCTGGCGCACTGGACTTGCTCTCGCGCTCTACGCGTCGGCGTTGCTCCTGTGTATCTCCGTGGCGGGGCAACCGGTCGCAGGTATTCCCTTCGTGCGGCACATCTACGCGGGGACGGGACTCACTGCGTTGATGACGCGCGTTGTCTCGTTCATCGCGCTCGGCGCCTGGGGACCCATCCTGGGCAAGGAGCTCTACCGCCAGCAGCAGCAGTAAGTGCTGCATAAGACGTCGTTACTAGTTGTTTCGGGCCGCATCACGAAGCATGGTAGCTGCTTCGGTCGCGCCGTATCGTTCTTCCATAATCGTGATGAATTGTTCGAGAGTCAGAGCGGGGTTCTTCAAGCGAGCGAGCAGGGAGTTGCATGCTTCGAGTCCACGTGCGGGAGAAAGTCCTACGGCGTCAGCTAAGAATTCGCTGGGTGGAATGGCGCTGATACCAGACGGTAGACAGTTCCTGGGAAAGTCTTTGAGATTATTCGTAACAATAACTTCAGCGTTGCTGAAGACGGCCGCACCGAGGACGTGCTCATCGTAGGGATCTGGTAGGGGATTGCTGGGGACCAGGCTGGAGGGACGTGCACTGTGCATTGCGGAAAATGAGTTTCCATCTGTCGGATCAGCCGGAATGCTCGATGCTGAGCGTTTGATTCTGAAACGCCATGAGAGACGAGCTTCTCTGTTTCATGAATCTCGAGCTCAGCCAGGATGTCTTCGCTCCATCGTGGTTCAAAGACGTGATGGGAACCAAGCGTGAGAAGGAAATCTCTTTGGAGAGAGGGCCAGAGGACACATGTATCAAGCACTGCAGGAAACATGCTTTATCCGGTCTGCTTCTTTCGCTTGCGCTCGGCAACAGCTTGTCGAACTCGTTTGAAATCCTCTGACGATGGTTCTTCATCCAAGTGCTGCGAAGTAGACGCAATGAAGTCGAGCTGCTCCTCACGCTTTTTATCGCGATAGTGGAGAACATCGGTAAGCCTTAGCCGGCGGTGGCGCGTGACTCTTTCGGCATCCAGCTGCCCGGACTCGATGAGGCGAACAACCGTTGGTCGTGATACGCCGAGAATGTCTGCGGCCTGTTGGGTCGTTACCTGCATCTCATTGGGGCGGATTGTCACTGCCTTACCGCTTTGTAGTGCTTCTACGGATTGCACCAGGATCTCGTAGAGCTGCCGCGGAAGCGGCACGTGGTCGCTGGGGTTCGGACCAGAAAGGAAGTACTGTGGCTCTGGTTCCTCGCCTTTCTTAGCGCGGAAAGCATCGAGGAAATTGGCGACTCGGGCAAGCTGATGATCGCCGTCATCATCAAGGGGTAAGTATGTGGCTTCCTGGGCGGACATGGGGCGGCCTTTCGTTTTGTTCGAATTCAACCTTGATGGTAAATGGACAGAACGAAAGATGCAATACCTTGGCGTTGGTTTTAGCAGGTGTAGGAAGTATTTCGGCGCGACGGCGTTCGAGGTCACAGTAGGGGAAGAACCAACACCGCCATGACAACCGTAAAAATCCGGTTCTTCACGATGTCCGCGAGCGTCCCCGGCAGTGGGGAAGCCGTAGCCCACCACCGTGATGAAGACGAGGAACGCGAGGATGACCAGCGCGCCCCAGCGCACGGTAAGTCCCGCACACAGAGGGCGGCGCCGGCCACCATCTCGAAGGCGGCGAGGATAAGCGTGCGCCAGCTGATGTTCGGCATGACGAACGAGGACCACAGGGCACTAAGCCAGTTGAAGGGCGCGGTCTCGTCAAAGCCGGCGTAGCTCTTCGGCGCGATGTGGTCGAGGACGAGGTGAGCCACGCCGCTAGCGAGGAAGTAGAACCTGAAGGCGGCGCGGGCAATGGCGTGGTAGCGCATGGTCACTCCAGCGCGTCGAGGGCACGAATCTGGGCGGCGCGCCGGGTAGGCGGGAGACACGACTCACGCTTGAGTTTGATATTCACGCATGTCTTGTGCCCTGGACTGTGCTTTTGGTCGCGGCCCAGCTTTTCGATGCCCCCTCCACCCGTCGCCGCAGTCCCCGCTCAGCAGGGGAGACGGCGAGAAATCCAAGGGGATGAGAACACGAGTGGGCGGGGAACTTGCCGGCGATCATGCACGAGGCCCAACACAGGTTTCCCCGGGCGACATAGCAGTGGCCGAGCGGTTGTGTGGGCATGCATATCCATGCACGGCCCTGCTAGGCGCGCCCGTCGCCACCCTCACGGTTGACCTCGGCCTCGTCATCCGCCGTCAACGCGTCAGCGGCCGCTTCTACGTCGTGCTCGACTACAGCCTTCACGGCCTCCGCCGTGTCCTTGACGGCTTCCTTTGCTTCCTCGACGGGGTTGGCGTCATCGACGTCATTGCCAAGTTCTCGGTCGGCCTTGGCAAGCGCCTGGTGGCGCAGTGAGCGCATGGCATACGGCTCGAGCTCGCGAGCAATGCGGCGGCTTTCATTCTCGAGCGGTGCTGCCGCGTTGCGCAGGAAGTTCGCCGCCTGATTGACCGGTGCGAATTCGACGTGGAAGGGGATCTTCCAGTGCCGCCAGTAGGACAGCAACGCGAGCGCCGTCGCGGGGATGGGCGCGAGGAGCATGCCCCAAATGGTCTGTCCCAGCTCATTGAGTACCACCACGATGACCGCGGAGAGCAGTGCCGGCATGGCGTAGAGCCGCTTGCCCACGAGTACTTGCGGGGTCACACCCGTCATCACGTCCACAAGCACGCCGCCGCCCGTCGCGGTGAGCACGCCCATGAGCACCGCAGAGAAGGGCGGCAGCCCGTACTGCAGAGCCTTCGTTGCACCAGCCACCGCCCAAATGCCTAACAGGAGGGCGTCGGCATGGACTTGAAAGAGCTCCCAGACGCGTCCGCGCAGGTGAGTGAAGAAGGCGATGAGTGCGCCGACCGTGGCGAGGATGAGATACATCGGGTCTTTCATCGCGGAGACCGCGCCCGCCATGATGAGCGCGTCGCGCATCATGCCGCCACCCAGCGAACCGACCAGCGCGATGACGAAGAAGCCGAAGATATCGAATTCCCTGCGCCGCGCCACCATGGATACGAGGATGGACATGAGGAACACGCCTCCGAATTCGAAGACGCGGTAGAGGTTCATGACCTCGGGATCGACTTGTTCCATTGGTCCACCCTAGATCGCTTGTGGTCGTGGGGTGGCAGGGCACGCTCACATGCGTCCCTCGAGGACCCACGCTGTAGACCCCATGCGCCGAGCGGTCGCCGTGCTATCGCGGCGCCCGCGTAAAGGCGACGAAGGAAGGAAAAGAACATCGTGAAAGCACGGATTACCGCGGCCCTCGTGCATGCTGCAGCCAACAAAGCACTATGCGTTTTCATTATGGGGGACGGCCACTTCGATGGTCTTTCGTTTGCCGTCTTTGTTCTCTTCTTCCTCGGCGTGAGCGTCCGTCTACGCGTGACGGGTGGTCGCACGAGTTGGGCGCGCATCCGGTCCTCACAATGTGCGCAGCACGGGCCTGCGTAGCCGTCATTTCCGCAGCGTACATCGTGAAAACTCACCAATCCACTGTGGGGCGGTGCTCATGGCCTTCATGGCGTTTGCCGCCGTCCTGCTGCGTGGCGAGGCACGGCCCCACGGCGCGGAGCAGAATGACACCGGACTCGACAACGACGTGCGTTCCAGCGCGGTCCCCTGCGGATAGCGCCACGAACGCGTAGAGCGCACGCCGCTAAACCTGGGGGCAACGAGTCCCCACGTGCGCCCCAGTAGTGCACTCCAGTCATGCACAGGCATGAGGAAAGTGCACTGGGGAAGTGAAGCGCGGATCCCGGATGCCTGTGCTCAGCGCTTGTCGCGCTCCATCACCACGCCGATGGCCTGCGCGACGAGGCGGTTCATGCGCGCTGAGTTTTATTCGCCGCGAGGCGTTTACATCCGCTAAGAAATCGCAACGTCGTTCCCAAAGTTTTTGCAAAGCATCGCATGGCAAAAATAACAACGCGCCACACCGACGAAATTTTGGCACGTGTTACGTTTTCTCCTTACTGTGGTGTGCAACATATTTGCCTAGGAGAAAGGGGTCGTGATGACCACCGCAGTAGCCGTCGACCAATCCACCTACGTCGCAGACTGGTTAGAACGCTTGGAAGGCCTCACCAGCCAGGAACACGTCACCACGGCTGATGTGGAAGGCGTCTTTGAATCCGACGGCTTCTGGCGCGACCTCACAGCAATCTCCTGGAACCTGCACACCGCGGAAGGCGCGGAGTCCATCGCAGAACTCATTTCGAATACCGAGTCGGCCCTCACCAACACCGAAGTCACCGAGGTCGTCGACGAAGGCGAGGGCGTGCTCCGCGTGCACTTCACGTGCGACTCCCTGGCGATGAGCTGCAAGGCCATCGCGCGCCTGCGTGACGGCAAAGCATGGACGTTGCTCACTTCGGCGCGCGAGCTCCGAGAGTTTCCGGAGCCCGCCGGACGCAACCGTGAGAAGGGCGCCGAACACGGCCCGCATCAGTCCAAGAAGAACTGGGCGGATCGCCGCGCCGAGCGTCAGGCCGCACTGGGCTACACGGAACAGCCTTACGTCGTCATCATCGGCGGCGGCCAGGGCGGCATCGCGCTGGCCGCGCGTCTCAAGCGCCAGGGCGTGCCCACCCTCGTCGTTGAGAAATCCGACCGCCCTGGCGACCAGTGGCGCGGTCGCTACCACTCACTGTGCCTCCACGACCCGGTCTGGTACGACCACTTGCCGTACATTCCGTTCCCGGACCACTGGCCGGTATTCACGCCCAAGGACAAGATGGGCGACTGGCTCGAGGCCTACGTCACCATGATGGACCTAGATTATTGGACGAAGACCGAGTGTCTGTCCGCGAGCTACAACGAGGCGGAAGGCAAGTGGGACGTCCACGTCAACCGCGACGGGGAAGACCTCACCCTGCACCCCACGCAGCTCGTCTTCGCCACCGGCATGTCCGGCGTGCCCAACCGCCCGCACCTGGAGGGACAGGAAAACTTCCGCGGGGAAATCCGCCACTCCTCGGAGCACCCCGGCGGCAGCGGTGACGAAGGCAAGAACGTCATTGTCCTCGGCGCGAATAACTCGGCGCACGATATTTGCGCGGACCTCGTGGATAACGGCGCCAAGCCCGTCATGATTCAGCGATCGTCCACCCACGTCGTCCAGTCGGACTCGCTCATGAAGGAAGTTTTCGGTCCGCTCTATTCGGAAGAAGCCGTGGAATCCGGACTCGACACGGACTCGGCGGATCTGCTCTTCGCCTCAACCCCGTACAAGATTTTGCCGGATGGCCAGCGAAAGGCCTTCGACAAGATCCGCGAGATGGACAAGGACTTCTATGACAGTCTGGAAAAGGTTGGTTTCAAAAACGACTTCGGCGCGGATGGCTCGGGTCTCTACCTCAAATACCTGCGCCGCGGCTCCGGCTACTACATCAACGTCGGGGCCTGCGAGCTCGTTGCCAGCGGCGAGATTCCTGTTCACTCCGGCGTCTCCATCGCGGAGGTCGGGGAGGACACCGTCACGCTCACCGACGGAACCGTGCTGCCCGCGGACGTCATTGTCCTGGCCACCGGCTACGGCTCCATGAATGGCTGGGCGGAGACTCTCATTTCACCCGAGGTCGCCGACCGAGTCGGCCGCTGCTGGGGACTTGGCTCTGATACCGCCAAGGACCCGGGCCCCTGGGAGGGCGAGCTGCGCAATATGTGGAAGCCCACCCAGGTGGACAACCTCTGGTTCCACGGCGGTAACCTCCACCAGTCGCGCCACTATTCGCGCTACCTCGCGCTCCAGTTGAAGGCCCGCTACGAGGGCCTCGACACCCCGGTCTACAAGCTGGCGGAAGTCCATCACCGCCGTTAACAGCCACCACATACAGCGCCGCCATCCTCCCTTGATGGCGGCGCTTTGCGCGCGCCGGGCCATCAATCACCCCGCCGCACCGAGCTATCAGCCACCTTTGCCGAGGTCCCACAGCACCCACTTAATCCAGACGTCATTTCGCCCACACAACCACCAATGCGGTAGTAATATGACTCACAATTAACACCCCACTGTGCACGCCCCACAAGGGCTCTACGCACAACACACCCACTCGACACCCTGAGAGGAAGCAGTCCATGGCAGCATCCCAGTCCACCCCACATTCGATCGTCGTCGGCGCAGGCATGGTCGGCTTGTCCACGGCCTGGTTCCTCCGGCAGAAAGGCCACGAGGTCACCGTCATCGACCGCGACGGTGTTGCCGCCGGTTCTTCTTGGGGTAACGCCGGGTGGCTGAGCCCCGGCAAGACCATTCCGCTGGCCAACACGGAGCTGTGGCGCTACACCCCGCAGGCCTTCTTCAATCCGGATGCCGCCCTCCACGTCCCGCTTCCGCCCAGCCCGCAGGTCATCGACTTTGGCGTGCGCTTCATGGCGCACGCCACCCAGAAGGCCTGGGATAAGACGATGGCTGCGCTCACGCCCATCGATCTCAAGGCACTCGACGCCTATGACGAGATGGTCGACGGCGGCGTCGAATCCTGGACGAAGAAGAGCCCGTTCATCATCGCTTTCAAGAACGAGCAGGAAGCCGAGGGCTTCATCCATGAGGTCGAAGGCGCCGTGCGCCACGGCCAGGATGTTCCCTTTGAGGAGGTCGCCAATCCTCGCGAATTCGTGCCCTTCCTCAGCGATAACGCGCAGCTCGTCTTCCAGATGGGCAATCAGCGCTACTTTGAGCCGGGCCCCTTCTGCCACAAGCTTGCCGATGCCCTCCGCGACCGCGGCGTCACCATCCGCACCGGCGACTCCGTCGTGGATGTTCAGTCCACCCGCAAGCCTGTGGTGGAGCTCTCCACCGGCGAGCGTCTCCCAGCCGATTACGTGGTCCTTGCCACCGGCGCATGGCTGCCGAAGCTCGCGCGCAAACTCGGCGTGCGCACCCGGGTCCAGGCCGGCCGCGGCTACTCCTTTAGCGTCGATACCGGCGCGCACCCCGCCGAGTATCCCGTCTACCTGCCCGCGCAGCGCCTGGCCTGTACTCCGTACGAGGGCCGCTTCCGCATCGCTGGCACCATGGAGTTCCGCGATGCTGATGCTCCCTTCGACCCCAAGCGTGTTCAGTCCATGGTCAAGGCCGCCCAGGAGATGTTCACCGGCCTTGATTTCGAGGACCGCCAAGACGAGTGGGTCGGCTCCCGCCCGGTCACCCCGGACGGCCTGCCCCTCATCGGTGCGACCAAAGCCCCGAACGTCTTTGTTGCCGGCGGCCACGGGATGTGGGGCGTCGTCTTAGGCCCCGCCTCCGGCCGCGCCCTGGCGCACCTTATTGAGACGGGGGAGACCCTGCCGGAGATTCGGGACTTCGACCCGCTGCGTTAGTAGACAAGTTGCCATCGACGTCACTGCGTAAGGTTCGGTGTTCTTTGGCATTACTCCGGAAGTCAGATTTTAATCTGACAAATTATGCGACTGCTGTTAAGGCGTACGTTCCGGAAGACGCGGGGACTGAGCTTGAGTAGGGCACCAGCCTATCCGGCAAACTCCGCGGAGAAGACTCGCCTGCGCCAATTTAGGATGGCGTGCGAGGTGTGAAGAGGGATGCACCTTTCAATAGTTAGGCGGAAACCCAGGTCCTCTGAGGTGCTGTTTGTATGATGGATAAGTAGTCGTTGTCATTGGACGCAGACCTTAGAGGACTGCAGCGTAGGAGAGATTGTCATCATGCGTAAGGACCGTGTCACTCAGGGCATTGATCGCATAATGCAAGCTATTGCCGACAAAGAATTCGAGCCAGGGCAAGCGATTCCGGGTGAAGCGAAGCTAGCGGAGTTTCTTGACGTTTCGCGCCCAACAATGCGTGAGGTCGTCCGCACACTTGCAGATCGTGGAGTGCTGGAAGTAGTCCATGGTCGAGGTACTTTCGTTGCTCCGCTGGATCAATGGAGTGATGTGCGCAGCCGCGTCGACTTTATTTCTCGGACATTATCTCCCGGCGAAGTCGGTTTCCACCTCACCGAGGTGCGTCGAATGATCGAAGTTGGTTCTTGCGGTCATGCAGCAGCGCGTGCTGAGGATAGTGATTTAGATCGAATGCAGACGGCACTTGATGCTTATGACGCGGCCTTGGAAGCTCATGATGTCGCTGGCATAGCGAAATTTGACGTCGAATTCCACAATGCAGTTTTTGAAGCCACCAAGAACCCGGTCGTTACTGCGCTCATGATTCCTCTCCAGGGGGAGCTGGCGGCATCGCGCCTGCGGACAAGCGCTGTATTGGAGGTCGCCGAACGTGCGCAAGAACATCATCGCCGAATTTATTCTGCAATCAAGGCAAGTGATGAAGAAGGAGCAAAGAACGCGATGCGCGCGCACATGGCGCAGACTTTTGATGATTTGCAGCGGTTGGTGGGAGAACATTAACCCATTTGGGGGCCACCATTGGCCGTTTGCAAGTGGAAAGTTTGTAACGACAATCGGCTGTTTACGTAGTGTTTCACCGTACTTAACCCTTTGATGCAGCGGGTTAGTGGGGGTGAAAAACGGAAAAGTACTTTCCTGCGCTTGCCACGGGCGCTAGTCTTAACTTCAAGTCCTCAGAGGTCTAAGCACTAAGGAGTTAGAGTGACCATTCAATCACTTGCGGAGCTCACAGCAGGCTACGCATCAGGCGTCGAGGTTTCTGCAGATGAGGTTCGTGAAGCCGTGGATGCTGCCCCGCATCAAGTGTTGATTGTCTTGGATGATGATCCAACTGGTACGCAATCCGTTGCGGACTTGCCGGTATTGACGCGCTGGACTGAAGCTGATCTTGCATGGGCATTTGAGCAAAATGCACCAGCCATTTACGTCATGACCAATTCTCGTTCGTTGGCACCAGTCGACGCGGAGGCAATCAATAAGGACGTTGCTGATGCTGCTTTCGCGGCTGCCGATGCTCGTGGCATTGATATCTCATTCGTTTCACGCAGCGATTCGACATTGCGTGGGCACTACCCGCTGGAGCCAGATACCCTCGCCGATAAGGTTGAAGCTCATGGTGCGACCGTCGATGGGTTCGTTATTGTCCCGGCTTTCGGAGACGCTGGTCGTATTACGGTCGGTTCAACTCATTACGCGGGGAATACTGCAGAAGGCTTCAAGCCGGTGGGGGAGACCGAGTTCGCGGAAGACGCGACCTTCGGTTATACCAACTCCCGCCTCCCTGAGTGGATTGAAGAGAAGACTAGCGGTGCAGTGAAAGCAGCCCAAGTACTACGGCTTGATTTGAACGTGATCCGCGCCGGTGCTGACGCAATCGCTGAGGTTCTTGTCCAAGCCAACGATCGCCAGCCTGTCGTCCCTGACATTGTGACTGAGGATGATTTACGACTGCTCTCGCTCGGGCTCATCAAAGCAGAGGCGCAAGGGAAGCACTTCATTTACCGCGTCGGCCCACCTTTTGTCCGAGCCCGAATTGGTCAGGATGTTCCGACCCCGTTGACCCCGGCACGGATAGAAACAGCACGACGCTCCTCCACGCAAGGAGAATTTGCAGAGGGCGGACTCATCGTGGTGGGGTCTCACGTGCCAACGACGACACGACAGCTCAATCAACTTCTCGAGAGGAACAATCCTGCCGTGGTGGAGCTCGACGTTCGCCGTGTCTTGAGCGACGGAAGCGAGGCCTATCTCGCAGAGCTTGTTGATACCGTCACTGCCAAGCTGGCCGCTGGAAACGTTGTGTTTCATACCTCCCGTGAACTGGTCAAGGGCGAAGATGGCGACGAATCGCTCGCCATCGCCCGTGCCGTCTCTGCTGCCTTAGTCGGCACCGTAAATCAAATCGTTCACCGAGTTACTCCACGCTTCGTTATCGCCAAAGGCGGAATCACCTCATCGGATGTGGCTTCCAAGGGACTCGAAATGACTCGTGCGATAGTCATCGGGCCAATGCAACCCGGCATCATCTCACTCTGGACCACCCAGGAAGGTCCGGCGACCGGTGTCCCATACATTGTCTTCGCAGGCAATGTCGGAACTGATACGTCGCTTGCTGAGGTCGTGGACACGTTGTCTGCGAGTACTTCCAGTTAGTCTTTCGATGCTCTAACTGAGTCTCTACGCAAACAAGCAATTATCTCAAAACTTTTTAGGAGAATACAATGTCTTTCACTGTTACTGTCGTCGGCATGGGGGCTATGGGACTTCCTATGGCCACGAACCTTGCCAAGAATTTCACGGTTCGAGGCGTCGACATCGCTCAACCGCGTTTGGACCTCGCTAAGGCGGCCGGTATCGAGACCTATACAAACGCTTCAGATGCCGCCGAGGGCGCGGATGTCGTTCTCCTCGCCGTCCGAAACGAAGCACAGCTTCTTGATGCCCTCTTCGGTGACGGAGATATTGCTTCCCACATGACTCCGGGTGCTGTAGTGCTGTTGACTTCTACAGTCGGCATCGGAGCTGTCGAAAATGCCGCAAAACGGCTAAAAGAAATCGGCCTGAACATCGTGGATGCTCCGGTTTCTGGTGGTCCAGTCCGCGCAGGAGAAGGCGACTTGCTGGTGACAGCTGGCGCAGAACCTACCGTCGTAGAACAGATTCGTCCGGTACTGGAAGAGATGGCTTCTAACTTGGTCATCGTTGGCGATGCCCCGGGTAAAGGGCAGGCGCTAAAGACTGTCAATCAGCTCCTGTGTGGTGTACACATCGCTGCTGCAGGAGAGGCTCTAGCTCTCGCAGACCGTTTGGGGCTTGACCCAGCCGCGGCGCTTGATGCATTGATGAGCGGCGCTGCTTCCTCGTTCATGCTCGGCGATCGTGGCCAGCGAATGTTGGAGGCATATAACGAAGACGGGGCTGAGGTGAAGAGTCGCCTGGATATTTTTGTTAAAGACATGGGTATTGTGACTGCTGCAGCCAAGAAGGCAGGAATTGGTGTGCCGCTTGCGGCAGCTGCTGAACAGCAGTACCTCGCTGGCCTTGTCCGTGGACAAGGTGCTATGGATGATTCCTCAATTATCCGTATCGTGGCTCCGACTAAGGCGCAGGACGCATAACCGTGACGGGCATGGCGCTCCTAGGACTCGGCGTCGTAGCAGTCGCGGTCCTTCTATTACTCGTGATTTGGCTACGGGTACCGGCCTTCGTGGCATTAATCGGTGTATCTATCGCCACGGCTTTGTGCTCCGGTATCCCTTTAGCGGACGCGGTTTCCACCGTTACCGACGGTGTTGGGAAAACCCTTGGATCAGTAATTGTCGTGGTCGGCCTCGGTGCCATGCTCGGCAAGATGATAGAAGTATCCGGCGGCGCGGAGGCGGTTGCTCAATACTTTACGACCCGTCTTGGTCCCGCAAAAGTCGCCGGCGCGGTGACGCTTGCTGCGTTCATCCTAGGCATCCCCGTATTTTTCGACGTCGGATTCATTATTCTCGCGCCGATAATATTTGGATTTGCGGCGGTAGCCAAGCAAGATCCTCTCAAGATCGGTCTGCCGGTTGCTGGCGCACTGTTAACTGTGCATGTCACGCTTCCACCGCACCCGGGACCAGTCGCGGTAGCTGGGGTCTTAGACTCGGATGTGGGCATGATGCTTACGTTTGGTTTGCCCATCGCGGCAATCACTGCTGCGATTGGTTTCTTTGCAGCCAAGCTACTGAAAGTTGAGAAGATTGAGCGCGGCAAGTCTCCTGTCGAGCTCGAAGATATGGGCCCGACTGGAGTGGCACCGTCGCCGTTTCTCATCCTCGGTCTGATCCTACTTCCGATTGTTCTGATCATGGTGGGAACTACCGGTGAGATGCTGACAAAAGAAGGTACGACGGTGAATACTTTCGTAAGCTTCATTGGCAGCTCTCCGGTCGCGCTCCTGATAGCTGTGATCGTTGCGTGGTTCTTCATCGGTCGCCAGCAGCATTGGAACCTCGAACGGGGATCCAGCGTCATGGATTCAGCGCTTCCAGCAGTGGCGGTCATTATCTTTGTCACTGGTGCTGGCGGTGGCTTCGCTAATGTTCTCGTGGAATCCGGTATTGGAAAGGTTCTATCAGACATCCTTGTGAACGCACATATGCCGTTGATTCTCATGGCGTTCTTGCTCTCGCTAGCACTTCGCGCGTCACAAGGATCCGCTACGGTAGCGATGCTTACAACGGCGGGTCTGATTAATCAGCCGATTATTGATGCGGGTCTTAGCACTGCTCAGACTTCGTTGGTCATGTTGGCCATCGGTTTTGGTGCTCTTGGTCTATCGCACGTCAATGACTCTGGTTTCTGGATTGTTACCAAGTACTTGGGGCTGTCAGTGAAACAGGGGCTTAAGTCGTGGACGCTTCTTTCGACTGTATTTGGAGTAACCGGATTCCTCCTGACGTGGGGCGTTTACGCCATCGTTTAAGAGACCGGTAGGTGCCTTCTACCTTTCGACGTCTACGACGAGATGGTCGACTCGTGGATGTGCGAGGAAGCCCGTTCATCATCGACTTCAAAAAGTGCCGGAGGCGTGAACCCCGCCGAGTATCCCGTCTACCTGCCCGCGCAGCGCCTGGCCTGTACTCCGTACGAGGGCCGCTTACGCATTGCTGGCACCATGGAGTTCCGCGATGCCGACGCTCCCTTCGACCCCAAGCGTGTTCAGTCCATGGTTAAGGCCGCCAAGGAGATGTTCACCGGCCTTGATTTCGAGGACCGTCAAGACGAGTGGGTCGGCTCCCGCCCCGTCACCCCGGACGGCCTGCCCCTTATTGGCGCGACCAAAGCGCCCAACGTCTTTGTTGCCGGCGGCCACGGCATGTGGGGCGTCGTCTTAGGCCCCGCCTCCGGCCGCGCCTTGGCGCACCTCATCGAGACAGGGGAGCCCCTGCCGGAGATTCGGGACTTCGACCCGCTGCGTTAGCAAGCCCACCCCGCTTGCCGATGCCCCCTCGCGACGCCGAGCCCCCAATCTCGGCGTCGCGTGCGCTTTACACCCCGAGCAGCGAGCGCAGCTGGCGCATGATGGGCTGAGCCTGCGGCAGCTGCAGCGCGCCCGCTACGGCCGCGATGATCGCAAGCACACCCAGGATCGGACCCGCGATGGCTGCCTTCGAGGACACCGACTCCGGAACCCGGTTCGACGGGTCGTCGCTGGAGAGCGCAATCTTTTCCTCAGAGGACAGGATGTCGGCATCGCTGGCACCGCCGGTGGGGTAGTCGACGATGGAAGAACCGATGGTGCCCTTCTCGCAGAATTCCACTGCCTTCTTATCCGCGGCAGCGACCTTCTCCAACCATGCGGCGTAGTCGGTGGCAGTCGTCTCATCGATGCCAGCGATGGCCTGCTTCAGTGCGTCACTGCGCTCGGACTCCGTCGGCAGCACCGGCGTGAAGTTGCTGTTGGCTTCACCAGAACTGATAGCGTCCGTCGGATCCTGGGTGAGAAGATGCGTCGTGACAACGCCGTATTCGGGAAGCTCCGAGTCCATGATGAGCAGCAGGTAGTCCTTGATTTCATCCTGGGTGTAGCCCGCGGCGAGGGCCTCCGCGACAACCTTGTCGGTCGGCGCTTCGTCGTTGAGTCCGCTGCGCGCGGCCTGCTGGTACGCGTCGAGCTGCGCACGCGCCTCATCTGAGGTTAGCGACGCGGCCATCTTTTCACGCAGTTGGTAGAAGAAATTGTAGGGGCCGTTGTTGAGCTGGCCCGTTTCTGCCCATGTGAATTCGCGGGTGCAGGTGGACGTGTTTCCGGAGATGATAGCGGCATGTGCCGGCGCGACAACCGTTGAAGCGGCAATCGCAACACCAACACCGAGAGCAACAGCGCGCGACTGTGCGCGGCCGCCCAGCTGCCCTGGGCACGTCTATGCCCAGGGACTTCACCGGAGCTGCGGCTAATTCCGGTTCATGATGGTGAGCCGCGTGCCGTCGCGCTGAAGCGTCGGCAGCATGACGCGCGCTCGCCAACGCTCGACCTTGCCGTACTTGAGGCTTACCGGGCAGGAGATACTTGGCTCCCGTTTCGCGAGGAGGAGGCCAAAACCGAAGCCAATCGCGATGGTGAGGATCGAGACGAGGAGGCCTGGCAAAGCGACGGCGGTGAGCTCATCGAGTGTCACTACTGCCATGGGTATGCCTGCCAGTACGCCAATGACACCCCGCGCTGACTTGTCAATCAGGCGGTGAAGCGGGAGTTCGTGATGCGTCGTCATCGCCACGGTGGCAGAGGCGAGAATGCCAGCCAGAATCCACGCGGCGGCGAGCCCGAAGTAGGAAAAGAGAGAACCGAGCAGCAGCGCGAGAACAATGGCTGCTGTCCAGCGGAAGAACTTCGGAGCACTCACAGAAAAGAATCCTACGTCACACAGATTTACCTTGCGGGTTGATAGACAAAATGAATGTAATTCGGCTCTCGCTCCAGGGGAGCGGGTGTCCCCCATCACAATGGGGCGCTATATTGAGTATCCATGCCCCAAAAGAGGCTAAAGGTATGACAACGCTCTCCCCAAGGATTAAACGTGAAAAAGGCACTCACACCGATACTCGCGGTCGTGGCGCTCGTACTCACAGCAACAGGACTTTGGTTCTCTGCTGCCGTGGGATCGGGCGCGACATCGCGTTCATCACTCACCATCATCGCCGGTGCGAATCCCGGTGGTGGTTGGGATACGACAGCTCGAGCCATCCAACAAGTCGCTCGTGACCACAACATTGTGGGCAACGTCCAGGTCGTCAATATTCCGGGTGCGGGCGGCACGATTGCGCTCACTAAGCTCTCGGAGATGACGGGTAACGAGAACACGATTCTCGTCACCGGTGGCGGCATGATTGCTTCCGCGGAAATTGCTCAGCCCGGCGTCCAGATCTCGGATGTCACGCCCGTCGTGAAGTACACCGAAGAGTATTCGGTGGTGGTTGTCCCCGCGGACTCGCCCTACCAGACGATGGAGGATTACGTCGCGGCATGGAAGTCCAACCCGCAGTCTATTGCGGTGGGCGGCGCATCCATCGGTAACACGGACCACCTGCTCGCGTCGAAGACGGCACTCGCTTCTGGTCTCACCGTTGACGAAATGAAGTACATCCCGTTCGAAGGCGGAGGCGATCTGCTCAACTCGCTACTCTCTCACTCCGTCGATGTTGGTTACACGGGCTACAAGGAAGTCCAGGACCAGGTCGAAAACGGCACTCTGCGCGTCCTGGGTATCTCCTCGGCGGAGCGCCAACCAGGACTCGATGACATCCCAACGTTTACGGAGTCGGGCGTCGACGTCGTTGCGTCGAACTGGCGTGGATTTGTCGCGCCTCCGGGAATCAGCGACGAAGCTCGCCAGGAGCTCACGAACATCCTCCAAGAAGTCCATGACACCGAGGACTGGGCGCAGATGGCCGAGCGTAATAGCTGGTCCGACGCGCTGGTCACCGGCGATGACGCAACCCGCTTCTTCGAAGAAGAACACAAGAACGCAATCGAGCTCGTGGAGGTGCTCGGACTATGACAACGGCAACGAAAGCAAAGCCGGACAAGACGCCGGCGAAGCGCAACTACGGCGAGCTCGTGCTTGCCGCGCTCCTGGGGCTTGTGGGCCTGTGGATGCTGCTGGGGCGCTCGACCATCCAGGTCATCGGTGAGACCATCCCCGGTCCGCTCTTCCTGCCTACGGGAGTGGGCATCGCCTGCCTCGTGCTCGCCGCAGTCCTGGCGGCGGATGTCTTCGCCAAGCCGCAGCGCCTGCATGACTCGACACACAATACGTCCAGCAACGTCTCGACGGACCTGCTTGATGACCTCGGCGGCATCGACGAAGACGAGCGTCACATCTCCACGCTGAGTGACGACGCGGACGCAGACCTCCCGCCCAGCGCGAAAGACACTAACCCGCCCACGGACTGGAAGACGTGGGGTGCCGTCGTCGTGGCCTTCGTCCTCACCATCGCGGTGCTTCCGTACCTGGGGTGGATCCTCACCTCGTCGCTTCTCTTCTTCGCCATCTCCCAGCTATTGGGCGGCAAGAACTGGCCGCGGGATCTCGCCATCAGCTTCATTGTGGGTTCAGTGACCTACTTCATTTTCGCCTTGGGCTTGGGACTCAACCTTCCAGCCGGCTTCTTCGGAGGTATCTAAATCATGGAGCAACTGACTTCACTCATTGCGGGCTTCGGCGCGGCGCTCACGCCAGCCAACCTCATCTACCTCGTCATCGGCGCTGTGCTCGGTACTGCGGTCGGCGTCCTGCCCGGCCTCGGCTCGTCGATGGCAGTGGCCCTGCTGTTGCCTATCGCGTTCACCCTCGATCCCACCGGCGCCTTCATCATGTTCTCGGCGGTCTACTTCGGTGGTCTCTTCGGCGACTCGACCGCTGGCATCCTGCTCAACACGCCGGGCCAGGCCTCGGCCATTGCCTCCTCACTCGAAGGACACCGCATGGCTCGCGACGGACGTGCAGCCACGGCCCTTGCGACCGCCGCGATCGGTGCGTTCATCGGTGGTTTCATCTCGACGCTCATCGTCGCGTTCTTCTCTCCGTACCTCGTCCTACTTGCCACCCAATTCGGCCCAGCGGAGTACTTCGCCCTCGCCGTCTTCGCGTTCTTCGCCATCTCCTCGGTCGTCTCCGAATCCATCATTCGTGGTCTGGGTGCACTTGCCATCGGTCTGGCATTGTCCTTCGTTGGCATTGATGGCCCGTCCGGTACGGAACGTTTCACCTTCAACATCCCGCAGCTCTTCGACGGTATCGACATCGTGGTTGTGACCGTCGGCCTGCTCGCGGTAGGGGAGATCCTCCACACCGCAGCGACCATCAAGGTCTCGCCGCCAGACTTTAAGCTCGGCGCTACCAAGGCGACGATGTCTAAGGCCGATTTCTTCCGCGCACTCCCATCCTGGCTGCGTGGTACCGCTTTCGGCGCGCCCTTCGGCCTTATCCCGGCCGGCGGCTCTGAGGTACCGACCTTCATGGCTTACGGCACGGAGAAGCGCATCGCGAAGAAGAAGGGCCAGACGGACTTTGGCACGACTGGCTCCATCAACGGCCTTGCTGCACCGGAAGCCGCCGGTAACTCCTCGGCGGGTACGTCGCTCGGTACGCTGCTCGCCATCGGCCTGCCCACGTCTGCCACCTCCGCCATCCTGTTGGGCGCGTTCCAGCAATTCGGTCTGCAGCCCGGACCGCTCCTCTTCGAGCGTTCCGGTGACCTCGTGTGGACACTCATCGCGTCGCTCTTCCTGGCCCTCATCGTCCTCGTGACGCTGAACCTGTTCCTCGCGCCGATGTGGGCAAAGCTGCTCTACATTCCGCACAACTACCTCTACGCCGGTATTGCCGTCTTGGCCACGCTGGGTGTCTACGCAGTGGGTGCCTCCATCGTTGACGTCGCCCTCATGCTCGGCTTCGGAATTCTGGGCTTCTTCATGCGCAAGTACAACATGCCGGTCGCGCCGGTCCTCATGGGCTTCATCCTGGGGCCGCTGGCCGAGGTTGAGCTTCGCCGCGCGCTCACCATTTCCGGTGGCGAGCTCTCCGCGCTTGCCGATGGCCCCATCTCCATCGGCATCTACATCTTCCTCGCCGGCGCAGCCATCGTCACGGTTGTCCAGCACCTCCGCGGTATCCGCCGCGAGCGTAAAGCCGCTCAGGAACCCGTCGCTGCCTAGGTTCCGCCATATCATAGGGGAGTAGCGTTACTCCTACCATGCCCGCATCGCTCCTGCGTTGCGGGCATTTCCACGTGCGCAACCGCGTGGTGGTCAACCTCGCTCCAGCGGTTCATGTCGACCCCTTTTATAAACTCACTTTCATCAACGCAGTACCCCCACTCAGCTCATCAGTTGAGGCCGCGACTCTGCAGCACATGAACGTTCTAAGGAGATCAACATGAGAACGATTACGAAGCCGCTGACCCCGACGCCGGCCAAGCGCACGGCCGCCAAGCCTTCCGATGCCCCCGATGTCTGGGGCATTCCCGACAAGGGCATGGGCTGGTGCGACTGCGGCGCCCACCATCCGGTGATCAAAGACCTTGTTCGGTCCTGGATTCAGGAGCATTTCGGCCGACTTCCGGAGCAATTAACCTACCTGCAGATTGGCGAGATCCTCCAAGTCTGGTGGAACTACGCCGAGATCTCCCAGTTCTTCGTCGACGCCGTCAATAAGTCCGCCACGCGCGTCAATGGCCACGTCGATTACGACTATCCTCTGGCCACGGCCGCGCAGATCATGGGCTACGTCTCTAAGACCTGGAACGGTTGCCCGGTCGAGGCCTGTGGAGGCGGCTCCGACTACCTCCTGGAGGATGGTAGCGAGTGGCGAATTTGAGAATCGGGCAAGGACGCAAGGAAGCCATTCTTCGCGTCATTCATAATCAGGTATCCTGCTCCGAATCTGAAGCGATGACGCATTTTCCGTTGGTTTCATTGCGTTGTCGACCAAGACGGTGCGTTTCATAGTTGGTAGTCTAAAAGAGCTTTGGTACAGCCATGCGTGCTGATTCATTTAACCATGCTCAGAACACTAACATGGTGCCCCTCCAATAAGATTTCGCGTCACGTGGATGCGGGTACGTTGAACTCGTTGAAAGTTAAGGCCGAAATTTTTGTAAATGGCATGTCCCATGACGTGACAGTGGGGGTGTTCCCCAGCGCGCAGACGTTGTTCCTCAACGTGTTCGTCGCTGCCCAGGAGCGTGAAGCCCGCAAGGTCACGGAGAAGACCATTGTGAAGCCTGTGTCTATCCCGACGTACATGTTCCAGCATGTGCCTGCGGGCGAAGACACGCAGGATCGTCTGTCCGAGGGCGACAAGTTCAAGGCTCGCGCGTACTACCAGCCGTACCGTAAAGGCTTGTTTCCGGTGGCGAGTTTCGACGCAGAATCGACGGAGTACCGGCTGGCTGAGATGATGGGGTCGGCGAAATCGGTGACGTGGGAGCGTGTCAAGTTGATTGTGTGTGGGGCTTGATTTCTTAGAGGTATTGGTCGAAGCGGTCGGGGTAGGCCACGGC